>NZ_JAMYLG010000017.1:0-108032 GCF_040317865.1 Mesorhizobium sp. M1365
CCACGGCATCAACACCTCCGGCCAAAAGCCAAAAGTGTTACCCATGTGTCCGGTACAAAACGTCACCTATGTCTCAGGCCGCGCACCAATTTCTTCAATCCTGCAGGCATGATGTCGAGTTTTCCGCTCGTCGGATTCTTTGACTGCCTGGGTTTAACAGGCCGGCCCGCTTCGGGCAGAACCGCCGCTCTGCCCATGCAGCGCACCACCTCAGCGTCGCTGAGATGCGACAGGTGCTGATCGTGGCAACGATACCAAAGTACCGGTGACACCATTGCGTAATCAACAACCTGCCACAAAGCGAAGACTGTCACCCGCCGCGCCGCGCTCGTCGGGTTGCTTTCTCCGCGCGAATATGGAGCTTCTCCCGCCTATGAATAAACTATTTTCTGCGGTCCTCGCATGGATGATACTGGCTTGGCCGGCCAGCGCGATGGACAGCGCATTGCGCGCCGGCCTGCTGAAACTCGACCCGCAAACCCGGCTGGAGCAGCGATGCGACGCCGAAATTCTCGACCGGATTACCCGCGACGACCACAAATACAAAGCCGATCGTGTCGTCGCCTACGCTTTTGCGACGCCCGAAATGGGCGCCGATGCGATCAAGAGCCCGGGTGCTGCGTTTCGCAGCAAGGGACAGTGGTACCGGCTGAAATTCAAATGCGAAACAGCGCCGGACCATATGGAAGTCCTGCAGCTCCGCTACCGGATCGGTGATGAAATTCCGGAAAGCGACTGGCCCAAATACAATCTCTATAACTAGGCATTCACGACCTGTGGCCGCATTTTGCCGGTGTTCGGGCCGATCGTCGCAAACTCTGTATATCGCCGCAATAACGGGCGGTTTGCCGACCGTGTTCCAACCAGTCCCTTGACGCGCGGGAACCATACACGTTAGGCCCTCCAGGCATTCGACGCGAACGCGGCCAACCAGCAAGGGACTTCCAGTCGATGGAAATTTTCACTGCCGCGGGCTTCTCTGCCCTGCTCCAGGTCATCGCCATCGACCTCGTGCTTGCAGGCGATAACGCCATCGTCATCGGCTTGGCCGCGGCCGGCTTGCCCATCGAGCAGCGCAAGAGAGCGATTCTCATCGGTGTGGTGGCGGCGACGGTGCTGCGCATCGGTTTTGCCGCGATCACCGTCACTCTGCTGCAGATTGTCGGCCTGCTGCTGGCCGGCGGCATCTTGCTGCTGTGGGTGTGCTGGAAGATGTATCGCGAGCTGCGCACGTCGCATGCCGACGAGGTGGAGGCGACCGAAGCGCTGTCCAATTCCGATATCAACAGCGATGCTATGGTGGCCGGCAAGGCGCGCAAAAAGACCTTGGGTCAGGCGGCATTGCAGATCGTCATCGCCGACGTGTCGATGTCGCTCGACAACGTGCTGGCGGTCGCCGGCGCGGCGCGCGATCACTTCCAGGTGCTGGTGATCGGCCTCGTCCTGTCGATCGCGCTGATGGGCCTTGCCGCGAGCTTTATCGCCAAGCTGCTGCACCGCCATCGCTGGATCGCCTACATCGGCCTTTTGATCATCTTCTATGTCGCACTCGATATGATCTATCGAGGCGCTGTGGAAGTATTGCCGCATGTCAGCAGTGCGATGAGCTGACGCATCGACTCGAACTCGCATCGGCCGGGCCTTTCAGCTTCGGCGACGCTGGCGGTTGCGTTTCGCCGCAGCCGCCGCCCATACCAATGCCGCGACAAGTGTGGTACTGCGCCGCCAATCCTGAAAATCCGGAAAGCTTTGATGTCCGCCCCTCGCGTCAGTTTCGTCAGCCTTGGATGCCCGAAAGCCCTTGTGGATTCGGAGCGCATTATCACGCGCCTGCGCGCCGAGGGCTACGAGATCGCCCGCAAGCACGACGGTGCCGACCTGGTCGTCGTCAACACCTGTGGCTTCCTCGATTCGGCTCGCGACGAATCGCTCAACGCCATCGGCTCGGCACTTTCGGAGAATGGCAAAGTCATCGTCACCGGCTGCCTCGGCGCCGAGCCGGACGTCATCCGTGAAAGACATCCCAACGTCCTGGCCATCACCGGCCCACAAGCTTATGAAAGCGTGATGGCGGCAGTGCATGAGGCTGCCCCTCCGAGCCACGATCCTTACGTCGACCTTTTGCCGCCGCAGGGCGTCAAGCTCACGCCGCGCCACTATGCGTATCTCAAGATTTCGGAAGGTTGCAACAACCGCTGCACCTTCTGCATCATTCCGGCGCTGCGTGGCGACCTCGTATCGCGGCCGGCCGCCGACGTGTTGCGCGAAGCCGAGAAGCTGGCCAAGGCCGGGGTCAAGGAGATCCTCGTCATCTCGCAGGATACCAGCGCCTACGGCATCGATATCAAATACCAGACCAGCATGTTCGGCGATCGCGAAGTGCGGGCGAAATTCCTCGATCTATCGGAAGAACTGGGCAAGCTCGGTGTCTGGGTGCGCATGCACTATGTCTATCCCTACCCGCATGTCGCGGACGTCATCCCACTGATGACCGAAGGCAAGATTCTTCCCTATCTCGATATCCCATTCCAGCACGCCTCGCCGCAGGTGCTGAAGAACATGCGCCGGCCCGCTCATGGCGAAAAGACGCTCGAGCGCATTCGCGGCTGGCGCGACGTCTGCCCGGACCTTGCCATCCGCTCCACCTTCATCGTCGGCTTCCCCGGCGAGACGGACGACGACTTCGAGATGCTGCTCGACTGGCTGGACGAGGCCAAGATCGACCGCGCCGGCTGTTTCAAATACGAGCCGGTCAGAGGCGCCCGCTCCAACGAGCTCGGCCTCGAGCAAGTGCCGCAGGAGATCAAGGAAGCCCGCTGGCACCGCTTCATGCAGCGCCAGCAGAAGATTTCGGCAACGCAGCTAACCAAGAAAATTGGCAAGCGACTGCCGGTCCTGGTCGACGAGGCGCATGGCAATTCGGCCAAGGGCCGGACCAAATACGATGCGCCCGAAATCGACGGTTCGGTCCATATCCAGTCGCGGCGGCCACTGCGCGCCGGCGACATCGTCACGGTCAAGGTCGAGCGCGCCGACGCTTACGACCTTTACGGCTCAGCCGTCTGATATTCCGTCCAAAATGAAAAGGGCGCCGCGTGGCGCCCTTTCGTTCGATATGTTTCCGACCGCCTACTGCGGCAGCTTGTCGTCGACGCCCTTCACGTAGAAATTCATGCCGAGCAACGTGGCGTCGTCGGCGACCTCGCCCTCCTTCAGCCAAGGTGTGCCGTCCTGCTTGGCGACCGGCCCGGTGAAGGGGTTCCAGCCGTCGGCGATCTTCTTGGTGGTGGCTTCGGCCATCGCCTTGACGTCGTCGGGCATGTTGGTGAACGGCGCCAGCTTGACGGCGCCGTCCTTAATGCCGAGCCAGACATTGTCTGGCTTCCAGGTGCCGTCGAGCGCCGCCTGGACCCGGCTGATGTAGTAGGGACCCCACTCGTCGGTCAGCGCGGTCAGCTGCGCGTGCGGCGCGAACTTGATCATGTCGGAGGACTGCCCGAAGCCGTGCAGCTTGCGCTCCTCCGCCACCTGCAAGGCAGCGGTCGAGTCGGTGTGCTGGACGACGATATCGGCGCCCTGGTCGAACAATGCCTTGGCAGCATCGGCCTCCTTGCCCGGATCGAACCAGGAGTTCACCCACACGATCTTCGCCTTGAAGTTCGGGTTGATCGACTGTGCGCCGAGCATAAAGGAATTTATGCCCATCACCACTTCCGGGATCGGGAAGGAAACGATGTAGCCGGCGACGCCCGACTTCGATTGCTTGGCGGCGATCTGGCCAAGCACGTAGCGGCCTTCGTAGAAACGCGCATTGTAGATGCCGAGATTTTCGGCCGTCTTGTAGCCGGTGGCGTGCTCGAACATCACCTTGGGGAATTTCTTGGCGATCTTCACTTCCGGGTCCATGAAGCCGAAGGACGTGCCGAAAATGATCTTGCATCCCTCGCGCGCCAGGCGCTCGAAGGCGCGGTCGGCATCGGGGCCTTCGGAGACGTTTTCGAGATAGGCGGTCTCGACCTTGTCGCCGAGTGCCTTTTCCACCTCGAGGCGGCCTTGGTCGTGCTGGTAGGAGTAGCCGAAATCGCCGATCGGGCCGGTGTAGACCCAGCACGCCTTCAGCTTGTCCGCCGCCCGGGCTGATGCCGCCAGCGACAATGCGGCCGTCGTCGCCATCAGGGCAATAAGCAGGTTTTTCATTGTGTTACCTCTCTGAGTTAAGCCTTGGAGCTTCCGTCTTTTTGTTGTCAACGATCCGGAACGAATGGCTGGCCCAAGGAGGCCGGCGTGTTCATCATCGTCAAACGCTTGTTGCGCGAGATTAGAACGAGAACCACGACGGTTGCCAGATAGGGCAGCGAAGAAAGCAGTTGCGAGGGAAACGATTTTAAGAACGCAATTAACTTGTAGAGCAACCAGGGCGCGTCGACGAAGTCCTGCAGATTTATGGCTTGGACGTGAAGCTGGCCAACCCAGATCGCGCCGAAAATATAGGCGCCGGCCAGCACCCGCCATGGCCGCCAGGAGGCGAAGACGACCAGAGCCAGCGCGATCCAGCCGCGGCCGGCGGTCATGTTCTCCACCCATTGCGGTGTGTAGACCAGCGATAGGTGACCGCCGGCGAGGCCGGCACAAGCGCCGCCGAAAATCACTGAGAGATAGCGGTAGCGGATGACGTGGATGCCAAGCGCATGGGCGGATGCATGGCTGTCGCCGATCGAGCGCAGCGTGAGCCCGGTGCGGGTCTTGAACAGGAACCACATGACGGCGGCGGTCAGCGCGATCGAGATGTAGAAGATTGGATCCTGGCCGAACAGCAGCCTGCCGACGACGGGGATTGCGGTCAGGCCGGGAATATCGAGGTTTGGCAGCCTTTCGCCAGGCTGGCCGACAAAATTCGTTCCCATCATGCCGGAAAGGCCGAGGCCGAGCAGTGTCAGCGATAGGCCGGTGGCCACCTGATTGGTGGCCAGCGACAGCGTCATGACGGCAAACAGAAGCGAGAACACTGCCCCCATGGTGATTGCCGCCAACAGCCCTATCCAAGGCGAGCCGGTGAGATAGCCGGCGCCGAAACCGCCGACGGCACCCATGATCATCATTCCTTCGACGCCGAGATTGAGCACACCCGAACGTTCGACCACCAGTTCGCCGATCGCCGCGATCAGAAGCGGCGTCGCCGCCGTCGCGATGGTCAAGAGGATGTTGACGGTGATGTCCATCAGCGGGCTTCCTCCAACTTCGGCGCTGCCTCGAGCTTCGGCGCGGAAAAGCCGGTCAGGCGAATGCGGTAATGGATGAGCGTGTCACAGCCGAGCACGAAGAACAAAAGCATGCCCTGGAACACGCGCGCCACCTTGTCGGAGATGCCGAGCGCGCTTTGCACTGCCTCGCCGCCCAGATAGGTCAGCGCCAGCACAAGGCCTGCGGCGACGATGCCGAGCGGATTGAGCCGGCCGAGAAATGCCACGATGATAGCGGTAAATCCGTAGCCGGGCGAGATCACCGGCTGCAATTGTCCGATGGCTCCCGAGACCTCCGAAATCCCTGCAAGTCCGGCCAGTGCGCCCGACAGCAGGAAGGCAAAGAAGACCATGCGGTTAAGGCCAAACCCGGCGAAGCGCCCTGCCCTCGGGCTTGAGCCGAGCACGCGGACCTCGAAGCCTTTCAACATACGGCTCATCAGGATCCAGATCAGTATCGCCGCGATCAGCGCGAAGACAAATCCCCAGTTTGCCCGGCCGGATTCCGGGAGGAGTTCCGGCAGTATGGCCGAGTCGTTGAACTGGATGGTCTGCGGGAAACCGTGGCCCTGCGGATCGCGCCACGGCCCGCGTACGAGCCAATCGAGGAAGAGCTGGGCGACATAGACCAGCATCAGGCTGGTCAGGATCTCGTTGGTGTTGAAGCGCGTCTTCAGCAGTGCCGGGATTGCAGCATAGGCGGCCCCACCGACCATGCCGAGCAGAAGCATCAGCGGCAGCACCAATGGGCCTTCGAACTGCGGAAACAGCACGGGGATGATCGAGCCGACAATGCCGCCCAGGATGAACTGGCCTTCGGCGCCGATGTTCCAGATGTTGGCCTTGTAGCAGACCGACAGTCCGACTGCGATCAGGATCAGGGGGGCGGCCTTGATCGCCAGCTCATGCAGCTGCCACACCTGGCTGATCGGTTCGATGAAGTAGATGCGGAACGCAGTCAACGGGTTGACGCCGAGCAGCGCGAACATGATGGCACCGGCAATGATCGTCAAAACGAAAGCGATGAAAGGCGAGAGTGCCGAAAAAAGCATCGAGCGCTGCGGGCGTTTTACAAGTTCGAGGCGCATCAGGCCGTCTCCAGCGTATGTTCGGCATGACCGGGTTCGGCGCCGCCCATCAGCAGCCCGATTTTCTCGAATGTCGCTTCAGCTATCGGCAGCGGCTTCGACAATTCGCCATTGTGCATTACCGTGATCGCATCGGAAATCTCGAACAGCTCGTCGAGGTCCTGGCTGATCACCAGCACCGCCGAGCCGCTGCGCGCCAGTTCGATCAGCGCCTGGCGGATGTGGGCCGCCGCACCCGCGTCGACCCCCCAGGTCGGCTGATTGACCACCAAGACGCTCGGCCGGCGGTCGAGTTCGCGGCCAACGATGAATTTCTGCAGATTGCCGCCCGAAAGAGCCGCAGCCTCCGGATCCGGCGCGCTCTTGCGCACGTCCATTGCCTTTATGATGCGCTGGGCAGCGGTATGGATCGCATCGCCCTTGACCATTCCACCGGCGCCGACAAACATCTTGCCATCGGTGGCGTGGCGCGACAGAAGCAGGTTCTCCGAAAGCTTCATGCGCGGTGCTGCGCCATGGCCGAGCCGCTCTTCCGGGACGAAGGCAGCGCCCATCAGACGCCTGCCGGTGATGGTGAGACCGCCGGCATCCTTGCCGCGGATGCGGACCGAGCCGGCATCCGGCTGCAGCACCTCGCCGGAAACGGATTCGAAGAATTCGCCCTGGCCGTTGCCGGCCACACCGGCAATGCCGATCACCTCGCCGGCGCGGACCTCGAGATTGATGTTCCTGAGCGGGATCGAGAACGGGGTCGCCGGCTTGCGGGTGAGTTCGCGGATTTGAAGCAGCACCGGCGCGGTCTCGATACCCTCGGCCGGCGCCCGCACCACGGCCAGCACCTCGTTGCCGACCATCATCCGCGCCAACGAAGACGCGGTTTCCTGGCGCGGATTGCAATGGCCGACCACCTTGCCGTGACGCAGCACGGTGGCGCGGTCGCAGATCCGTTTGACCTCTTCCAGCCGGTGCGAAATGTAGAGGATGGACTTTCCTTCCGAACGCAGCCGTTCGAGCGTCTCGAACAACTTATCGGCCTCCTGCGGCGTCAGCACCGAAGTTGGTTCGTCGAGGATGATGAGTTGCGGCGTCTGCAGCAGGCAGCGGATGATTTCGATACGCTGACGCTCGCCGACCGACAGATCACCGACCAGCGATAGCGGATCGAGAGGCAGGCCGTAACTGTAGGAGAGCGCCCTCGCCTTGGCCGCGATCGTGCTGATCGGCGAGCCGTCATCCAGCGACAGCGCGATGTTCTCCGCCGCCGTCAGCGCTTCGAACAGGGAAAAATGCTGGAAAACCATGCCGATGCCGAGCTTTTTTGCGGTGCCGGGGCTGGTGATCCTGACCGCCTGACCATTCCAGAAAATCTCGCCGGAATTCGGTTCCAGCGATCCAAACAGCATTTTCACCAGGGTCGACTTGCCCGCGCCGTTCTCGCCAAGCAACGCATGGATCTCGCCCTTGGCGATGTTGAGATCGACATGGTCGCACGCCGTCAACGTGCCGAATATCTTTGTGAGGCCGCGAACCTCAAGCAGGTTTGCGCCGTCCTGATCTGCACTCACGGTGCCTCCATCTGGTTTGCCAGACATGTTCTGTGTTCCCGCAACCATCGTATGCGCGGGCTGCTCTCTACGGTAAGCGCCTCACGACTTGAAAGAGCTTCAAGAATTTCAGCGGAAACTCAAGCGGTAAAGAGCAGTTCGCAAGAACGGCGGCGTCGGCGGCCCGAAACTGCGGGCGCCTAAGGGATAAGTATTGTTGTCCCGGTGGTCCGGCGCTCTTCGAGATCGGAATGCGCTTTGCCGGCCTCGCTGAGCGCGTAACGCTGGTTGATCTTGATCTTGACGGCGCCGCTGAGCACCACACCGAACAAGGCGGCGGCGGAAGCTTCGAGGTCTTCGCGCTTGGCATTATAGACGAACAGTGTCGGCCGCGTTGCGAACAGCGAGCCCTTCTGCGCCAGCAACGAGATGCTGAAGGGCGGGATCGGCCCAGACGATTGACCGAAGCTGACGAAAGTGCCGAGCGGCCGCAGGCAATCGAGCGAGGCTGGAAATGTGTCGTTGCCGACTGAATCGTAGACAACGTCGCATTTCTTGCCACCGGTGATAGCGGCAACGCCGGCCACGAAATCCTGTTCGCGATAGTTGATCACGTGGTCGAAGCCATGCGCCTTGGCGAGCTCGATCTTGTCGGTGGAACTCGCCGTGCCGATCACTGTCGCGCCGAGATGCTTGGCCCATTGGCCGAGGATCAGCCCGACACCGCCGGCCGCCGCATGAAACAGGATCGTGTCGCCGGCTTTCACCTTGAATGTACGGCGCAACAGATATTCGGCGGTCATGCCCTTTAGCATCATGGCTGCGGCCTGTTCGTCGCTGATGCCGTCCGGCACCTTCACCACGCGGTCGGCGGCGATCACGCGCTGCCCGGCATAGGCGCCGGTCGTCACGGCGTAGGCGATGCGATCGCCGGGTTTGAGCCAGTCGACATCCGAGCCGACATCCAAGACCACGCCGGCCGCCTCGCCGCCAGGGATCAGCGGAAATCCGCCCTGCGGCGGATAAAGGCCAGAGCGATAATAGACGTCGATGAAATTGAGACCGATCGCGGTATGCTTGACCAGGATCTGTCCCGAGCCCGGCTGCCCGGGATCGGCATCCTCATAGGTCAGGACCTCCGGGCCGCCATGGGCATGGATGCGGATCGCTTTGGACATCTTCTGGCTCTCTTGGGATCAGGCTTTCTTATCCGGCTTGGCGCCGAGATTTGGGAAGAACTGCATGATAGCGCCGATGCAGGCGAGGTAAAGCCCGGTGAACGTAATCCCGAACTTGATGAAATCGCTGACCTGCTCGCCCAGCACGCCGATCTGGTCGTAGAAGGAGGCAAGTGCGGCCTGCGCCAGCGCCAGCGCGCCGAAAGCGCACCAAAGCAGCGTCATGCCGAGATTGATTGGCCGCAGCCGCTTCACCCGCACCGGATGGATGAAATTGATCGGCACGAAGGTGAGAATGCCGGCCACCACGACCACGGCGAAAGAAACCCATTGTCCGGGCTCGATGACGAACAGCGTGAACACCACCATGTTCCAGACGACCGGAAAGCCCTTGAAGAAATTCTCCTTCGTCTTCATGCCGGTATCGGCATAGTAGATTGCGCTCGACACCACGATGATCGCCGCCGACAGGAACGACAGGCGCTCGCCCATGAAACCGCGCTGATAGAGCGCGAAGGCCGGAATCAACACGTAGGTCACGTAATCGATGATGTTGTCGAGCAGTTCGCCCGACCAAGTCGGCAGGATTTCCTTGACATCGAGCTTCCTGGCGATCGGCCCGTCGATGCCGTCGACGAAAAGCGCCAGCCCCAGCCACCAGAACATCGCCGTCCAGCGCTGCTCGCTTGCTGCCACCAGCGACAGAAACGCCAGGAATGAGCCCGACGCGGTCAAGAGATGGACCGAGAACGCCCGCGCCTGAGGCCATGTGACTTTCTTCTTCGGCCGCGGAATCCGGTCGGCGATTTTCCTGGCCGTCGTCTTCTTGCTCACGGGCCCCGCCAGTCCAGCTTGCAGATTTCGGCCGAACGGCCAGCAAAGTTCCAGTTGCGGCCAAAGGCCCGCATTTTGCTCTTGTCGGATTTGGCGACGATGATTTCCGGCGCAATCCAGTATTCCGAATTGCTGATGACCGTATCCTTGTCGCGATCCTTGCCGGTAATTGGCGTCACCGCACCATCGATGATCTTCGGTATCTGAAAGATGCGTGTTTTCTCACGCGTCTCGTAGGTGATCGGCACCTGCTCGGCACCGAGGAACTGTCCGACCAGGATGGAGAGCAGCGATGTGGTTCCACCGGCCTTGCCGGTGAATATCTTCGTCAGTCCCTTCACAGCGTAAACCGAGGCGCGCTTGTCGATGAACAGGCCCGCCGTCCAGTTGCCGCGGCTCATATAACCGGGGATTTCCATGACCAGCCCAAGATTGAGGCCGGACAGGTCGACCTCGCCGAAATGGCCGGCATCGATCCGGAACCCCGCCCAGGTTTGGCAATAGCCTTCCGTAGGCGGATGATTGCCGAGCGACAGAACGCAAGGGCAAAAAACCGTGCAATTGCAGGAAAGGATGAGCTCTCCCTTCATTGCCCAGTTTTGATCTGTCATCGAATTCTCCCCCCTCATGCCGAGACTACTAGTAGCGCGGCTGCCCAGACAAGCAGTATCGCACCGCCCAACCGCGTCGGCAGATTGCCTGCCGTCTGTTTTTCGACCAGGCTGAACAAGCCGACCAGCGCCATCCAGAACACGTTCATCACACCGACGGCAAACATTACCAGCATCAGCGCCCAGCAGCATCCAAGGCACCACAGGCCCTGCTCTATACCGAGCCGGAAAATGCGAATGGGCCTGGCGCTCCAGTTGGCGAACAGGACCGAGAACGGATTTCTGCACTTCACCAGACAGGCTTCCTTCAGCCAGCTGAACTGATAGAGACCAGCGATCGACAGTGCGGCTGCTCCGGCAATTCCAAGCAGCGGATCGAGCATCTGCCCGGATGACACGAATGCATGGACTGCGAGCGTCAGGGCAGCGAATATTGCCGAGGCGGCAAGCCAGACGCTCAAATATCCAGCGACAAGGATCAGCGGATGGGCAACGGGTTCCCCCTTGATCCGGGCGGTATCTGCGATCTCGCAATAAGTGCGGATCATCGGCGCCGCGGAGGGCAGCATGGTCGCGATGGCCATCAACAGCCACATCGCGGTGAGTGCCCCGCCTTGCGCGCCTACGCTTGCGCGAAGCGGCGCCGGCGCCAGGCAAAGGGCGAAGAAACGCGCAAGGAAATCCGGCAGCGGCAGTTGCGGCAGGTATTCCAGCACGGCGTCGCCGGGTACATCGGCGCCCGGGAGCCGGCTCACCGCCCCCCGAACTGCCATTGCGCCGAGAAGGAGCCAGGCAAGGGCGATGCCCATGCCGGCAACGACGCTCACCGTCAGTCGAGGGCTGCGCGCAACGCTCGCAATCGCGCGGCCGGTGCCGTCGAGGTGGCTGAAATCGTCTTGTTGGCCAGTCATGGCAACCGAATGGGCCGAATCGCCGCGTTGATCAAGCCGCATCACCTGATCTATATGGACCAGCAGGCCGGACGGGCCTCACCTCGCAATCCGGAAGCCGAATTTGAACCATCGGGAAACAGCACGGATACTGGTCGCCGGCAGCGGCCCTGCGGGGCTGATCGCGGCGCTTGGCTTTGCCGAGGCGGGCTTTCCCGTGACGCTCGTCGGACCCGACGCCGCCGGCCCCGACGGCCGGACGACAGCCTTGATGAACCCTGCCCTGAAGATGTTCGAACGGCTAGGGATCTTCGACGGAATCAGGCCGCACGCAGCGCCGCTCAAGGTGATGCGTATCGTTGACGCAACCAACCGGCTGATCCGCAGCCCGACAGTGACCTTTCGCGCCAGCGAGATCAACGAAGAGCAATTCGGGCTGAACTTGCCCAACAGCGTTCTCAACCGCATGCTAGCCGAGGCTGTCGCGCATTCGGGCATCGAATGGCGAAAGTCGATGGTGGAGGCATGGCGCCTCGATGCCGACCATGCCCATGCCGTTCTCGCCGACGGCAGCGAGGTTGAGGCATCGTTGGCAGTTGCCGCCGATGGCCGTCAGTCGCCGGCCCGCGAGGCAGCCGGCATCCGCACCTCGATCCGATCCTATCCGCAGGCGGCGTTGGTGCTCAATTTCGGTCACCGCAGCGACCATGCCTTCACCTCGACCGAATTCCACACCGAGACCGGTCCGTTCACACAGGTTCCCCTGCCCGGCAACCGGTCCAGCCTTGTCTGGGTGCTCGAACCCGATATCGCCAAGGACCTTGCAGCACTCGACGACGCTGAGCTTTCGACGCGGGTCGAACAGCGAATGCAATCGATGTTGGGCCGCGTGTCGGTTGAGCCCGGCCGGCAGGTCTACCCACTTTCAGCGGTGAGCCCGTGGCGGTTTGCGCATCGCCGCGTGGCACTTGTCGGTGAAGCCGCCCACGTGTTTCCCCCAATTGGCGCGCAAGGCCTCAATCTCGGCATCCGGGACATCGACGACCTGATTGGTGCCGCAAGCAGAAACCGCTCGGACCCGGGCGCCCCCAAGGCGCTTGCAGCCTATGATTTCAAGCGGCGGCCGGACATTCTGGCGCGCAGCAGCGCGGTCAACCTGCTCAACATGTCGTTGCTTTCCGACATGCTGCCGGCTCAGATGGTGCGCAGCGCTGGCCTTGGCGCGCTTGAGCGGTTTGCGCCGTTACGGGCGTTTTTCATGCGCGAGGGTCTTCGACCCGGCAGCGGTTTTGCGGCGTTTTTTGGCGGATTGCGAAAACCGGCTGAGCGATAGCGATCTTGGCCACCGCCCTTGATCCGCATCTCGCGATGCTCAACCCGGCATCAAGGGGATCGGGATTGAATTGACGCGGCGTCTGCGCCAAATAATGACGATGTCGACCTTAAGGTCTGGGCCAATCTTTGCCGGACCGGTGCGTAAGAATCTAAAGTCCTGGAGCGTTCCTTGCGTGTTCCAGGATGCGTGGCGTTCAAGAAGTTCAAGTGGTGAGTGCGATGAAGACAGCCAAATTCTCGATCGGACAGGTGGTTCGGCACCGGCTGTTTCCGTTCCGCGGCGTCATTTTCGACGTCGATCCGCAATTCGCCAATACTGACGAATGGTACGAGGCGATCCCCGCTGACGTGCGGCCGCGCAAGGACCAGCCTTTCTATCATCTGCTCGCCGAGAATTCCGAAACGGAATACATCGCCTATGTGTCCGAGCAGAATTTACTCGAGGACCGGTCGGGCGAACCGGTCCGGCATCCGCAGATTGGTGAAATGTTCGACAAGAAGCCGGACGGGCGCTACGAGCCGAAGCACCAATTGAGACATTGACTTAGTCGGAATCTGGCTGGCCTGAGACATGGCTGGACCCGACAAACAGCCGGTCCAAACGAAAAAAGCGGGGCATGAACCCGCTTTTTTATTCGTCCGAAACCCGTCGATCAGTTGGCGGCCTTCGCCTTTTCCTGCTCTTCCTTGAGCTTCTTGGCAAAGTCCTGATTGTTCTTGGCGACGAACTCCTGGAGCTTCTTCTGCCGGTCCTCGATGTCCGACTGCTGCAGCGGCGGGCCGTCGAAGGCGCCGCTGAAGCCGGTCAGCGCAATCTTGATCGGGTTCGGCTGGTTCTGGAAATTGACCGAGGTGAGCGTCAGCGCCGATCCCTTTTTGAAGGATGCGACAAGCTGATCGCTCAGCGGCACTTCCGCCACGCAGCGATCCGGAAAACAAATCACATAGTCGAGCTTCTGCGCCTTGCCGCCGTCGATCTGGAGGCCGATGCCGGGAGGAACGAGACGGCCGGTCGGAACCGTCACCTGGAACACCTTGCGGTTCACCTTGCCCTTCAATTCGATCAGGCTGACGCCGGTGATGAGCTGGCCGTTGCCAGCGGTGGTGATGTTCTGGACATTGCAGATGTCGACGTCTTCCTGCTTGGTGCAGGCCTTGAACCAGCCTTGCGGAATCTGCTGTTGCTGCTGCGCGGAAGCAGCGGGAATCCCGGCGCCCAGAATGCCGACCACGCCAGCGGCCATGACCGACAGGCGGTGCGCGTTGCTGTTCAGGCTCGTCATGTCGTGCATTCCTCTCAAATGATCCCGGAACCGGCTTGTTTCATGCCGTGTGGTCCAGCTACCTGTTGCCGAAATGAGGCAACAGAATGACTTCGGACGGCGTGTTACACTGCAAGCGGTGCCGAATCCAGCCCGGGTCTCGCGAATCTTGGCCAAGGGATAGGCTCAAGGGGTTGGCCGGTGCACGACCGGCTCATGTATGCTGCGCATCGAATCGGGAAGGAGACGGTCATGGGCCGCGTTGTCGTTTGGCTGATCGCCGCAATCTTGTTTGTCGGCCTTTCCCTGCAGCCGGCTCTGTCGGAACCGAAGCACGCGCTTGCCATGCAGGGCGAGCCGGCGCTGCCGGCCGACTATGATCATTTCAATTACGTCAATCCCGACGCGCCGAAAGGCGGCAGCATTACCTATTGCGTCGTCAGCAGCTTCGACAATCTCAATCCGTTCATCCTGAGAAGCCTGCGCACCACCGCGCGCGGCATGATGGATCAAGCCTTTGGCAATCTTGTCTTCGAGCCGTTGATGCAGCGCAACTACGACGAGGCCTTCAGTCTCTACGGCCTGCTCGCCGATACCGCCGACATGGATCCCGAGCGCAAGAGCATCGAATTCCACCTCGATCCCAACGCCAAATGGTCGGACGGCGAGCCGGTGACGCCCGAAGACGTGTTGTTTACCTATGACGTCTTCACCGAGAAGGGCCGCCCACCTTACAGCCAGCGAATGAAAGCGATTGCCAAGCTCGAAAAGACCGGCGACCGCAGTGTGCGCTTCACCTTCAACGACAAGGCCGACCGCGAATTTCCTTTGATCATTGCGCTGACGCCGATCATCCCGAAACACGCCTTCAACAAGGACACCTTCGACAGGACGACGCTAAAGCCGGTGATCGGCAGCGGGCCTTACACGGTGGCGCAAGTCGTGCCCGGTCAGCGCATCGTGTTCAAGCGCAATCCGGACTATTGGGGCAAGGACGTGCCGTCCAAGCGCGGCTTCGACAATTACGACCAGATCACCATCGAATATTTCCTCAACGCCAACGCCAAGCAGGAAGCGTTCAAGAAAGGCATCTGCGCCATTGACGACGACAGCGACCCGGTCAAACGCGAGCGCGATCTCGATTTTCCGGCCTTCCACAGGGGCGAGGTCATCGCCGAAACTTTCGATACCGGCATTCCGCCGGTGGTCAACGGTTTCCTGTTCAACACGCGGCTGCCGAAATTTTCCAATCCGGTCGTGCGGCGCGCGCTCGGCATGCTCTACGATTTCGAATGGGCCAACAAGAATCTGTTCGGCGGCAAATACACGCGCACGATGAGCTTTTGGCAGAATTCCGAGCTGTCCGCGCTCGGCCACCCGGCCAGCGAAAAGGAAAAGGCCCTGCTGGCCCCCTACCCCGGCCGAGTGCCCGCAGATGTCATGGACGGCACCTACAGGCCGCCCGCTACCGACGGCTCCGGCCAGGACCGCAAGGTGCTGAAGGCGGCATTCGAGCTGCTGAAGAGCGCGGGCTATACGGTGCAGGACGGCGCGATGCTCGATCCCGAGGGAAAGCCGTTCGGTTTCGAGATCCTGACCGCCTCGCAGGACGAAGAGCGACTTGCCGCTATCTATCAGCGCACCCTTGAGAAGCTCGGCATCGATGTCGGCATCCGCAGCCTCGACGGTGATCAGATCCAGTCGCGCAAGCAGCGTTTCGATTTCGAGGTGCTGGTCGGCTCGACCGGTTTCAACAACTCGCTGTCGCCCGGTATCGAGCAAACCGGGCGCTGGGGATCCGCTGCCGCCAAGGCCGAAGGCTCGTTCAACCTGGCGGGTGTCGCCGACCCCGCAGTGGATGCGGCGATCGAGGCGATGCTGAGAGCTCGTTCGAAGGAGGACTATGTAGCGGCCGTCCGCGTTCTCGACCGGCTGCTGATCTCCGGCAATTACATGGTGCCGACGCAGCACAACAACCAGCAATGGCTCGCTTATTGGAACTATCTGGAACATCCGCAAAAGACGCCCATATACGGTTATCAGTTGCCGACCTGGTGGCGCAAACCGAAGTGACCTCTTCACAACAGGAGATCAAGATGAACGACGAGAGCTCGATTACCGTCGATGTGGTCTCCGACGTCGTGTGTCCCTGGTGCTTTATCGGCCAGAAACGGCTCGACAAGGCGATTGCCGCCGTCGATATCGACGTTCACATACGCTGGCGGCCCTTCCAACTCGACCCAACAATCCCGCCCGAAGGCAAGAACCGCCGCGACTATATGGTGGCGAAATTCGGCAGCGAGCAACGCATCCGCGAAATCCATGCCCGGATCGAACCGCTGGGCGAGGCTGAAGGCATCTCCTTCGCATTCGACGCCATCAAGGTCGCGCCCAATACGCTGGATGCGCACCGTCTCATTCGCTGGGCCGGCACGGCCGGCGAGGCCATTCAGAACCGGCTGGTGCGCCGGCTGTTCCAGCTGAATTTCGAGGAAGGCGCCAATCTCGGCGATCATGCCGTGCTGATCGAAGCCGCCCGCGAGGCCGGCATGGATGCGTCCGTGGTCGAAACGCTTCTGCCGACCGACGCCGATGTAGAGGCCGTGCGCACCGAAATCGCCACCGCTTCGCGCATGGGCATATCGGGTGTGCCGTGCTTTCTGCTTGAAGGCAAATATGCGGTGATGGGTGCCCAGGACGCCGATACGCTCGCCGATGCACTCCGCCAGGTCGCCGCGGCCAAGGCACGCGGCGAACTGGAAACAGCGAACTGAGTCGGACTATTTCACGGTCACCTTGGCCTTGCTGACGAAAAAGCCATGGCCATGCTTGCCGGTGCAGGTCAATCCCTTGGTGGATGACTGGCAGGAAAATGGCCCCTTGCTCCAGCTGTTGCCGTAGGCCAGCCTGGTGACGCCGCCGCAGCAGCCTTGCTCGCCCGGATTCTTGATCAGCGTCGCCGGGCCTTTCGGGCCGAGGATGATCGTGACGTAGCTGGGCTCGACGCGCGAACAACTCAGTTCCGGTCCGCCATCCTGTGGCTCGTAGGTGCTGGTGCCGCCGTTCGGCGTGTAGATGCAGCCGATATTGCCGGACGGCGTGTTGAACTCGATCTGTCCCTCGGCATTTGCGGGAACGGTCTGGCTGCCGGCATATGTTTGCGGCAGCCAGAAAAATGTTGCGAGCGTCGCGACAAAAAATGTCCGTGCAAGCATGGCGAACTTCCCCCCGGTTCAAACCTGGATGCGTCCGGCAGGTTCAATCCGAAGCGCGTGTTTGTCAAACGCGGTTTGTGCGCGCTCTTAAAAAGGCACGGGCCAATTGATAGATCTTCATCCCGGACTGTGTCGGCAAAGTCATTGCTTGGCCGACTACGGGTCCTGACAAGGCGGCTTCAACCACGAATCATACGTCACGTTCTGGCCGCCGACGAGGCCGGACTGGCCGTGAAGGCGGTTCAGGCTGTGAAGATCGGCCGCTGGAAGGCGCTTCTATGTTCACAAAGCTGTGTGAAGACCTTCCCTTGGGGAAGATCTCTACTTGCTCGGGCGCAGGCAAGTAACTAATTGAAATTTCGTTGGTATTCCGCCCCTCGAAACGTGACGGCACAGCGCCGTGATCATTCATTCTGTTGCTCCACTGCAACGGCCGGCAAGCTAAGCCACCTGCGACTGGTGAAAAGCTAATGGAAAATGATCAATTGGTGTTACTGTCCGTAACAAAAGAAAAATCGTTTGGGCGGGATAGTGATTCGGGTCGATAGACCAACGCGACATTCAATATCGGAAAAATGGCTCCGCGGTGCCGCAAGGCAGTCGCCCCTGACGCCCGTATCGTCGATGCGCAGCTTCTGGGGGCTGATGCGGGTCTACTGGTTCTCGGACCGCTGGAGGGAAGCCTGGACGCTGACGCTGGTGATCGCGCTGATCATCGCGCTGTCCAGCAAAGCCGACGTCTGGTTTACGGTAGCTGGGGCTGAGCTGGCGACTTCGATCGCTTTTTTCCACGATGCCGCGAACACGACGCCACTCAAGACAATACTGACCAACGCCGGTTGGCTGGTGCTGCTGGTCCTGCTCAAGGACTTGGTTATTGCCGGCATTCACAACCTGGTTTCCAAGACATTGCATCGCAAATGGCGTGGCTGGCTGGACAGCCGATTCAACGAGGCCCTGCTCGACTCTAACCATACGCATTTCCATGCCCAGCATGGCTCTTCCGGGAATGCAGCTCCCGACAATATCGACCAGCGCGTGCAGGAATCCATCAAGGCCATGACTGGCGGAGCCATCGGGCTTGCTTCGGGTGTGCTAAGCGTCTTCGCTTCGTTCTACTTTCTCGGTGGCGAATTGCTGAAAAACTCTGTCGAGGTGAAGGGCCTGGAGTTTCTCGGCAGCTACGGCAGCGCCGTCCTTGCTCTCCTGGCAATCGCTGTGTATGTGCCGTTCAACACCTGGATCGCATTGAAACTCGGCCGAATGCTGGAGTGGCTAAACGTCAGAATGCAGCAGGCCGAAGGCAGTTACCGCAGCGAGTTGATCACATTCCTGCGCCGCAGTTTTCATGTCGCCGCATCGCAGGGCGAGAATGTGCAGAAGACTGTAAACAGCCAGCGTTATGCCGACATTGACCGTACCTGGGCCAGACTGAACATCGTCAATACTGGCTACGCCTCGTTCGAGCTGATCTATAATTTCATCGGTGCCAAGATTGTCGCTTTCGGGCCAGGGCTCGTGCCCTTCATCCACAACGGCCTCGACCTCAAGGGTTATCTGACAGCTTCCGGCCAGGTCGATAAGCTGATCAGCAACTGTTCGTGGTTCATCCATGTGATGCCGGACATCGCCACCTTGCGCGCCAACAGCCAGCGCGTCATCGAATTGGCGCAGGCAATCGAGAACGTGCAGCAGCCACAGGAATTCTATCAGCAGACCGGCCGGTCCGACTTCCGCTACGACCACCAGAACCCGGTTTTCGGACTGACCATCCAGAAGCTCGAACTGGCGCATCAGGGCGAGGACGCAACGCCCTTCCTGAGTGCCGCGAACTTGCGCTTCCGGCGTGGCGAGTGGACTTTCCTCAAGGGCGAATCCGGTTGCGGCAAGACCTCGCTCGTCAAGGCGATCAACGGCCTGTGGCCTTATGGCCGCGGCACCATCGTCTTCCCGGAAGGGGTCAGGAGTTTCTACGCCGCCCAGGAGGTGAAGCTGCAGCAGGTTTCGTTGAAGCAACTGGTCTGCCTGCCTGGTTCCGAGCATGATTACGCCGACATGCAGGTCGCATCCGCCCTGCACAAGGCCGGCCTCGGCGATTTCATCGAGCATTTGGCCGATGAGAGCCGTGAAGGAAAGATCTGGGATCAGGTTCTCTCGGGTGGGCAGAAACAGAAGCTGGTTGTCGCCCGCATCGTGCTGCAGCAGCCGGGATTGCTGTTCCTCGATGAAGCCACCGGCGCGCTCGACCCCGATGGACGGATCGCCTTCCACCAGGCGATCAAGGACAATTGCCCTGATGCAACCGTGATCTCGATCATGCATGAGGCGACGCCGCCGAGATCGCTCGCGGGCACCGAATTCTACCACAGCGTGGTTGCGATCGCCGACGGCGTCGCTACCAAGAAGCCGCTGGTTCCGAGTCTGCCGGTCGAGCTCACCACCATCCTCACGCAGCCGACACGGCCGGCCGAGGACAAGTGGCTGCGCTTTCCCCGCCGGCTGAAGCAGAGATAGCCGCGGCACCACTGCCGGCATCCAGCCACTGCCACGTAGCCCGATCACAGTCTCGCGATCCGCCGGTTTGCCGCCGTTTTAACCCGCTCTCGCGATTGACTCGGCAAGGCGCGCTCCTATGTTGCGCCGGCTTGCAGAATCTCAACTCGAACCCGCGAGCAGAAAGGTCACCGCGCCATGCCTGGCGACAGTCACAGTCGAACGCAACCGCCGTCCGCTTGACGTGACCTGACAGGCTCACGTCCTGCCGGACGGCAAGGAGTGAGCTATGAACGAGTTTTCCCCTGTCGCGGGCGGCGATGCCATCGCCATCGCTCGCGTACTTGCCAACGAACACGTCGCCGACATCGTCGAGGCCTTGAACCAGGAGCCCCGCGAGACGGCATCGGAGCTGCTTTGCGAAGTGCCGTTCGGGCGGCTGGTGGAGATCTTCGACCAGCCTGAACTCGACGGCGCATCCGAACTGGTCGAGGCGCTGCCCCGCATCAAGGCAGGCAGACTGCTTGCCGCCATGTCGGTCGATCGCGCCGCCGACATACTGCGCGATCTGAACGAGCCGGCTCGTTCCGAACTGCTTGGTGGCCTGGCGCCACCGCTGCGCGCGACGCTGCTTGCCATTCTCGGCTATCCCGAAGGCAGCGCCGCCTCGCTCATGACGACCGAATATGTCAGCGTGCCGCCGGACTGGAGCGTGGCCCGCACGCTGGATTATATCCGCAAGGTGGAGCGGACGCGCGAAACCGTCTACGCGATCTACATCGTCGATCCGCAAACGCATGTCCTGTTGCGCTCGACCAGCCTGCGTCGACTGATCGCTGGCGGGCCCGACGAGCTGATCATGGCAATCGCGCCGGATCGTGCGCCTATCACCGTTTCACCGCTGACCGATAGTGAAAAGGTTGCTCAGTTGATCTCGAAATATGATCTGCTCGCCGTTCCGGTCGTGGACAACGGCAAACTGCTCGGCATCGTTACCATCGACGATATTATCGACACGATGATCGACGAAACGACGGAGGATGTGCATCGTTTCGGCGGCATGGAGGCTCTCGACGAGCCCTATATGAAGATGGGCTTTCTGGCGATGATCCAGAAACGCGCCGGCTGGCTGTGCGCGCTGTTTATCAGCGAGATGCTGACCGCCAACGCGATGCAAAGTTACGAGGGCGAGCTGGAAAAGGCGATCGTGCTGACGCTATTTATTCCATTGATCATGAGCTCCGGCGGCAATTCCGGCTCGCAGGCGACCTCGCTGGTCATCCGGGCGCTAGCGCTGCGCGAGATCGGCCTTGGCGACTGGTGGCGGGTGGCATTGCGCGAGCTGCCCACCGGCCTGGTGCTTGGCTCGATTCTTGGCGTGGTGGGCGTCTGCCGCATCGCGCTCTGGCAGTATCTCGGCTTCTACGACTACGGCCCGCACTGGCCGCT
Organism: Mesorhizobium sp. M1365; assembly: GCF_040317865.1. Lineage (NCBI taxonomy): Bacteria > Pseudomonadati > Pseudomonadota > Alphaproteobacteria > Hyphomicrobiales > Phyllobacteriaceae > Mesorhizobium > Mesorhizobium sp. M1365. The sequence goes on from NZ_JAMYLG010000017.1 coordinate 21,140, forward strand.
GATCGCAATGACGATCGGCGCCACGCTGGTTGGTATCGTCACCTTCGGCTCGCTGTCTGGATCGATGCTGCCCTTCGCCCTGAAGCGCATCGGCTTCGACCCGGCCAGCGCATCGGCTCCGTTCGTCGCCACGCTGGTCGACGTCACCGGCTTGGTGATTTATTTTTCGGTTGCGCTGGTGATCCTGCGCGGAACGCTGCTGTAAAAAACTCACACACTTCCATCGCGGCAATCTCGTTGCCGCGATGGGTTCTCGTCGCGTCAGACGCGCTCACCATCTCTCACCCGGTAAGTCGGCTTGTACATGGTGACGAGTTCTTCCGCCGCGGTCGGATGTACCGCCATGGTGCGATCGAAATCATCCTTGGTCAGGCCGGCCTTCAGCGGTATGCCGAGAAGCTGCGCCATTTCGCCGGCATCCGGCCCGAGGATGTGGGCGCCGAGGACCTTTTTCGAGGCGCCGTCGACGACCAGCTTCATCAGCATCTTTTCGTCGCGGCCGGAAAGTGTGTGCCGCATCGGCCGGAAGGTGGCGCGGTAGATTTCAACATCCGAAAAGCGCTTTGCCGCCTCATCCTCCGACAGACCGACCGTACCGATCTCGGGCTGCGAAAAGACTGCGGTAGCGATCGTGTCATGGTCGGGCGCCGTCGGCTTGTCCTTGAAGGCAGTCTCGACGAAGCACATCGCCTCGTGGATTGCCACCGGCGTCAATTGCACGCGATGGGTGACGTCACCGATTGCCCAGATGTTGTCGATGTTCGTGCGGGAGTATTCGTCGACGTGGATTGCCCCGGTATTGGTCATCTCGATGCCGACGCCTTCCAGGCCCATGTTCTCGGTATTGGGAATGCGGCCGATGGCGAGCATGACCTGGTCGACCGTCAGCACCGTGCCGCCGGTGACAAGCGCGTCGAGCCGGCCGTCAGGCCGCTTCCTGACCCACTCGGACACGGCGTGGCAGAGGATTTTTATCCCCTTCTTTTCCATCGTTTCGTGCAGCACACGTCTGAGGTCCATGTCGAAACGGCTGAGGATCTCCTTGCCGCGGTAGACCAGCGTCGTGTCGACGCCGAGGCCGTGAAAGATGTTGGCGAATTCGACGGCGATATAGCCGCCGCCCTCGATCATGATTGCCTTCGGCAGTTCCTTGAGGTCGAAGGCCTCGTTGGAAAAGATGCAGTGCTCATGGCCGGGCAATGCCGGATGCGGCGCCGGTCGCCCGCCGGTAGCGATCAGGATCTGGTCGGCGGTAACGGTGCGATCCTCACCAAGAAGATGCACCACATGCCGATCGACCAGGATGGCGCGCGAATGAAAGACCTCGCCGCCGGCGCCCTGCACGTTCTTCTTGTAGATGGCCTCCAGCCGGCTGATTTCGCGGTCCTTGTTGGCGACCAGCGTCTGCCAGTCGAAACGCGCCTCAGGCACCGTCCAGCCATAGCCGGCGGCATCGGCGAAATGCTCGGGGAATTGCGAGGCGTAGACATAGAGCTTCTTCGGCACGCAGCCACGGATCACGCATGTGCCGCCATAGCGATATTCCTCGGCAATGCCGACACGCTTGCCGAGTGCGGCCGCGACGCGCGCCGCCCTCACCCCGCCGGAGCCGCCGCCGATGACGAAAAGATCGTAGTCGTAACCGGCCATGGCTGAACTCCTTGCCCCTCAAACCCCGAGACAGGTAGGCTGCCGACTATCAAAAGAAAAGCCCGGACTTGCCGGGCTTTTGGTCCAGTGGCGGTCAGGCGGCCCGGAAGTCCGCAATCAATTCGGTGTAGCGTCCGCGGGAGCTGCGCCATCGGCCGGAGCGGTACCGTCGGCAGGTGCAGCCGGCGCTTTGGCATTCGCCGCCGCACCCAGGGTCTCGCCGACCTGCTGGGCGAGATCGCGAGCCAGGCCGTTCTGCCAGATCTCGGCAGCCTTCACCAGTTCGCGCGTCACGATCGGGCCGTTGTCGAGCAGCTTCTTGCCGGAATCGGAATTGTAGAAGGCGGCAATTTCATTGAGTTCCTTTTCCGAGAACACCTTTGCATAGGCGAGCGCCGCTTCCTTTTCCAGGTCGGCGCGGCGCGATGCCAAGGCCATCGCCTTCTCGTTGATCGTCTTGGCGATCAGTTCCTGCATGTCCGGGTTCTTCTGGATCATCTGCTGCTCCAGTGCCGCGGCTGCTTGCGGCAGGATGCTGTCGAACGTATCCGTCGCATGGATCGCCGCGACGGCGGCGCGCGCCGCCTTCAAATGCGCATCGGTGACGTCCTGCGAAAACGCAGGCGACGAAAACGCGAAAACGGCCGAGGCCGCCAGAATGGCAAAAAAGCGGCCAACCCGGTTATGCAACATCATGATCGGTAAAACTCCCTGATTTTCGGGCGGCATGGACGGTTTGAATGCCGTCGCCGCCGGCTATGATGGCCGTTGATGCCAGCCCGATGAAAAGACCATGCTCGACCACGCCCGGAATGGCGTGGAGAGCATTCGAAAGCGCTCTTGTATCCGGAATGCGGCCAAAAGATGCATCGAGGATAAAATGGCCGCCGTCTGTAACAAATGGCTGGCTCCCCGTCATCCTCAATGTAACAGGGCCGGAAAGGCCAAGGTTTGCAGCCGCCGCGCCGACCGCAATTTCGGTGGCGCGCAGGCCAAACCGGTTGACTTCGATGGGCAGCGGAAAACGGCCGATCATCTCGACCATCTTGGAGCTGTCGGCGATGACGATCATGCGGGCGGAGGCCGCCGCGACGATCTTTTCGCGCAGCAGCGCACCGCCGCCGCCCTTGACCAACGTCAGCGCCGGATCGATCTCGTCGGCGCCGTCGATGGTGAGGTCGAGCTCGGGGGTTTGCTCGAGGGTGGACAGCGGCACACCAAGCTCGGTGCAAAGGACGGCGGTGCGCTCAGAGGTCGGCACGCCGATGACAGTCAGGCCGGTGGCGACCTTGTCTGCGAGCAGCCGCACGAACTCGTCCGCCGTCGTGCCGGTGCCGATGCCGAGCCGCATGCCATCCGTGACATGGGCAAGCGCTGCCCGCGCGGCCTCAACCTTCAATTGCCTCGCATCCATGCTGGGTCCCGAGATTTGTTTCGGCGCTCGTAGCATTTTTGCCGGGTTGGTCAAAGGACCTTGCCCGCGGTGGATAAGCCGTCTTGCCTGAACGGGCCGCAGCGGTTATCGCCTGCCGGCAATCAAATCGTCACAGGACAGGCCATGACCCGACCGATCATCGTGTTCGACCTCGACGGGACGCTGATCGACACGGCGCCGGACCTGCTCGACAGTCTCAACCACAGCCTTGCCGCCAGCCAGCTCGCGGCCGTCGACGAAGCCGGCTTCAAGCGCTTCGTCGGCCATGGCGGCCGGGTGATGATCGAGCGTGCTCACGCAGCGCAGCACAGGTCGCTGGCAGTGGAGGAGCACGACCGCCTGCTCAAGCTGTTTCTGGACCATTACACCGTTAACATCCCCGGCAAATCGCGCCCCTACCCTGGCGTCCCCGAGGCGATCGCACGGTTCGAGGCAGCCGGTTACCTGCTGGCCATCTGCACCAATAAATACGAGGCCAATTCGGTGGCGCTGATCGAGGCGCTCGGTATGACCAGGCATTTCGCGGCGATCTGCGGTCAGGATAGTTTTCCGTTCCGCAAGCCCGACCCGCGCCATCTCACGCAGACCATCGCGCGCGCCGGTGGCGACCCGCACCGTGCACTGATGGTCGGTGATTCGCAGACCGACATCGACACGGCGAAAGCCGCCGGGATTCCGGTGGTGGCAGTCGATTTCGGCTACACAGACCGCCATGTGCGAGAGTTCGAGCCGTCGGCGGTAATCTCGCATTTCGATTCGCTGACGCTCGATCTGGCACAAAGACTGATGGCCGCGGCAGAGGGCTGAAAGCCGGTCATCGGGCGGACCGCCAAATGCCGACCGACAAGTGGTTGACTTAGCAGGCCGGCCTCCCTTATATCGCGGCGCGCTTGGCCCTCGGGCAGCGAGCGGGCGATTAGCTCAGCGGGAGAGCACACCCTTCACACGGGTGGGGTCGCAGGTTCAATCCCTGCATCGCCCACCATCTGCTTTCCTGAATCAATTCCAAGCCGGAGCGGCTAGCAGCTGCAGGTCGCCCCCTCGCCGCCAAAATTCTTTTGGGCGAAATTCAAAGCGCTGCTGTAGCTCGTATAGCTCTGGAACTGGCAAACGTTGGAGCCGGCCCGCACCTTCATCTGCTCGATATCCCAGAACGAAACCTCGATGCGGTCGTCGGCGCAATAGACCGTATAGCGTTCAGGTTCCAGCGCCTCGGCTTTCTGGACAGGCATCGAAATGGCCGGAATGGAAAATATGAAAAGTACAAATATGATGGCATGATGCATTTGCATGTAGCCCCCCGAATGACCGCCGGCACTATTATGGCCGCGATGTTGAGGCGACGCATCATGATTTTAAGCGACCTGCCTTTCTTTCGGCAGCCATAAATCAGGTACGGACGGCGCCTCCTTGTAGCGCAACCCTCCGCGATCCCGGAACAAACCTGCATGGACGTGAGTTTCTGCTGATCGAGATGTGAGGGAAAGCCATGTCCAGACTTGTTTTGGCGGCCGCCGTGCTGCTTGTCGGCGGATCGGCCTTTGCCGCGGACGAAAATCCGGTGCCGCCGCAGAATGCCAAGAAGCTGTCGGAAATCATCGCCAAGGTCGAGCAGCGCGACGACTTCCGCTACATCAAGGAAATCGATTGGGACAGCGATGGCTACACCGTCATTTATTACACGAGCGACAAGGCCAAAGTTGAAATCACCTATGATCCGGTGACAGCCGCGCCGAAATGAAGCTGGCCGCCAACGGTCCAGATTCTAAAAAATGGCGCGCCTCGAAGGCCCCCGGCCTTCGGCACGCCCTTGCGTAGATATGACTTTGATGGCTGACTGGGTGCTATCATTGCGCGCGGGGGTGGGCATGGCGACGGCAAAGCACGTATTGAAACGCTTTCTGATGATGCTCGCGGGTTATTTCATAGCGGTACTGGTTGGGCTGATCGCGGTGGCGGCGATCTATGGCGGGCTGAGTTCGCTGCCAAATGCGCCGAATTATTTCGACGTCATGGGTGTCACCCCCATTGCGGTGCTGCTGTTGCCGCCGCTCGGCATGTTCATCTATTTTCTGACGATCGTGCTGACCGGCCTGCAGACGCTGATCTTCGCACTGATTGCCGAGTTTTTCTCGCTGCGCTGTTTTTGGCTGCACATGGTCTTCGGCGCGGCGGCCGCTGTTGGCGGCTTCGCCTTGATCTGGCCCAGTGTACCGGATGACACGAACCCGGAGCGCTGGGCCGATATCGGCATCATTGCCGCCGCAGGCATTGTCGCGGGCCTGGTCTATTGGCTCATCGCCGGACGCGATGCCGGTTTCCGGCGCCCACTGTTTCAGCGCTAGAACCGCATTCGTCAGCTTGCCGGCGAACGCACCGCTTCCGTGCTGTCGAGCGCCTGCTGCAGCCTTGTATCGCGGCCGTAGACGTCGTTGAAATATTCGACCTTGCCGGACAGGTCCGGCCACGCGGTGAAATAGGCGACATAGACCGGGATCTTGCGTGTCACGTCCTCGGTCGAATGTCCGTGTTTCAGTTTGTCCTCGATGTAGTCGACCGAGGTGCCGAGCACGGCAGCGGCCATGCCGCGCGGATCCTGCAAGCGAACGCAGCCATGGCTGAGCGCACGCATGTCGCGCTGGAAAAACGACTTCTGCGGCGTATCGTGCATGTAGATTGCATGCTTGTTGGGGAACAGTATCTTCAGCTCGCCCAGCGCATTGGCCTCGCTTGGCAGCTGGCGCACGCCGTAGGGTATCTTTGCGCCGTAGGCGCCCCAATTGACCGAGGACGAGGGAATGCGCTTGCCGCGGGCATCGACCACCTCGTAGCCGGCGCGGTCGAGATAGCCAGGATCCCGGCGCAGCCGCGGCAGCATCTCGTTGACCAGGATCGATTGCGGCACGCCCCAATAGGGATGGAAGTCGACCTGCTCTATCTGGTCATAGAAGAAAGCAGTCTGGTTGGTGGGCCTGCCAACCACGGCGCGGGTCTTCAGCTTCTCCTCGCCATCATCGATATAGCTCGCGGTGAAAGCCGGCTGGTTGATGAAGACGCGCGGGCTGCCAAGGTCGGAAGGCAACCAGCGCAATTCTTCGAGCGCAACCCGAACCTTCTGAACTTTGTCGGCCTTGGACGTTCCGGCCAACGATGCAACGGTACGCGGGCCGATGACGCCGTCGCCTTTCATGCCGGCCCGTTTCTGCACCGCCTTGATCACCGGCACCAGCTCCGGATCGTAGACCTCGCTGGTAGCGAGCCTCGCCAGGACCTCGCCATAGGCGCCGCCCATCTCGTCATCGAGATTGCGCGCGATCTTTGTCAAAAGCTTCGGCAGCTCGGGGCTGGTCTGCCCCGGCTTCAACAGCAGATCGGGATCGATGGTGATTTCGTCTTCGGCGCTGGCCTGGAGCGCTTCCAGTTCGACGCGCAGCGCCTGATACTCGGAATTCTGTGGATGCCGTGACTCGAGATAAGTGCGCACTTGCTGGGTATGGGCCAGCGTCTTCAGCACCCCTTCCATGTCGAGCGGCTTCGGCGGAAAATCGTAGTAGCCGGTTATGCGGTTGGGATCGACGCGGCCGCTTTGTGCGTCACGGGCGTAGCGCAGGACACGCGCCGACAGCGCCATCTCGAAGCGGACCAGCTCTTTCAGGCGTTCATCGACATTGCCGGCCGATGTGCCTGCTGCCGGAACTTCGACGGTGTAGTCGGCGGGCGTCAGGCCGTAGCTCACGGCCTCGCCCAGCACCCGCACGGCATCCTGGGCACGGCTGCTGGGACTGGTTCCCGCCACCCAGATGAAATCCGGATTGGCCGAGTAATAGGCGATCAGCGCCTTGGCGATGTCCTTCTCGGCGTAGAGGTCATAGCCGTCGAGGCCGGCAATGGCTTCGCGGAATGCAGCCCCGGTGGCCGCCGGCTCGAAAGCAGCGTCCTGAGGCGTTGCTGGTTCAGGCGCTGCCGACAGTGCCGAAAAATCGACGCGCACCAGCGGATCGCTCTTGTAGGTATAATAGGACGGGCTGCTGATTTGCGCACCACCACCGGAAGCGGCCGGCGCCTTGGGCTTCGGCTTGTATTTTGACGGTGGCGGCGGAAAGTCACTTTTCGGCGGTGCGTGTTTGACGCCGCCGCCGAAAAGCATGTCGAAGAACCCTTGCGCTTCAGCCTTCGGCGCCCCGAAGGCCAGCATTGCCGCGGCCACCGCAAACGGCAGCACGGTTGCTTTGTTTCCAAGGACTTTCATGGATCACCCGCTCCGGTTGAACCGGATCCCGTTCCGCACCGCTTTCACGGTCTCGCCCACCGCATGGCGGATGTAAGGCGTGACTACACTGATTCATACTGATTTCGTTAAGCTTTCATAAATTTCGGAACGTCTGTTGCAGAAGGGTTTCACAAGATCGTGACGGGTCGAGTCAATCCGTCATCGCCCCCGTTAATGATAGCGCCCGTGAGCCAAGCCTCAAGCGTTGGCGCCACCGTCGATGGTCAATGCCGTGCCTGTCACGAAGCGCCCTTCGGGACCGGCAAGCCAGGCGACCATGCCGGCGATCTCGTCGGCCGTGCCGAAGCGAGGCATCGCCATCTTCTGGCGCTGATGCTCGGCGTGCGGGCCGGCTGCCGGATTCATGTCGGTATCGGTCGACCCCGGATGGACGACATTGGCGGTGATGCCGCGCGGACCGAGATCGCGTGCAAAGGCCTTGGTCAGGCCAACCAAGGCAGCCTTGCTGGCCGAGTAGGCGCTCAGGCCGGCGTCCGTGGCACGCTCGGCCAGATTGCTGCCGATCGAGATGATCCGGCCACCCTCGCCCATATGCGCTGCTGCCGCCTTGGCGGCGACGAACGGGGCTCTGAGGTTGACCTCCATCGTCTCGTCGAAATCGGCAAGCGACAGGGCATCGATCGGCGCAGCGCGCCAGATCCCGGCGCTATTGACCAGGATGTCGAGCCGTCCGAAGGCTGTTGCTGCCTCATCGACTGCCGCCTCGATCGCCCCAGCATCGCGATTGTCGGCCTTGATGGCAAAGGCCCGGCCGCCGGCCGCCTCGATTTCCCTGACCACCGCACACGCCCCTTCCTCGCCATTCACATAGGTGATCGCCACGCCTGCCCCGTCGGCCGCGAGCCTTCTTGCGATCGCCGCACCAATGCCGCGGCTGCCGCCGGTGACGAGGGCGGCCTTGCCGTTCAAGCTTCTGGATGACATCTGCTTCTCCATTTTGTAGTGATTGATACATAAATATCTGCCAGCCTTGCTGAACCACGTCAACGGAATTATGTATCGATCAATACAGAAAGAATGCCATGCCGGAACGAGGCCGCCCCCGCACCTTCGATCGAGCCGCCGCCTTGCGGCGCGCAATGGAAGTGTTTTGGGCCAAGGGTTATGAGGGCGCGTCGATAAGTGACCTGACCGCTGCAATGGGCATCAACTCACCCAGCCTCTATGCCGCCTTCGCCAGCAAGGAAGCGCTGTTTCTCGAGGCAACCGAGCTTTACACGCGGGTCGAGGGAACCGAGATCTGGTCCGCGCTGGAAAAGGCGCCGACCGCGCGCGAGGCCGTCGAACGGTTCCTGCGGCAGACTGCCAGGGCCTATTCACAGACCGGTCGTCCGCAAGGCTGCCTTATCACGCTCGGCGCATTGCACCAGGATTCAAGCCGCGGCGCCATCTGCGATGATCTGCGCCGTCGCCGCGCCGAAAACCGCGAAGCCTTGCTGAGACGCCTCGAGCGTGGCGTCGCCGAGGGAGAGTTGCCGGCCGATTTCGACTGCGGTACGGCCGCGACCTTCTACGCGACCGTGCAGCACGGCATGTCGATCCAGGCGCGCGACGGCGCGTCGCGCTCGGCTCTTCTGGCGACGGTGGCCGGGGCAATGGCGGCTTGGATAGCGATGGCCAGCACCGGGGCAGCGTGACGTCGAACCCGGCTGACAAGAACGATATTCAGGTCACTGCAGAGACGGCTCGAGCCTGCCGGCAACGAAGCCAACGGCACGCTCCGCCACACCCCTGTCGGCGAGAATGCGGCGGTGGCCGAGCCCGTCGGCCCAGTAAAGCCGCACATGGTCGCCGGCGCGCGTGTAGAGCCTTGCATGCTCGGCGGACACTTCGCGGTCGTCCGGCGCGTGGATCACCAGCGTCGGCAGCGGCGTGCTTGCGAGCTGGCGGTCACCGGTGAACTCGTGCAACGGCCGGCCGGCGATGCGCTCGACCCGGTCGGCCATGGCGGCCTGCGAGCGCGAGCCGACATTCAGCATGCGGCTGAAATCAGCGAAGATCGCCGGCAGCGAGCTCGGCGCGGCGATAAGCACCAGCGGCCCGGCCGCCAATCGCGGGATGTTCCTGATCGAACCGGCGACGGCGTTGGCGGCAACGGCACCACCGAAGGAATGGCCGACAATGGCGGCAAACGGCCCGAACCATTCGCCGGCAACCCGTGCCGCATCGACCGCGGTGACCAGGGTAAGCCGGCGGCCCTGCGACTGGCCGTGGCCCGGCAGGTCGAGCGAGACCACCTTGTAGCCGGCATCGCGATAGGCTTCGATCAGCGTGCGCATGTATTCGGTGCGCGAACGCCAACCATGGATGACGAGCACGGTGCCGGCAGCCGCCCTGCCCGGCTCGGGCCGGAACTCATGCACCATGACGCAGCCGGTTCTGGTCTTTAGCCGATGATGGCGTGCCTGGGTCATGAAATCGGCGGCGCGGTCGATTGCGCGGCGCTCGCCTTCGCTCAAGCTTTTCTCGTGCGGCGTGCGGCAGAACAGCTCGAATGCAGCACGCCCGGTGAGTCGCGGTGCCACATGCTCAGCCACGCCGAACGTGCCGCGGATGACCTTCAGTCCAAATGATGCCATAGTGGCGATCCATTCATTGGTTCAAGCATGAACATAATAGTTCAAACATGAACATTAAGCAAGACCTGCCCTGGGACAACCCGCGTTTTCGCAACTGGGTCGCGGTGGCGCGCGCCTGCCATGTGCTGGAACGCACCCTGGCGGTGAAGCTTGCGCCGCTCGACCTGAAGCCGGCGCAGCTCGACGTGCTGATGAACCTCTACCGTCATCCCGGCATGTCGCAGCACGACCTCGCTCGCCGGCTGCTGGTCGGCCGCTCCAACATCACCATGCTTTTGCCGCAGCTGGAGACCCGCGGTCTGCTGCGCCGCGAGGGCGACGAGAAGGACAAGCGCGTGCTGCGGCTTGCGTTGACCGAGGCCGGCGAGGCACTGCTGATGCAGGCGCTGAAGGTCCATATGGCGCTGATCGAGAAGGCGATGAGCCAGTCGACACCGGAACAATGCGACATGATCGGCGAACAGATGCGTAGGGTTGCCGAGGTTTTGAAGACCGCCTGACAGCCCAGTGCTCCACCACCAAATGCTTCACCACATCGATTTTTTCGCGCGCTCGGGCCATTCCTTGTCGTAGACCTCGCCGTCAATGTTCTTGCGGCTGGTGATTTCCAGGATTTGGCCGGGAGTCGGCAGCGATCTCGGGTCGACATGCCTTGCCGGGTTCCACAGTTCCGATCGGTGGATGGCGCGGGCGCACTGGAAATAAACCGCATCGATCTCGATGATCGTCACCGAGCGCGCCGGCTTGCCCTCGACGGCGAACGAGGCGCAGAGCCCGGTATCGGTGGTGATGTGGGCGCGGCCATTGACGCGCAGCGTCGTGCCGGAACCCGGCACCAGGAACAGGAGCGCGACGCGCGGATCGCGAAGGATGTTCCTTAGCGAATCGGCACGGTTGTTGCCGCGCCGGTCCGGCATCATCAGCGTTTTCGGATCATGGATGCGGACGAAGCCGGCGAGATCGCCGCGCGGCGAGCAGTCCAGCCCTTCTGGCCCGCAGGTTGCGAGCGCGGCAAACGGCGAAGCCTCGATGATAGCTGCGTATTCGCGAATCAGCTGGTCGAGTTCCTTGACCACCGACGCCTCGCCGGGCAGGCCATAGAGCGCTTCAAGCTGTTCGATGCTGGTGATCATGGACATGTTTTCGTCTCCAAAGCTTTGCCGGCGCTACTCCAGATGGATGACGTTTTCACGACAAATGCCCGTTTGCCGGTCATCAGGAAACGGGTGTCGAGGCAACGCAAACAAGGGCAAACCGCTTTACCTGCATGATCGTGCCAAGGGATACGGAGGTCAAAAATGGATAAACCGCTCGACCGGCGACGCACCGCCATGGAACTTATTGAAAACATGTTCAATGTTGAAATGCGTTTCCTGCAATCAGGGTCGGAGAGCCTCGATGTGCTTGCCTGCGCATTTCATGCCGAGATTGTCGTGCATGAGCCGCGCTCCCTGCCCTATGCCGGTGACTGGAAAGGCCTCGACGGCGTTGGCGTCCTTTTCCGCAAAATGCGGGAAATCTGGAGCGACGTGGCGGTGGAGGACCTTCAGGTCGCCCAAAACGATGACACGGTGTTCATGAGCTGCTCGCTTTCGCTGACATCGCGGGCCAATGGTGCAACCATCAAACAGCCGTTTGCCGAAGTCTTGCGCTTCAAGGATGACCGGCTGATCGAAGGCACGCCGTTTTATCACGACACCAGCGAGATACTGGCGATCCTGCGTTGACCTGAGAGTCCTGCGGGATCCCATTCAGCGGTCGCGGCTCAGCCCCTTCTCTTCCAGCTCGGCGAGATAGGCGGCCCAGCGTGCATCCTTCTCATGACCCAGCGTATGCAGGTAATTCCAGGTGAAGATACCGGTGTCGTGGAAATCATCGAAGGTGATGCGCACGGCATAATTGCCGACTGGCTCGATCTTCAGGATCGCCACGTTGCGCTTGCCGGGAACGGTGACGCGCTGTTCGGGCGAATGGCCCTGCACCTCGGCCGATGGCGAGGCGACGCGCAGCAGCTCGGCCGGCAATTCGAACGGCTGATGGCCAGGAAAGGTGACGGAAAGCAGCTTGCGGTCCTTCGAGACCCTGAGTTCCTTGGGCGCTGTCATGGTGGTGGATCCTGCGGAGAACCGCCCTTCCCTACGCCGCTTCGCGTCGAGGGAAAAGGCCGCATGGAAAGTTCCGACATGATCTGTCGGCGTCGGAATGTTACCGATGATCGCGAGCTTCTATCTTGAATGGCAAGTTGGCTCGTATCACATAGCCATATATAACGAAGCCGTTCACGGCCACGGAAAGCGCATACGCATGGATATGATCGATCCTTTCGGTCGCACGATTACCTACCTGCGCGTGTCGGTCACCGACCGCTGCGATTTCCGCTGCACCTATTGCATGGCCGAGGACATGACGTTCCTGCCAAAGAAGGACCTGCTGTCGCTGGAAGAGCTCGACCGGCTCTGCACGGTCTTCATCGAAAAGGGCGTGCGCAAGCTCCGCCTCACCGGCGGTGAGCCGCTTGTGCGCAAGAACATCATGCACCTGGTACGCCAGCTTTCGCGGCATCTCGAGAGTGGTGCACTGGAAGAGCTGACGCTGACCACCAACGGATCGCAGCTTTCCCGCTTTGCCGCCGAGCTCGCCGACTGCGGCGTCAAGCGCATTAACGTCTCGCTCGATACCCTCGATGCCGACAAATTCCGCCAGATCACCCGCTGGGGCAATCTGGACAAGGTCATGGACGGCATCGACGCCGCGCAGGCGGCCGGGCTAAAGGTAAAGCTCAATGCCGTGGCGTTGAAGGACTTCAATGACGCCGAATTGCCTGAAATGCTGCGCTGGGCGCATGGCCGCGGCATGGATCTGACGGTCATCGAAACCATGCCGATGGGCGAGATCGATGCCGACCGCACCGACCAGTATTTGCCGCTGTCGCTGCTGCGCGCGGCTCTCGAACGCCAGTTCACGCTAAGCGACATTCCCTACAAGACCGGTGGCCCGGCCCGCTATGTCCAAGTCGCCGAGACCGGCGGGCGGCTGGGCTTCATCACACCGATGACGCATAATTTCTGCGAAAGCTGCAACCGGGTCCGGCTGACCTGCACCGGCACCCTTTACATGTGCCTCGGCCAGGAAGATGCGGCCGACCTGCGCGCGCCGCTGCGTGCGTCGGAAGGCAACGAGCTGGTCGCCGATGCCATCGACGAAGCAATCGGCCGCAAGCCCAAAGGCCACGACTTCATCATCGATCGCCGCACCAACCGTCCGTCGGTGTCGCGGCATATGAGCGTCACCGGCGGCTGATTTTTCGCCGATTTCGTGCAAGAATAATCGCCTTGGTATCGGCGCGAGGCAAGGCGTGCAGCGGTTTTTTGCAGTCCTGACGTTTTTTGGCGTGATGGCGGGGACCACGGCAGTTGCCGCGCCATTTACCTATACGAACGAGCGCTTCGGTACCATCTGCACCTTTCCGGATGAAATCTTCACTCTTCGCCAGCCTGAGCCGGACAATGGCGATGGACAACAATGGCTCACTGCCGATGGCGCCAGCCTGATCTGTTCGGGTATCCTCAACATCGATGATGACACCCCGACAGCCTTCGTCTCCGCCGAGAGGGCCGGCAAGGAACCTAGCTACAGGATCACCTACAGCAAGACCGGCAAGGACTGGGCGGTGCTGTCGGGCATCAAAGGTGAGAACATCTTCTACGAACGCCGCCTGTTCGGAAAAGACTGTGTCATCCGCACGGTCTGGATCGACTACCCGCCAGCCCTGAAATCGAAATACGACCCGCTCGTCGATGCGATCGCCGGCAGCCTCAGGGGACCGTGAGCATCCGGCGACGTCAGAACTTATTGGCAGCCTATTGTTTTTGCTAGCGAGTCACGGTTGTTGGCGCGTGTAGTCATATCGTACGGCAAGCCATTTTTTGCCGCTGCCATTGGCCTGGAGGAAATGTTGCTCGGCCACTTCGTGATTGTCGCCGTCCCTGGAAATGACGAAATCGGAGGCCGTGAACCGCCCTTCGACCTCGGGGCCGAAGCCGACGAAACCAAGCGGCTGGAACAGGAGTGAAATCTTGCCGTCCTCCTCACCACCAAAACTCCAGGCGGGCATGATCCCTGCCGGGAAACGGGTGTCCATGGAGACATACTTCCAGCGGCCCTCCACTCGGTCATAGCTCAAATAGGCTATCCGCTGGAAGTCCGGCATTGTCGACCCGGGCGCCGGGCGCATCACCTCCTGCATGAAGGGACCGATCATCGTGCGCTCGGCCACCAGCCCGGTCATGACGATCGGCTGCGCACCGGGCGTTGGCCAGATCGTGTTGACGACGGACCATTTCCCGACGCGGCGAGCGAGCTCATCCGCTTCGTGACCCGGCGTGGACATCCGTTCGACTGCCGACGCCGAAGCGCCGTTCTCGGCGAACGCAGGCGCTATCGCCATGAGGATGACGGCCAGGGCAGAAGAGAACCGGAAAGCCGACGAAACATGCCGCCTGCTGCCTGTGCCAAGCCAGTCCGCATTGCCTCGTGCATTCATCATGGACCATCTCCCCAACACGATCAGAAGCTTACAATGACCAATTTGGTGAATCTTGCCGAGCAAATTTGATCTCGTCGAAAAATTTCCTCGCGCCGCAGTGTGATAAATTTGCCCTCCGGACCCATCCTTTAGAACGGCACCTTTTTGGGGTCACACCCAGAAAAGGTCTTGTCCGCAAACGGTCACCGGATTTACCGCAAGCCCATTCGGGCCTAGCCTCTGCTCTGGAGCGGTTCTTCGCCCAGTGGGGGAATACGATATGCGCAAACTCATTCTTTCTCTTGCATTGCTCAGCCTCGCGGCCCTGCCCGCGGCGGCCCAGTCGATCGGCGGCACCTATGCCGTGGCCGGCACCAATTTCGATGGGTCGTCCTATGGTGGCGACGCGACGATCACGCTGACCAGCGAGACGACCTGCACGATCCATTGGGAGACAGGCGGCTCGTCCTCGGACGGTATCTGCATGCGCAACGATGATGCCTTCTCCGCCGGTTATGTCATGGGCAAGGCGGTCGGTCTTGTCGTCTACAAGGTGCAGGACGACGGCTCGCTGCGTGGCCTGTGGACGATCGCCGGCAAGGAAGGCAACGGCACCGAGGTACTGACGCCCAAATAAGCCCTGCCGCTCTTGCGCGACAGATGTTACGGGCCATAGAAAGGCTGTGGCCCAGCCCTTTGACGTTGCTGTTTTGCGGGTGCCTGCTAGACGCTTGCTGCAGGACTCACCGGTAATCGCCTTGCCTCTTTCGCCAAACCTGCGCGGCGCGTTGTTCATGATGGTGGCCATGGCTGGTTTCACCCTCAACGACGCTATCACCAAATTCTCGTCGGAATCGATGAACATGGCGCAGGTCATGCTGATCCGCGGCGCCTTCGCTTCGCTTTTCGTTGGCCTGCTTGCGTGGCAACGCGGCGCGCTTGCCCGGCCAGGTTCGATGCTGCAGCCGACCGTTGCGCTGCGCGTTGCCAGCGAGGCCGGCGCCACGGTGTCCTTCCTGGTTGCTCTGGCGCATCTTCCGATCGCCAATGTCTCCGCCGTGCTGCAGGCGCTGCCGCTGGCGGTGACGATGGGCGCAGCACTTGTGTTCAACGAGGGCGTCGGCTGGCGGCGCTGGCTGGCTATTGCCGTCGGTTTTGCCGGCGTGCTGATCATCGTGCGGCCGGGCTTCGAAGGGTTCAGCGTCTTTTCTCTGCTGGCGCTGGCCAGCGTGGCATGCTGTGCGGTGCGCGATCTCGCCACCAAGCGGATACCGCAGGCAATTCCGACATTGCTGGTGTCGAGCGCCACCGCCCTTGCCATGACGTTTCTGGGCGCGGCATTGCTTTCACCGATGGGCGGCTGGACACCGATGACGGGACAAAGCACGGCGTTCCTGGCGCTGGCGGCGGTGCTCGTGCTCATCGGCTACCACTTCATCATCACGGCGATGCGGGTGGGCGATATCTCCTTCATCGCGCCGTTCCGCTACACCGCCCTGCTCTGGTCGATCCTGCTTGGCTTCACGATCTTCGGCGATGTCCCGGATCTGCCGATGATCGTCGGTGCCACGATCATCATCGCGTCGGGCCTCTATGCACTCTACCGCGAACGGATCGTCGGCCGGCGAAAGACAGCCGCCGAAAGCACTGGACCGGACATGGCGCCGGACGGCATATAGAGTGACTGTCGACGACTGTCTGATTTGAAAACTGGATTTTGGGTCTAGGCAGCAAACGATGGGCCGACATATCGCAGGGATCATTCTGGCCGGCGGCCGGTCGAGCCGGATGGGCGGCGGCGACAAGACGCTGCTTGCGCTGGGCGACGGCACCCTGCTCGACCGTGTCGTTTCGCGCCTTGGCCCGCAGGTCGGACCGCTTGCGCTAAACGCCAATGGCGATCCGACACGGTTTGCCGCGACGGGGCTTCCGGTGCTTGCCGATACCGTCAAAGGTTATGCCGGGCCGCTTGCCGGGATCCTGACCGGCCTCGAATGGGCTTCCGACACGACCTGCCAGGCGCTGGTCACGGCTGCCGGCGATACGCCTTTCCTGCCGAGGGATATGGTCGAGCGGCTGCTCGCGGCAGCCTATGCGCGCTCTGGCTCGATCGCCGTTGCTTGTTCCGGCGGCAAACGGCATCCGACCTTTGCACTCTGGCCGCTAGGGTTAGATCAGGCCTTGCGACAATTTCTCGTCGAGGAAGACAACCGGCGCGTTGCGGCGTTCATCGACCGGCACGGTTTTGTCGAGGTGGAATTTCCCATCCTGAAATCGGGCGGGGCCGAGGTCGATCCGTTCTTCAACATCAACACTCCCGACGACCTTGCCCAGGCCGCGCATCTGTTGCGGAGCATCGAGCCATGAAAAGACGTGTCTTCGGCATCACCGGCTGGAAGAACTCCGGCAAGACGACATTGACCGAAAAGCTGGTGGCCGAGTTCGTCCGGCGCGGCTGGAAAGTGTCGACGGTAAAACACGCCCATCATGATTTCGACATCGACAAACCCGGAGCGGACAGCTTTCGCCACCGGCAGGCGGGAGCAGTGGAGGTCGCGGTCGTGTCGGGCAGGCGCTGGGCGCTGATGCACGAATTGCGCGGCGAGGACGAGCCGACGCTGGACGCGATCCTGTCACGGCTGGCACCCTCCGATATCGTGCTGGTCGAGGGTTACAAGCGCGAGGCGCACAAGAAAATCGAGACGCGACGGCTCGAGGCCAAGGACCGGACACCGCTCTCGGCAGGCGATCCACACATTGTCGCCATCGCCTCCGACTTCCACATTGTCGGCGAAGACCTGCCGGCCTTCGATCTCGACGACACGAATTCGATAGCTGACTTCATCGAGCGCGCCACCGGCCTGACGCGCTGAGATCGCGGCCGCAGGGGGCTTCCGGCCACTTTCTCTCCATTCAGGCGTTTGACCCAGCGTCACCGTTTCCTGAACATGACCTTCCCTCAAGCGACGGTTTTGCAGTTGCTTTTTCTTGGGAAAGAATGGGAGTATCGCGCCAGCGGGCGGTCAAAAGCACCGCCCACAGAGCCGTTCGGGAACGACGGCCGGGACCAACAGAGAGGACCATTATGCGTATTGCACTGCGTATCGCGCTCGCCGCTTCGGCTGCGCTGCTGACGCTTGGCGTTGCCCAGGCCCAGGAAAAAACCTTGAGGATCGGCACCGAGGGAGCGTATCCGCCATTCAACAATCTCACCGCCGACGGCCAACTCGTGGGCTTCGATATCGACATCGCCAAGGCGCTTTGCGACGAGATGAAGGTGAAGTGCACCTTCGTCGCGCAGGACTGGGACGGCATCATTCCAGCCCTTCAGGCAGGCAAGTTCGACGCCATCGTCGCGTCGATGTCGATCACGCCGGAACGCGCCGAGAAGGTCGACTTCACCCACAAATATTACAATACGCCGCCGGCGATCGCCGCGCCCAAGGACACCGACATCAAGGGTGTCACCAAGGAAGATTTGGCCGGCAAAACGATCGGCGTGCAGGCGTCCACCACGCATTTCAACTATTCGACCAAGACTTATACCGACAGCACCGTCAAGCCGTACCCGACCGCACAGGAATACCAGCTCGATCTGGCCAATGGCCGGCTCGATGCCGCCAACGACGACGTCGTCGTGCTGCAGCAATGGCTGGATTCGCCGGACGGCGCCTGCTGCAAGCTGGTCGGCACAATCAAGCCGGTTATCGAAATCCACGGTCCGGGCGCCGGCATTGCCGTGCGCAAGGGCGAGACCGATCTGGTCAACCAGTTCAATGCGGCGATCGACGCCATCCGCGCAAACGGAAAGTACAAGGAAATCAACGACAAATACTTCAAATATGACGTTTATGGCGGCGAGTCCTGATCGACCGACATAGGATGACGTGAACGGCGGGAGATTCCCGCCGTTCTTATAAGGACGCCGCGCACGAGGGGTGATGCGGTACGGGTCTCGAAGAGCCTCAAGGAGAACAGGCAGGCGGATGCAGAGCGCACTGACGCTTCTCAGTTGGGGACCCGAAGGCTGGCTCGACGACATCGCCGCGGGTGTATTTGTCACGGTATGTCTTGCGCTGGCCACTCTGCCTTTCGGGCTGACGCTCGGCTTTTTCGTGGCGCTGGCCAAACAATCGGAAGAGCCGTCGCTGAGACTGGCCGGGAACATCTACACCACGATTTTTCGCGGAATACCCGAGCTGCTCACCCTATTTCTCATCTTCTTCGGCATCCCATTGATCCTGCAGTACATTGTCCGGCTGGTGAGCCCTGGCACCTCCGCCGACGTCAACAGCTTCGTCGCCGGCATGATCGCGCTGTGCTTCATTTTCTCCTCTTATTCCAGCGAGGTGTTTTTATCCGCATTCCGCGCCATTCCAAAAGGGCAATATGAGGGAGGCTATTCGGTTGGCCTGTCCAGCGGCCAGACGATGCGGCTGATCGTGTTGCCGCAGTTGATCCGCATCGCGTTGCCCGGACTTGCCAATCTCTGGCTTATCCTGCTCAAGGACACCGCGCTCGTCTCGGCCGTCGGGCTCAACGAGATCCTCCGGCAGAGCGGGGTTGCCGCTCGCGTCACCAAGCATGCCTTCCTGTTTTACGGTTTTGCCGGCCTGATCTATCTCCTGCTGGCGATCGTCTCCTCCTTCGGCATCAATGCGATCGAACGAGCGGTCGGCAGCAGCGAGGTCAAAAGATGAGCCTGGCCACCGACACGCTGAAGGTCGACCGGCCGCCGCCGCCCGCACGCGGCTGGTCGCGCCAACGCATCCTCGGCCATGTCCTGGTCGGCCTGTGGATCGCTCTCGGCATCGGCATGGTCGTCTACCTGGTCGCTGCGTGGAACCCGGAGTTCTTCCAGAAATATGCACCCGGCTACATATCCGGCCTCGGCATCACCCTGTTGCTGGTTGCCATCTCGATTGTGCTTGGCGCGATCCTGTCGGTGCCGATCGCCTATGCACGTATGTCGAAGAACCCGATCCTCTCGGGGTTTGCCTATGCCTATGTCTATTTTTTTCGCGGCACGCCGCTGTTGGCGCAGACCTTCCTGGTCTACTACGGATTGGGCTCCTTCCGGCCGGAACTCGAGATGGTCGGCCTGTGGGGTTTCTTCCGCGAGGCGTTCAACTGCGCGATCTTCGCCTTTTCGCTGAATACGGCCGCGTACCAGGCCGAGATTTTGCGTGGCGCGATCGAGAGCGTGCCGAGAGGCCAGTGGGAAGGTGCCGCCTCGCTCGGCCTGCATAAACTACAGACGATGTGGAAAATCATCCTGCCGCAGGCGCTGATTGTGGCGCTACGCCCCTATGGCAACGAGATCATCCTGATGATCAAGGGCTCGGCAATCGTCGCCATTATCACGGTCTACGATTTGATGGGCATCACCCGGCTCACCTATGCGCGCACCTTCGACTTTCAGTCGTATATCTGGGCGGCGATCATCTATCTGATCATCGTGGAAACATTGCGCCACGGCGTCGAGTGGATCGAACGGCGCATCACCATCCACCTGCACCGCTGACTCCCATCACCTTGCCTGATCCGGTAAGAAGACCGCAAAGCAGGCTTCTAAGGGATTCGAAAACATGGCTTCGGTGGCATTTCTTGGTCTTGGCGTCATGGGTTATCCGATGGCCGGACATCTCAAGAACAAGGGCGGTTACGATGTCACCGTCTACAATCGTACCAGCGCCAAGGCCGAGCAGTGGGTTGCCCAGCACGGCGGCAGCTTCGCTGCGACGCCAGCGGAGGCGGCGGAGGGCAAGGACTTCGTCTTTTCCTGCGTCGGCAATGACGACGATCTGCGCTCGGTGACGACCGGCGCCGGAGGCGCCTTCAATTCCATGAAGAAAGGCGCCATCTTCATCGACAATACCACCGCATCGGCGGAGGTCGCGCGCGAACTGGCGCAGCACGCGCAAGCGCTCGGCTTTTCGTTTCTGGATGCCCCGGTCTCCGGCGGCCAGGCAGGCGCCGAGAACGGCGTGCTGACCGTGATGGTCGGCGGCGAGCCGGACGCCTTCGACAGGGCCAAGCCAGTCATAGATGCTTATGCCCGCATGGTTGGATTGATGGGACCGGCCGGGGCTGGCCAGCTCACCAAGATGATCAACCAGATCTGCATCGCCGGCCTCGTTCAGGGCCTGGCCGAGGGCATCCATTTCGGCAAGAAGGCAGGGCTCGACATCGAAAAGGTCATCGAGGTGATTTCCAAGGGTGCGGCCGGTTCCTGGCAGATGGAGAACCGGCACAAGACGATGAATGCCGGCAAATATGATTTCGGCTTCGCCGTCGACTGGATGCGCAAGGATCTTGGCATCTGCCTCGCCGAGGCCGACCGCAATGGCGCCAAACTGCCGGTGACGGCACTTGTCGACCAGTTCTACAAGGACGTGCAGGCGATGGGCGGCAAGCGCTGGGACACGTCCTCGCTGCTGGCGCGGCTGGAGAAATAGGACTTCACCGTGGCCGAGCTTTCGCCTCAATCCAGCGCCGATGAAATCGTTGCTCATCTGCGCTCGATCGCCTCGGAGGAAAATCGGCTTGGCATGCTGCGCTACGGCATCAAGATCGAACGTGCGCTCGGTATCTCGCATGGCGTGCAGCGGCAGATTGCCAAGAAAATCAAGCGCAACCATGAGCGTGCCTTCGAGCTTTGGCAGACAGGCATCATGGAGGCGCAGTTCATCGCTTCCGTGACAGCCGATCCGGAGCGGTTCTCCGCCGCGGATGCAAGACGATGGGCGGCGACTTTCGACTCGTGGGATATCGTCGACGGGGTCTCCGATCTCTTTGTCGACACGGATTGCTGGAAGGAATTGATCGCCGAATTCGCGGTCGACGAACGGGAATTCGTTCGACGCACGGCTTTTGCGATGATGGCCTGGTCGGTAGCCCACCGGAAGAAGGAACCCGAGACGACCTTCCTCGAATTCTTGCCGATCATCGAAGCGCATGCGACCGACGCCCGCAATTTTGTGAAGAAGGCCGTGAGCTGGGCGCTTCGTTCGATCGGCAAGCGATCGATGAATTTGCACGGCCCTGCCCTTGCCGTGGCGCTAAAACTGGCGGCCTCGACAGACAGGACCGCACGCTGGATCGGCAAGGACGCCGTGAAGGAACTTTCCGATGCCAAGACGCTCGAGCGGCTCGCCGCCAGAAAAGCTTGACCTGAGCGAAGTGCGCTTCACGGAGGTGAAGCAATCGACGCGCGCCGATTTCGAAAACCTGTTCGAGCAACCCGGCGGGCCGAAATACTGCTGGTGTATGGCTTGGCGCAATCTCGACCGCCGCGAGCATGTCGAGAACGACGAGACGAAACGCGCGATGATGACGCTGATAGACGCCGGCACGCCGGTCGGCATTGTCGCCCAGATCGATGGCCGGACCGTCGGCTGGTGCTCGATTGCGCCGCGCGAGACCTACCGCAAGCTGTCACGGCAGCAGGACGATAGCGAGATGGACATCTGGTCGATCGTCTGCTTCTTTGTGCCGAGAGCGTTGCGCGGCGGCGGGCTGGCAAGCGCATTGCTCGACGCGGCCATCGATCACGCCTTTGCCAAAGGCGCCAGGACGATCGAAGCCTATCCCGTCGACCAGGCTTCGCCGAGCTACAGCTTCATGGGTTTTCGCGACATGTTCGTCGCCCGCGGCTTTCGCGAGATCGGCATGACCGGCTCACGCCGGCATGTGATGCGGCTTGAGCGTTGACCTGTGAGGCAGCGGCAGCTTTACTTGATGTCCGCAGATCAAGGCTCAACGGCGGAGCAGCGATGAGCAACCGTTTTAAATCAGGCACGATCATGGCAACTGCCTTGTTGGCGTCCGCGATCGCGGCAAGCGCTTCCACTGGGACCACGCACATTTTCTGGAAGGATCTGCGCCCGGCTACCCAGGCAGCCGCCGAAAGCGTCGGACTGCCGATGATCGCGGCCAAAATGCCGGATCGTGGCGAGACGCTCTCACTCGACTTGCAGGACAAGACCGTGCAACTCGCAGGCTATGCGCTGCCGGTCGACCGCGATGGTGATCTCGTCTACCAATTCCTGCTGGTGCCGTGGACGGGAGCCTGCAGCCACATGCCGACGCCGCCGCCCAACCAGATCGTCCTCGTCACGCCTGCACAGCCTTACAGGATGTCCGAGGCCTACCAGCCGGTTTCGGTGACCGGCGCATTACGGCCGGGCATGGAGAAGAGCCAGCTTTTCATCCTCGACGGCGTCAGTGTCATCCAGTCGGGCTACACCGTGCGCAAGGCCGAGGTGGTTAACGTCGACGCCGTGCCGGACACGATCACGCTGCCGGTCAACTCGCCCTGGAGTTTCCTCAACAAAAAGAAGAACTAAACAGAAAAATCTCAGGCGGCGTTGGCGCCGGACTCCTTGTCGAGCATCATGTAATCCAGCGGCATCTCGGTCGTGTATTTGATCTGCTCCATGGCGAAGGAAGACGACACGTCGCGGATCTCGATCTTGGCGATCAGCCGCTTGTAGAAGGCGTCGTAGGCGGCGATATCGGGCACCACGACGCGCAAGAGATAGTCGACGTCGCCGCTCATGCGATAGAATTCGACCACTTCCGGGAATTCCTGGATGACCTCCGAAAAGCGCCGCAGCCATTCATGGCTGTGCGAATTGGTGCGGATCGAGACGAACACCGTTACCCGCACGTTGACCTTTTCATGATCGAGGATGGCGACGCGCCGCTTGATGACGCCCTCTTCCTCGAGCTTCTGGATGCGCCGCCAGCACGGCGTCGTCGACAGGCCGACCTTCTTGGCGACGTCGGCGACTGCAAGCGTCGCATCCTCCTGCAGGAGGCGGAGAATTTTTCTATCAAGGCGGTCCATTGGGTGCTCCCCTGATGCAAGTCGTCCAAGTGCGCAGCGGCCTTGGCACAACGACATGCATAAAAACAAGAATTTAACGCGCGTCCCCTCATGCGCGGCGCGCTTCGAGGAATGGATTACCATAATCCCTCTTGCTCGAGCCTATTACAAGAAAGAAATTCTGCCACATAGTGCGAAAGCGAGTGATTTCTTGCTGAATGCCTAGCCGAGGCGATAGCGGATTTCCGATCTCAGAAAGGGCAGCAAATCCATTTCAAACCATGGATTGCGCTTCAGCCAGCCGGTGTTGCGCCAGGACGGGTGCGGCAGCGGCAGGACTTTCGGGTCGGTTGCCGCCGCCCAGATGGCACGCCAATCCATGACCGTTTCCGTCAGCGAGGGACGGCGCGCCGCGCCCATATGCCAGCTTTGCGCGTAGATGCCGATCGTCAGCACCATATCGACTTGCGGCATCAGCGCCATCAGCGATGTGCGCCAGGCCGGCGCACATTCGCGGCGCGGCGGCAGGTCGGCGCCCCTGGCGTCCTGACCGGGAAAGCAAAAGCCCATCGGCACGATGGCGAATTTGTCCGTGTCGTAAAATTCCTCGCTGCCGACGCCCAGCCAGCTTCGCAGCCGGTCGCCGGAGGCGTCGGTGAACGGCATCCCTGTAATGTGAACCTTGGTACCCGGCGCCTGGCTGGCGATCAGGATACGCGCACTCGACGATGGCCTGAGCACCGGACGCGGCTGGTGCGGCAACGGCCTGCCGGCCGGGTTATCGACGCAGGTGCGGCAGGCGCGTACCCTCGCCGCCAAGGCTTCCAGCTCTTCGCTCATTCGGAACTCGTTGTCAGGCGGCGGCACTCGGCCGGCTGGAGATTTCCCGATGCCAGCGCAGCACGTTCGTGCACTCTTCGGGTACCTTGATGCGAGCCGGCTTCATGAAGTCGATGGCGACCAGCCCGGTGATGTCGGCGATCGAATAGGCATCGCCGGCGACGAATTCCCTGCCGGCGAGCTCAGTGTCCAGAAATCTCAGGAATTCGATCGCCTTCGGCTTGTTGGCCTCGCCCCATTCGGGGATTTGCGGGATCTCCCATTCCCTCATTGCGGGGTGGATGTGCCGGAACGCCGCGGCGACGCAGCCGAACAGATTGAACTCCACACGTCTTTGCCACATCTCGACGATCGCCTTGCCGAGCGCGCCACGCCCGAACAAAGCCGGCTCGGGGTGCAGTTCCTCGAAGTAACGACAGATTGCGACGGATTCGGTGATGACTGTGCCGTCGTCGAGCTCGAGCACCGGCAGACGCTTCAGCGGATTGCGCGAGCTGACCGGCTGCTCTTTGTGCTCCAGCGCGCCCATGTCGACGGGCACCAGCGGAACCTGAAGTCCCTTTTCGGCCAGAAAAATCCGAACCCGGCGTGGGTTGGGCGCGCGCCCGCCGTCGAACAGCTTCATCTCTATCCTCCTCGTCCGCCTCGACGAACTATAGGCACAGCTCACCAGAAGCGAAAAATTTTGCGCAAGGCGTCGCCGATCGACGCCAAGGTACCGTGCTTTCTTTCAACCAGCTCGTGGCCGTGGCTCTCGCGCCAGTTCTTCGGCTCGTCGAAAGTTCCGCCCCAGATGCCGGCTTTGCCCGCGCGCGCAGCAGCTTCCTCGGTCTCGAAATCGCCAAAGGCGACCGCCCAGCCGGCCTCGACCTGTGCGCGGTTGAGATCCTTGCCGCCGGCCTTGCAGTCGCCGAGCAGCCTGCCGTAGCGGTCCCGCTGCCAGCCGCTGCAGGAGACGGCTTTGCCGGCGATCAACCGCACCAGGGACTGCCGCGCGAGCTTGCCGCAAGGATAGTCGGCACCGTCCTTGCGGCAGATCTGCGAATATTCCGGCGCGTCGATGCCACGCATGCGGATGCGCTCGCCGCCGAGCGTGATGCTATCGCCGTCATTGACAGTGGCCGCGCCCTCCGTCTTGCGCGTCTCGATCCGGTCGAGTCGCGCCGCCAGGAGGATCGCCAGGCCGAGCACGATGAGTGTCAGCCCATAGTCCATCAGTCGGCGCCACAGGCTTCGCGGACGCGGCGCATAGTATCGCTGGCGCGGCCATCGCGACCACGAACGGCTCATATGGCAAACCGTTGGTTAATCATTCGAACGTAGCTTAACGATTTGAAATTGCTGCCCGCGTAAATTGAAGACTTCATGCCCCTGCAACGCTCGACCATGGCAGACAAGTTTATTGTGGACCGCAGAAAACGCCATCGCAACAGCGATGTCGCGCGCGCGGTGCGCAAGACGCGCGACCGTCTTTCGCAGCAAGCCGGAAATCCCGACTTCGACCGCGAGCTGTTGAAGCTCCACGCGCTTTCGATGACCGGCGGCGTGATCGTCATTCCGCTGCTCATCCTGGCAACGGCCGCGGCAGGCTTGTTCGCGGGCGTCGGCAAGGAGATCGGCGTCTGGGCGCTGTTCACATTCATCTGCTATACCATCGTTGCATTCATGGCCAGACGCGTCACTCAAGCGTCCGAGCTCAACCCGCTGGAAACGCATAGGGATTTCCTGATCGGCCATTTTCTGTGCGGGCTTGGCTGGGCCTGGTTCGCATGGCTCGGCTGCGAAACTTGCCAAATGGATCAGTTCCAGGTCGCCAAGGCGGTGGTGCTGCTGCTCGCCATGTCGGCAACCGCGATCCTGGCCTCGTCCCTGCGCGGTGCGCTGTTGGCGACCTTCGCCCTCCCGGTCGCCATCTATGCTTATGCCATTGTGAAATTATGGATGCCGGTCGAAGTGATCATGGCAGGCTTGCTGATCTCCTCGTTGCCTTTCTTCGCCTATGTAGCGCGCCAGCTCAACCGTTCCTCGCTGATGCTGCTGTCGTTCCGCTCCGAAAAGGATGCGCTGATCGCCGAACTGGAGACGGCGAAATCGATGTCGGACGAGGCACGGCGGCGGGCGGAAGACGCCAATCTGGCGAAATCGCGTTTCCTGGCCTCGATGAGCCACGAACTGCGCACACCGCTCAACGCCATTCTCGGCTTTTCCGAAGTGATGGCCAACGAGGTGCTCGGCCCGATGAGCAACCCGACCTATCGCGACTATGCCCGTGACGTGCACGACTCCGGACAGCATCTGCTCGACCTGATCAACGAAATCCTCGATTTGTCGCGCATCGAAGCGGGCCGCTACCAGCTCAACGAGGAGCCGATGATGCTGCTCTCAGTCGTCGAGGATTGCTGCCACATGATGGAGCTGAAGGCGCGCAACAAGGACATCCGCATCGTCCAGGATTTCGAAAACGCCTTGCCGCGCCTGTTTGCCGACGAACGCGCGGTGCGGCAGATTGCGCTCAACCTGTTGTCCAATGCCATAAAGTTCACCGCCACCGGCGGCGAAATCCGTGTGCGCGTCGGCTGGACGGCGGGCGGCGGGCAATATCTCTCCGTCAAGGACAATGGGCCGGGCATACCAGAAGACGAGATTCCGATCGTGCTTTCGGCCTTCGGCCAGGGCTCGATCGCCATCAAGAGCGCCGAACAGGGCACCGGGCTTGGCCTGCCGATCGTGCAAGGCTTGCTGGCCATGCATGGCGGCGAATTCCAGCTCCATTCCAGGCTGCGCGAAGGCACCGAGGCGATCGCCATCTTCCCGCTGAGCCGGGTGATGGAGGAACTGCCGGCGCTGCCGACCAAGGCGGTTGCCTCGCGCCGGCGCTGAATGCTTAACCGCGGACCGCCGCTGCCATGCCGGAGCTGGTCAGCGCGGCCGCCCTGACCAGGCCGGCGGCAAGAGCCGCCCCTACCGCCTCACCTTGACTGACGCCCAGATCGAGCAGCGGGCGAAGGCCGAGGCGCTCGGCGGCCTTGGCATGACCAGGCTCCGGCGACAGGCTCGCGAGGAGACAATGATCGAGCGCGGCGGGGTTGGCGGCATGTAGGACACCAGCGGCGGCAGTCACCGCAAACCCATCGAGCAGCACCGGGATCTTCTGCATCCGCGCCGCCAGAATGGCGCCGCAGATCGCGGCGAATTCCCGCCCGCCGACCCGGCGCAGCGCTTCCAGCGGGTCCTTGAGGCTCGCGCCGTGAAACGCGACCGCGGCATCGACCACCTCCGCCTTGCGCCTCTGCATCGCCGCGTCTGCCCCTGATCCAGGGCCGACCCAGTCGGCGCCGGTGCCGCCGAACAGTGCCGTGCAAAGGGCCGCGGCGACAGTCGAATTGCCGACGCCGAGGTCGCCAAGGCAAAGCAGGTCGGTACCGCCGGCAATCGCTTCCATGCCGAAGGCCATGGTAGCGGCACAACCGCGCTCGTCCAGTGCCGCATCCTCGGTAATGTCGGTTGTCGGGATGTGCAGAGCCAGATCGAACACCTTCAAGCCGAGATCGTTGGCGATGCAGATCTGGTTGATTGCTGCACCGCCGGCGGCGCAGAGCTCGACTGCATTTGCCGTGGCGGCGGCCGGGCGCGGCGAAATGCCGTGGCGGGTGACGCCATGATTGCCGGCAAAGATCGCCACCAATGGCCGCGTCACCGCCGGCGGCGCGCGGCCGCTCCACCCGGCAAGCCAGGCGGCGATGTCCTCGATGCGGCCAAGCGAGCCTTTGGGCTTGTCTGCCTTGGCAAACAACTGGCGCACGCGGGCCTTGGCCGCCATATCTCCCGGCGGCAGGCTCACCAGGAGGTCGCGAAAATCGTCGAAAGGCAGCGCGCTGGTCATGTCGATGGCGATCGTCCGTGTGAATTGGTGAGCGGCATAGCCGCCTTGGCCAGCCGGCACAACCTCAAGCCGGCACAAGCTCCAGGCCTGGTACAACTTCGAGGTATTGACGCGAAAGCACCCGTTGGCGGCGCTTCCCGGAGGGCTTGTATTGACTTTGTCGTTGCACCATGTGGAGGCTAGCCAAGGAAATCCTTATGACGGCCATTGAATCCCCGTGCATCCTGGTCTGCTCGATCGATATGAAAACCGGCTTCTGTTTCGGTTGCGGGCGCACGCGCGCGGAAATCGCTGCCTGGATCGACATGACCCCGCAAACCCGCCGCAGCGTCATGGCCGAGCTGCCGGCAAGGCTGGAAACGGTCGAGCGACGCCCCCGCCGGGAAACCCGTCGCAGCCGCATGGCACGCGAACGCGACGCCCTCTCGTGAACCGGCCGCAGAGATGAACCGACTGCTGTGGATTCTGATCGTCGCGATCGGGGCAGGTGTACTCCTGCTCATGCTCAACGATTCCGCCGGCAGTACATTCGGCATTGAAAATTACGATTTCAGCCAGCTGATCTGGCTTAGCGCTTTAGCGGCGCTCGTCGGCGCCGGCCTGCTCAGATCGGGCAGGCCGTTAGGCACCATGGCCCGCAGCCTCGGCGCCTGGGGCGCAATCGTGCTGGCGCTGATCGCCGGCTATCAGTACCGCTATGAGTTGCAGGATTTCGCCAGCCGCGTCACCGCCGGCCTTGTTCCCGGCAGTCCGCTGGCGCTGGGCGTGGAAGAAGGCCATGCCACCGTCACCCTGGACAAGGCCGGCAGCGGCCATTTCGAAGCGCGCGTCACGATCAACGGCACGCCGATCCTGACCGTTGTCGATACCGGCGCGACCAGCACCGTTCTGACCGCCGAGGACGCGCTGGCGGTCGGGTTCAATTCGGCGGCTCTCCGCTTCACCATACCGATCTCTACCGCCAACGGCATGACACGCGCGGCGGCGGTGCGAACCGACGAACTGTCGATCGGCGGCATCGTGCGCAAGGACATGCCCATCATGATCGCCGCACCCGGCACGCTCGGCCAGAGCCTGCTCGGCATGAATTTCATCGGCTCGCTATCGGGCTTCGACGTACGTGGCGATCGCATGATTTTGCGGGATTGAGTTTTTCCTCAGGCCGCCTCTGCGGTCCGGCCGAAATCGACCTCTGCAAAAGCCGCCTTGAGCACCTGCGGTCCGGCACCCGGCCTTGTCGCATCGGTGGACAGGATCTGCCGATAGCGGCGTGCACCGGGCAGGCCGTGAAACAGCCCGACCATGTGCCGGGTGACATGCCCGAGGCGTCCGCCCTGCTCGATATGGCGTGACGCGTAATCCGCCATGGCATCGATCAGTGCGACAAAATCGAACGACTCAGCTGTGCTGCCGTAAAACGCGGCATCGATGCCGGTGAGTATCCCTGGCGTGTGATAGGCAGCGCGGCCGAGCATGGCGCCATCGACATGGTCGAGATGCGTCAGCGCCTCTGCGAGAGATTGAATACCGCCATTGATGCCGATGAATTTGTTTTGTTTTCTGGCTTTCAGCCGATAGACGCGGCCATAGTCGAGCGGCGGGATGTCGCGATTTTCCTTTGGGCTCAGTCCTTCCAGCCAGGCCTTGCGGGCGTGCACCCACAGCGCGTCGGCGCCGGCCGCGAAAACACCATCGGCCAACGCATCGAGTGCCGGTTCCGGATCCTGCTCATCGACGCCGATGCGGCACTTGACGGTGACCGGTATTTTCACCGCCGCCTTCATTGCCGCGACGCAATCCG
The DNA here is from genome assembly GCF_040317865.1 of Mesorhizobium sp. M1365. Classification (NCBI taxonomy): domain Bacteria; kingdom Pseudomonadati; phylum Pseudomonadota; class Alphaproteobacteria; order Hyphomicrobiales; family Phyllobacteriaceae; genus Mesorhizobium; species Mesorhizobium sp. M1365. The sequence continues at coordinate 50,974 of NZ_JAMYLG010000017.1, forward strand.
CGACGAGCACGGGCGTCTTCATCAGGCACGCGCCGAAGGTGCCCGACTGGACGCGGTCGGACGGGCAGCCGACATTGAGGTTGATTTCATCATAGCCGAAGGCTTCGCCGATGCGCGCCGCCTCGGCCAGCTTTCCCGGATCGGCGCCGCCGAGTTGCAGCGCCAACGGATGTTCGTTGTCGTCGAAGCCAAGCAGCCGCTCGCGTGCGCCGTGGATGACCGCATCGGCCACCACCATCTCGGTATAGAGCAGCGCCTCGCGCGTCAGCTGGCGATGGAAGAACCGGCAGTGCCGGTCCGTCCAATCCATCATCGGCGCCACGGCAACTTTGTGGCGTAACATGTTCATTTTACTACTTTTCTGTCTCAGTCCGTTCGAAAGATGCGCACACCTAACTGACCCGATATACGATTTTGCCGCCGCAACTGAAAGCAAATTGGCATGTCACACATGTCACTGTACGCACCAGTTAGATGCCTGCCGTGGAACGATGGACCGCCGGCGGCATACCAGTCAGCCAAGGCGAAGCGTGTTGCGGGCGATCTGCCACGCGGATTCGACATGCCGCCGCGCCGCCTCCTCCGCCTCGTCCGGCTTGCGCGAGCGGATTGCATCCATGATTTCGGTCATTTCGGCGATCGCCGGCTCGCGGCGGTTCTCCGACGCGATCGTCATTGAGCGGAGCTGGTTGATGCGGACATTCAGCCCCGTCACGATTTCCCAGGCAATGCGCTTGTCCGCCGCCTCGAACAGCGTTTCGTAGAACTTGGTCGTTGCCCGCATCACCTCGACAGGCGCACCGGACGCCCACGCCTCAAGCAGGTTAGTCAAGGCGGCATCGAGCGAGGCGATCTGCGCGTCCGTGGCTGTCAGGGCGCAAGCCCGCGCCGCGATGCCCTCGAGCAGCGCCCGCAATTCATAGATTTCGTCGGTGCGGCCGAGATCCGGCTTGGCCACGGCGGGTCCGTGGCCCGGTATCATCTGCACCAGGCCTTCCGCCTCCAGCTGCCGCAGCACCTCGCGCACGACGGAACGGCTTACCCCGAGCTGATCGCATAGCGGCCGCTCGACCAGCCTTTCGCCAGGCTGGAAATGGAAGCCCATGATCGCCTCACGCATGCGCTCCAGCGCCAGCGTCCTCAGCGTCTTGGCAGAGCGGTCGATCCGCAGCGTATCGCCTGACATTTTCTCTCCCTACCCCGATCCGGCCACAAAACAGATTCCATAGCCGATTGACAAGGCTTCTGGTGCTCCATAGCATGGTATACCATAAGATGATGTAAAGATTTCGGCGTTGCACAGCGCCGCGGCGACCGAGGACTTTCATGAAACCAGCCATTCGAAAGATCGTCACCTACATCGAGAACACGCTAATCGAGGGCGGCAAGGAAGCCCCAAAACCGCTGCGTCTGATCGGTGTCGCCGCTGTGCTGACAAATCCTTGGGCCGGCCGCGGTTTCACCGACGACCTGTCGCCGGAGATCCGCGCCATTGCTCCCGTCCTCGGTGAACTGCTGACCCGCGAGATTATCGCCGTTGCCGGTTCCGGCGAGGCGATAGAGGGCTACGGCAAGGCCGCGGTCTGCGGCACGGCGGGCGAGATCGAGCATGCATCGGCGCTGATCCATACGCTGCATTTCGGCAACCATTACCGTCGCGCGGTCGGCGCCAAGACCTATCTCGCCTTCACCAATCTGCGCGGAGGGCCGAACACCCCGATCATGATCCCGCTGATGGACAAGAACGACGAAGGCCGCCGCTCCCACTATCTGACCATACATTTCCAGATCGGCGACGCGCCCGCGCCCGACGAGCTGGTGGTGGCGCTTGGCGCTTCGATTGGCGGCCGCCCGCACCATCGTATCGGCGACCGCTATCAGGACCTCAAGGAGGTCGGAGACCTGCATGGCTGACGTCGCTGCCACCGCATGGGTCCGGAACACGGCTCCGGACGGCACCGGCTTCATCCGCGCCGGCTCCGGCGCGCCGGTTCTGCTCATTCACGGTGTCGGCATGAACGCCGCAATCTGGCACGATCAGATCGTGGCGATGAAACACCATCATGACCTGATCGCCATCGACATGCTCGGCCACGGCGTTTCACCGCTGCCGCCGGAAGAAGCCAGCCTGTCGGATTTCGCCGATCAGGCGGTTCGCCTTCTCGACCATCTCGGCGTGGCGTCGGTGTCGATCGTTGGCCATTCGATGGGCGCGCTGGTCGCTCTGGAGATCGCCCTTCGCACCCCATCGCGCGTTCGCTCCATCGTCTGTCTCAATGCGGTATTCCGCCGCCCCGCGGCCTTGGCGCAGGCCGTACGCGAGCGTGCGGCCGCGCTCGACACCCATGGCAACCCTTCCGCCATTGCGGCTACGCTTGCCCGCTGGTTCGGCGACCCGCTGCCGGCGAATCTTATCGGGGCGGCCTCTACCGCGCGCGCCGCCCTTGAAAGGGTCGACCCCGAAGGCTACGCGCGCACCTATCGCCTCTTTGCCCATGCCGATGCCGAGCATGCTGATGCTCTCCCCGGTCTTGCCGCGCCGGCCCTGTTCATGACCGGGTCGCAGGACAGCAATTCGACCCCGGCCATGTCGGCGGCGATGGCGAGGCTTGCGCCGCACGGCCAATGCCTCGTGCTCAATGGAGAAAGGCATATGATGGCAATGGCTTCACCTGAAAAAGTGACCAAACACATCATGGATTTTCTCGACACGGCAGGAGACGCTGGCGTGAAGCCGGAGACGGATGCAGTCTTTGACAGCGGCGAATTCCGGCGCGCGCTCGGCTCGTTCCTGACCGGTGTCACCATCGTCACAACGATCGGAGCGGAAGGCGAACCGCGCGGCTTCACCGCCAACTCCTTCACCTCGGTCTCGCTCGAGCCGCCGCTGGTGCTTGTCTGCATCGCCAAGAGGGCCCTGGGGCACAGTGCTTTTTCGACATCGAGAGGTTTCGCCATCAACATCCTGTCGGAGGACCAGAAGGCCCATTCCGGCATCTTCGCTTCCAAAGCAGCGGACAAGTTCGCGGCCGTGGCCTGGCAGCCGGGCCGGACCGGCAATCCGCTGATCGACGGCTCCGTTGCGGTGTTCGATTGCGGCATGGAGCAGCTGGTCGATGCTGGCGATCACTCGATCCTCATCGGCCGCGTCCACGACTTCAGCCACAACGGAGCCCAGCCCCTCGGTTATTGCAGAGGCACCTACGTCACGCCCGGCCTCAGCCAGGAGGCGCTGGCGGCGGCGCCCCCCAATACGGAGGTCGGCGCCATTCTCGAGAACGAGGGCCGTGTGCTGTTCTTCGCAACGGCCGACGGGTTTCATGAATTGCCTGCGGGGCGCGGACTGGGCACGCCCAACGATGCGCGCAGCCTCAAGGGGCGCCTTGCCGCCAGGGCCATAGACGCCCAGCTCGGCTTCCTTTTCGCGGTGTGGGACGATGCCGCCGAACCCTGGCGCACGCATGTTTATTATCGCGGAACGGCCGAGGGGTCCTATTCCGACGATCGCCAGATGCGGCTTGTCGACATCGAGCAGATCGCCGATCTGGAGATCGCCGATCCCGCGGTGCGTTCGATGCTTGCCCGCTATGCGCGCGAACGCACGGAAGATGCATTCGGCGTCTATGTCGGCAACGAGGTCGAAGGCGAAGTCCGGCCGCTCGCCAAGTCCTCGCCTTCTCAAATTTCTCTTTCCGGCCGCGGGTGAAGCCGATGAAATTTTCGCTTTTCGTCCACATGGAGCGATCGGATCCGGCCAAGCCGCATTCCGAGCTTGTCGGCGAGCTGGAGGACCTGGTTGTCCAGGCCGAAGAGGCAGGGTTCGAGACTGCCTGGATCGGCGAGCATCACGGGATGGAATTCACCATCTCGCCGAACCCGTTCATCAACATCGCCTGGCTCGCCGCCAAAACCAGGCGCATCCGGCTCGGAACAGGAACCATCGTCGCGCCGTTCTGGCACCCGATCAAGCTTGCCGGCGAAGCAGCGATGGCCGACGTCGTCACCGGCGGCCGTCTCGACATCGGCATTGCGCGCGGCGCCTACGCTTACGAATACCAGCGACTTTTCCCAGGCCTTGAGGCCTGGGTCGCCGGGCAGCGTATGCGCGAGATGGTGCCGGCGATCCGGGGCCTTTGGGATGGTGATTTCGAAGTCGCCGGCGAGTTCTGGTCGTTTCCTTCAACCACCTCGTCGCCCAAGCCGCTGCAAAAGCCTTATCCGCCGATCTGGGTGGCCGCACGCGATCCGAACTCGCACGACTTTGCGGTTTCCAGCAAATGCAACGTCCAGGTGACGCCGCTTGCCTCCGGCGATGGCGAAGTGGCCAGCCTGATGGAGCGTTTCAACGCGGCGTGCAATGCCCACCCCGACGTACCAAGGCCGGAGATTATGCTGCTGATGCATACTTTCGTCGCCGAGGATGCAGCGGAGGCTGACCGGCTCGCGCAGGATCTGTCGCAGTTCTACTGCCAGTTCGGCGCCTGGTTCCAGAACAAGAAGCCGGTGCACCAGGGCATAATGGAAGCGCTGACCGAAGACGAGATCGCGGCCATGCCGCAATATGCGCCTGACAAGATCAGGCAGAACCTGGTCATTGGCGAAGCCGACGAGGTGATCGCCAGGCTGAAGGCCTACGAAGCGCTCGGCTACGATCAGTATTCGATCTGGATCGACAGCGGCCTTTCCCATCGGCGCAAGAAGAAATCGCTGCAGCTCTTCATCGACAGGGTGATGCCGGCCTTTTCCGAACCGAAAGCCGGAACGCGATGAGCACCACTCAATTCAGGAACTATATTGACGGCAGCTTCGTCGAAGTGGCGGCGACCTTCGACAGCGTCGATCCCTCGACGGGCGCGCCATGGGCGAAGATGCCCGCTGCATCGTCTGATGACGTCGACCGCGCCGTCGAAGCTGCTCACCGGGCGCTTGGCTCCGGCACGTGGCCGGCAATGACGGCAACGGCACGCGGCAAGCTTCTGGTGCGGCTCGGCGATCTGGTGGTCGCCAATGCCGACCGGCTGGCGGAACTCGAGACGCGCGATACCGGCAAGATCATCCGCGAGACCCGCGCCCAGATCGCCTATGTCGGCGACTATTACCGCTATTATGGCGGGCTGGCCGACAAGCACGAGGGCTCGTTTGTTCCCATCGACAAGGCCGACATGGAAGTGACCATCCGGCCGGAGCCAATCGGCGTCGTAGCCGCCATTGTGCCGTGGAACTCGCAGCTCTTCCTGTCCGCCGTCAAGCTCGGGCCGGCGCTGGCGGCCGGCTGCACCATCGTTCTGAAAGCATCGGAAGACGGCCCTGCCCCGTTGCTGGCCTTCGCTGAACTCGTCCATGAGGCGGGATTTCCCGCCGGGACCGTGAACATCCTGACCGGCTTCGGCCACGATTGCGGTCACCGGCTGACCAGTCATCCGCTCGTCGCCCGCGTCGCCTTCACCGGCGGTCCCTCGACCGCTCGGCAGATCGTCAGGAATACGGCGGAAAACCTCGCCTTCACGACGCTCGAGCTCGGCGGCAAAAGCCCGGTCGTGGTGTTTGCCGATGCCGATCTGGACAGCGCCGCCAACGCGGTCGTTGCCGGCATCTTCGCTGCCACCGGCCAGAGCTGCGTCGCCGGCTCGCGGCTGCTGGTCCAGCGCTCCGTGAAGGACGAATTCCTCGACCGGCTCAAGCGCAAGGCCGAGGCGATCAGGATTGGCGATCCGCAGGATCCCGCGATCGAAATGGGACCGCTCGCCACCTCGCGCCAGCGCGAATGGATAGAGAAGATCATTGCTGAAAGCCTGGCCGCGGGCGGGCAACTGGTCACCGGCGGCATCCGCCCCGCGGGCATGGCGGACGGCTTCTATTACGCGCCGACGATTATCGACGCGCCTGATCAGACGCTTGCCTGCGTGCGCGAAGAGCTCTTCGGCCCGGTGCTCTGTGTGCTAGCCTTCGACAGCGAAGCTGAAGCGCTTTCGCTCGCCAACGACACGAAGTTCGGCCTGGCGTCCGGCGTGTTCACCACCAATCTGGCAAAAGCCCACCGCATGGCGCGCGGCATCCATGCCGGCGTTGTCTGGATCAACACCTATCGGGCGGTCTCGCCGCTGGTTCCGTTTGGCGGCTACGGCCAATCCGGGCTCGGCCGCGAGGGCGGCCTCGATGCGATCCGCGACTACACGCGTTCGAAATCGGTGTGGATACGCACCTCCGACGACCCAATTCCCGATCCTTTTGTCATGCGGTAGCCGCCGCTGGCCGGAGATGCGCGATCAAGGCGAAAACGACCGATCGCCAACAGACACCAACGAAAACAACAGAGGAGAACGACATGAAACTGATCATCACCGGCTTCCTTGCCGGATTTATTGCAACGACAGTTCTGGCAACGACGGCCGCAAAGGCCGAGGACATGGTCTTCACCAGCTGGGGCGGGACGACCCAGGAAGCGCAGACCAAATCCTGGGCCGAGCCGTTCACCGCTGCATCCGGCATCAAGGTCATGCAGGACGGCCCGACGGACTACGGCAAGCTGAAGGCGATGGTCGACAGCGGCAGTGTCAACTGGGACGTCGTCGACGTCGAGATGGATTTCGCCATCAAGGCGGCCAAGGACGGTCTGCTCGAGCCGATCGACTTCAAGACCGTGCCGAAGGCCGACCTCGATCCGCGCTTCACCACCGATCACGCCGTCGGCAGTTTCTACTATTCCTTCGTGCTCGCCTGGAACAAGGGCGCCGTTTCGGGTGAACCGGCCGGCTGGGCCGACATGTTCGACCTGACGAAGTTCCCGGGCAAGCGGACCTTCTACAAATGGTCGGCGCCCGGTGTCATCGAGATCGCGCTGCTGGCCGATGGTGTTCCGGCGGACAAGCTCTATCCGCTGGATCTCGATCGCGCCTTCAAGAAACTCGATACCATCAAGTCGGACATCGTCTGGTGGGGCGGCGGGGCGGAGTCGCAGCAATTGATCGCATCCGGCGAAGCAACGTTCGGCCAGCTGTGGAACGGCCGCGTCTTCGCACTGGACAAGGATGGCGCCGATGTCGGCGTCTCCTGGAACCAGAACCTGACCGCAGCCGACGTTTTGGTGGTACCGAAGGGTGCCAAGAACAAGGATACGGCGATGAAATTCCTCGCCGCGGCGAGCAGCCCCGCCGGCCAGGCCAAATTTGCCGAAGCCAGCGGCTATGCGCCGATCAACACCAAGGCCAAGGCAGAGATGCCGGCCGATGCCGTGAAATCGCTGCCGGACGCTCATGTCGACGGACAGATCAATCTCGACATGAACTACTGGGCCGCCAATCGCGACACCATCGCCGCGCGTTGGTATGCCTGGCAGGCGAAATAAGCCCGCCCTTGAACCGCAATGGACGAGACGGTTCGCGCCGTCTCGTCCCGTAGCCGGGTCGCTGTCATGTCGGTCGAAACACGCCGGAACTTTGGAACGGTGCGGGTGCCGGCAGGTCTCAATGGCCTGCTGCCGGCCCTGATTCTGATTATGCTGTTCTTCGTCGTCCCCGTGCTGGCGCTGCTTTTGCGCAGTGTCACGGAGCCCGAGCCAGGCTTGCAGAACTATGCTGCCCTGCTTGGTGACGGCACCTATGCGCGGGTGTTCTTCAACACATTCCTGGTCGCGGCGTTGGTCACCATCGTCACGGTCCTTGTCGCCTTTCCGGTCGCCTGGATGCTGGCGATCATGCCTTCGGGACTGGCCTCGATCATCTTCGGCATCATCATTCTGTCGATGTGGACGAACCTGCTCACCCGCACCTATGCCTGGATGGTGCTCCTGCAGCGTACCGGCGTCATCAACCGGACGCTGATGACCATCGGCGTCATCGACCACCCGCTGCCGCTCATCAACAATCTCACCGGCGTCACTATCGGCATGGTCTATATCATGCTGCCCTTCATGATCCTGCCGCTGGTCGGCACGTTACGGGCGATCGATCCGATGACGCTGCGTGCGGCGTCGCTGTGCGGCGCAAGCCCTTTCCAGGCGTTCCGCCGCATCCTCGTGCCGCTGTCGCTGCCCGGCGTCGCCGCCGGCGGCCTGATGGTCTTCGTCATGTCGCTCGGCTACTTCGTAACGCCGGCACTGCTCGGCGGCACGTCGAACATGATGCTTGCCGAAATGATCGCGCAGATGGTCCAGTCGCTGCTCAACTGGGGGCTCGGCAGCGCCGCTGCCTTCATCCTGCTTGTCGTCACCATGGTTCTCTACGCGCTGCAACTCCGCCTTGTCGGTGCCAGGCGCATGAGCGGAGGCATCTGAGATGCTGCTCGACTATGACCGCATAGGTTGGCTACGGGTTGCCCTGCTCGGCTTCACCGCGCTGGTCGCTGGCTTTCTTCTGTTGCCGGTGGTCTTCATTGTCCTGCTCTCCTTCGGCTCGTCGCGCTGGCTGGCTTTTCCGCCGCCCGGCTGGACGCTCAAATGGTACCAGGAGCTTTTTGCCGATCCGGCCTGGCTCGACGCCGCGCTGACCAGCGCTCGGATCGCCACCATGACGGCGATCCTGGCAGTAGCGATCGGCCTGCTCGCCTCCTTTGCCCTGGTTCGCGGAAGGTTTGCCGGACGTGAGATCCTGCGCGGCCTGCTGCTGACGCCGATGGTGCTGCCCGTCGTTGTCTTCGCCATCGCCATCTACGCCTTCTTCCTTCGCCTTGGGCTCGGCGGCACCACCATCGGCTTCGTCATCGCCCACACCGTGCTGGCGCTGCCCTTCGCCATCATTCCGATCGCGACCGCGCTCGAAGGGTTCGACAAGTCGATCGAGGACGCGGCAATCGTCTGCGGGGCAAGCCCGCTCGAGGCCAGGCTCAGGATCACCTTGCCGTCAATCCGGATCGGCATCTTCTCCGCCGCGATCTTTTCCTTCCTCGCGTCGTGGGACGAAGTCGTGGTGGCGATCTTCATGGCCAGCCCGAGCTTGCAAACCTTGCCCGTCAAGATCTGGGGCAGTCTGCGGTCGGACCTCAGTCCGGTGATCGCCGCTGCCTCCAGCCTGCTGGTCGGGCTGACGCTTGCCCTGATGGTGATGACGGCGCTGCTGCAGCGAAAGTTTCGGACATGACCCACCCTTTCCTCTCCATCCGCAATCTGCGCAAGGCGTTCGGGGCGATCGTCGCCGTGCACGACGTCACGCTGGACATTCCCAGGGGCGAGTTCCTGACCTTCCTCGGGCCCTCCGGTTCGGGAAAATCGACGACGCTCTACGCGATCGCCGGCTTTCAGGACCCGACTTCCGGCGATGTCTTGCTGGAAGGAAAGTCGCTGCTTGCAGTGCCTTCGCACAAGCGCAACATCGGCATGGTCTTCCAGCGCTACACGCTGTTTCCGCATCTGACGGTGGCCGAAAACGTCGCTTTTCCGCTGCGGGTTCGCCGCCGGCCGGACGCCGAGGTGAAGAAAAAGGTCGCCGACATGCTGGCCCTGGTGCGGCTCGAAAGCTTTGCCGGACGCTTACCCGGTGCGCTGTCGGGCGGCCAGCAACAGCGCGTCGCGCTGGCCCGGGCGCTGGCCTACGATCCTCCGATCCTTTTGATGGACGAGCCATTGTCGGCGCTCGACAAGAAGCTGCGCGAGGAAATCCAGGGCGAAATCCGCCGCATCCATCGCCAGACCGGCGTCACCATTCTCTACGTCACCCACGATCAGGAAGAGGCGCTGCATCTGTCGGACCGAATCGCCCTGTTCAAGGATGGCCGCATCGAGCAGACCGGCACCGGCGAGGATCTCTATCTCAGGCCGGCGACCGATTTCGTCGCCGGCTTCATCGGCAATTCGAATTTCCTCGCCGCCGAACATCTCGGCACCACCAACGGCACGACAACGATCCGCATGACAGACGGTTCGGTCATATCCGGAGTCAGGGCCAACGGCACGTTCGGCAAAGGCCAGAAGACCAGGCTGATGATCCGGCCCGAAGCCTTTAGCATGGAGCGGAGCCCGGCGAGCGCGGAACTGAATGTCGAGATCGTCGACATCGCATTTTACGGCGAGCGCCGGCGGATCGTCGCGCGCATCGCCGCTGGACAGGAGGTTGACATCAGGCCGACCTCCGCCGCCATGCAATCGCAGGATGTGTGGCCCTGTAGCCGGCAGGTCTTTTTCGATCCCGCTGCTGCATTCCTGTTTCCGGCCTGACCAAGCCGCGGTGGATCGCCGCCCTTCAACGCTTCGCAGCTGATTGGATGGCGGGAGCAACTCCTGTATCCATTGACAGTCGTCATGCTCGGTTGGAAGATGAAGAAGGTCAGCGGCGATAGCCATACGGGAAGGCAATGGTCCAACCGCCAGATACCGGACACCATCCTGGCAGCGTCGTCGCGGTCATCGTCATTTGTTTGATCATCGTTGCTTTGTTCTTCATAGGCTTCAGATACTCAAGGCCAGGCCAGGGTACCCTCGTTATTCCCGGCGGTACGCTGCAGCAACCGTGAATCCGACCCATTGGCGCTGACGCGAAGCCGTTCTCAGGCTGCCAAACGTGCCCGGCGGGACTGGGGGACGCCGCAGAATGGGCCGACGGTTCGCAGCCGGTCTTTTGCTTCCCGCCGCGGCATTCCTTTCCCGCCTAAACTAAACAACCAAGCCTGACCGGTGTGAGGTCGACCATACCAGGAGACGACGAGCGCTCAGCCACCAGGCACTAGACGGCCCTGATCAGCCGGAGCAGAGAAAGCGCTTCGAAAAAGGTCCCCTTGCGAAAGGCAAGATAGGTCGGCTCTTCGACACCATGGAACCGGCGCTTGAAGGCCGCCTGCCCCTGCAGATTGAAGCGGGTGCGATTGACCCAGGGGGAGTCATAGGCACGCTGGAAGGCGTGCCGCCAGAAATCGCTTTCGGCAAACCCGCTAGGTCCGATTTCGACAAGCGGCGACAGGCCTAGGGTGACGACGGAAACACCTTCATCGCGAAAGCGGTCGACCGCGAATTTGGTCAGGCCGATCTCGGCATGCGCCGAGGCATCGATGTGCTTGCGCTTGAACGAGGTGGTGTAGCCGATGACCTTGCCGTCGCTGAACAGCGGATCGAAATCCAGCAAGGCCACGAGTTCCCCATCCGGACCGTGCAGGACGAAACGGCGCATATCGACGCCAAGGTGATCGGCAAAGGGCCTGTTGAGAAATCTCATCTCCCAGCGCTTGACAATGCGGTCGGCCCGCCAATTCTGGGAGAGCCTGGCAATCTCGTCGAGGAAGACAGTCCCGTTGTCCTCTGCGAAGGAAAAACCCTTCTTCAAGAGCCAGCGTTCGGAATAGCGCACTGTCTCATTGCGCTTTCCGGAAAAGTCGTGTCCGGGCAGGACAAGCCTGGTATCGACGCCGAGGCGGTTGACCTGATAGCCAAGCCCGGCAAGCACGCGCGCCGTCTGGTCGCCGATCTGCACGAACCACGGGCTGCCGGCAACCTCGATGAAACGTCGGATATAGTCGCGCCGATCGGCCGGGGCAGCCACTGGATCACCGAGCGCGAAATGATGTCGCGTTTTGCTGCCGTAAGCGATGTAGCCCTGGGCATCGCCGAAGTAGTGAAGCCCCCTCTGCACGGCGGTCGAATAGGCAAGGGAAAAATCACCATGGCGACGGACCAGCGTCAGGCGCTCGACATGGTTCAGCTGCAGCCGCGGTATTTTAGGCCCGCGGTTCTCCAGGAAACGATCGAGGCGTCTTCGCAGTGACGGCATGGTCGACTTTCGCGTGCCGGCTAGGCCGATGAAAGAGCTGACGGACTCCAAACCGATCATATTGGCGCGAGCTGAACCTTATCTCAGCGCGGCATGGTTACCCGGCCGGTGCCGCCAGATTCGTAGGCGCAATCTGCTCCGGTCCCGCCCCCCGGCGGCAACACGTTGTCGACGCCCAGCACCTGACGGCTGGTTGCTGCGCCCTTGGCGACACGAAAATCAATGCCACTTTCGGAAGCGCCTAGGTCACCTGCCAAACACGATGTTCTTATCGAACGGCGCTCTGAGAAGATTCCGCTTGATCGGAAGCCAGGAACTCGTCGCGTTCTGCTATCCACAAATCGGCGTAGTCGACATTCTGCCATTCGGCAAACCACGGGCCGCCGCTGGTATAGTGGACCGCCTTAGGTGTGCCGACCGCAGGCTTTTCATTCCAACCTTCGAGCCAATTCCACTCTACCGGCAATGAGCCCAAATCTTTGTCGGCAACCCACTGCATTCGGTGAAGATAGGCGCCACTTTCCTGATTCACGACCTCTGGCGTGAGCGATCTGACCGAAGGATGCGCGCAGTTGAACAGCATCAGCGACGACCAGTTTTTCCGAGGATAGGACGTCTGGACCACACCATCCATCTTGGTTGTGGCCTTCGGCGTATAGTCATGCTGGACGCAATAGACCGCCTTGTCTGAGTCCGTATATTTCAGCAGGCCTGCGACGTCACCAAGCCACAGGAAATCGCAATCGCAAAACAGGGCCCAACCCGTGTAGTCGGCGAGAAAGGGCGTGAGGAAGCGCGTGTAGGTGAACTCCGTTGAGGCGAGCGGGTCTTTTTCCCGCCAATATAGCCCGCGGGCACGCATCTCGTCCTGTTTGATCGGAATGACGGAGATAGGCGCCGACGCATGTTTGAGCAGCGAGTGTCGCGCGACGTCGTACGCGATCGGCTCACGACTGTCCCATCCGATAAATACCCTAAACGCATCAGTCATATTCACTACCCTGGCTTTCGATTTTTACGGTCGTACACTAACTAGTTGGCGATGGCTCGGCAACAAATGCGGTCAACCAAGCCGGTTTCTCACAGATTTGTCCTGGCCTCAGCCTTGCGTTTTTGGGTGGACCTGGCCTCGCATTCCCAATGCGACACGAGCCCATTTCTGATAGGTGTAGCTGGCCGAATACGCGGCCACCATCGCACCAATGGAACCGTCCAGAAATCCCAGCCGGAAAATATAGCTGCGCACATAGGCCCAGACCGAGCGCAAGACCGCCTTGCCTATCGAGCTTTTTTTGCCCTCGGCAAGCAGTTGCGCGGCGGACGCTTCTGCGTACCGGCCGATCTTGTCGTGGGCATCTGCCAAGTCGGTAATGGAATCGTGCTCGATCGGCTGGGACAATCGGCTGACCTTCCCGTTCACCAATACCTTCTCGTGCACGGTGTCGTCGCTGAACCGCCCGGAGCGGCGACGGAAGAGCCTGAGCACCAGATCGGGCGACCAGCCGCTATGGCGGACAATGTGCCCGCAAAAGCGCGATCTTCTCGGTATTTCGAAGCCGTCATTGGCTTTTGGGTCGGCGATTGCGGCCCTTATTTCCGCGCCGAGCGGCGCCTCCACCCACTCATCGGCATCCAGCGACAGGATCCAATCCCCCGTTGCCGCGGCCAGCGCACGGTTTTTTTGCGCGCCAAAACCGGGCCAATCGACGGTCATCAGAACCTTTGCCCCCAGAGCACCGGCAATCTCCCTGGTTCTGTCGCTGCTGTTGTTGTCGAGAACGACGATCTCATCGGCAAAATGGACCGACTGAAGGCATTGCGCGATGGACGCCTCCTCGTTGCGGGTGATGATAATGACCGAGAGCGCCGGCACGGTCAGAATGCTCCGGCATCAAGGCTGCCACCGTCATTCGAATGCATCTGCAGCATCGGTTCCCGGCCCGTTAGCAAACTGAGGGTACTAACCTAATTCAACAAAGTCGAAAATCATTTCAGATCAAGGCTTTCATAAAGCGCCATCATTCGCTTGATCATGACATTGAAATCATAGTGTTCGGCCGCCGCTCTCACCCGGGCTGCGGTGTCAGGTCGTGACGACAACTGCAGCGCGTGCGCGAGCGCTGCAGCGAGGTCGCTTTCGCTGGCCGCATCGCAAACGAGCGTCGGCTCGAACCGCTCGACAAGCTCGCGCGCTCCACAGCCGGTGCTTACCACGGCGGGCAAGCCGCTGGCCATCGCTTCAATGACCACTGTGCCGAAAGGATCATAGATGGAAGGCAGCACGGCAATATCGGCCGCGCCGTACCACGGCAGCATGTCTTTCTGCGGCCCCAGCATCTTGAGCCGTGTGCCGAGACCGAGCCTGTCACCGGCCTGCCTGAAGGCGTTGGCGCGCGAATCATGGCCGATGACCCACAATTCAGGCTCGCCATCGAGCCTGGCGGCCGCCTTCATCAGTGCAAGCAGTCCTTTTCGCGCAAAGCCCGAGCCGACAAACAGGACGACCGACCTGTTTTCGTCGACGTCGAGCCGCGCGCGGATTGTCGCCCGATGCTGTTGGCGCAGCTGCAGGTTGAAGCGGTCGAGATCCACCCCGTTGGGAATATGGTGCACATTTTCCGCCGGATAATCGTAGTGACGGACAATGTCCTCGGCGACCATCTTCGAAATCGCTATGACAGCTTTGAGCCGTGGGCTGGCATAGGTTGCGCGCTCGAGGCGCAGCGTCTGGCGGTGAAAGGGGCTCAGCGCCATTGCCGCCCTGCCAAGCCGCGTCTCGAAACGCCGCCGCTCGGCAAGATAGGCGGCATGAACGCCCTCCCCGGCCCGGAAGACATCGCAGCACGGGAGGCGATCGTTGCTCTGCACCAGCGCCGGCGGCATCTCGGCGATCTTGCGGCAGGCGGCTTGAGCAAAGGACGTCGCCCGCAGCGAACGCGGAAACCGCCGACCGGCACAATGGATGAACTCGATGCCTTCATAACGCGGCCAGTCGCCGGACAGCACGGCCACCCGCCGCTGACGCGCGGCGAATGCGGCCATGATGTTTTCCAACATGATCTCGCCGCCACCGAAGGGCGCATAACGCTGGCGCACGAACAGGATCGGCCTGTCGAATTGAATTTCGGTGCCACGAATGCCGGCGTACATAGGGTCTGGGCTCCGGCCTTGTTGCCATCTGACGATGTCTATAGAGGCCAGCTCGCATCGGCAACACTTGGAAAGCTCCCCCGCCGGAACTCAGAACAGGCCTGTGTCGATTGTCCGCAACTGCTTGCGATTTGCCTAACGGTGCTGCATGTAGAAATTAACTGCAAACAGCGGATCAGCGCCAGCTCCAGCCGGTGACCGCCATGAGGGGAATCGATGGCTTGAGCAAAGCAACCTGGCCCGCCATTGTCCGCCGGACGATTACCGACACCGCCATATATCGGCTGAGACACACCTTCGGAAGACGGGCAGAAGTGTCATCGCTGCGGCCGATAACGCCCCTTAACGCGAATGACCTGCCTTTGATCCTCATCATCCGCAACGAGGCGGACAGGCTACCCCCGTTCCTGAAGCACTATCGCGAACTCGGCGTCACCAGATTCGCCGTCCTCGATGATCGCTCGACCGACGGCACAGCTGAGCTTCTGGCCGAGCAGCCAGATGTCGATCTATTCAGCTCGCCGGTCACCTATTCGCAGTCGGACCTGGGAAACCTTTGGCGGCAGCGGATTGTGCAGATCTATGGTCAGCCTCGCTGGTATCTGACCGTGGATGCGGACGAATATCTTGTCTATGACGGCATGGATCAGCATCCGCTCGGTGCGATGGCCGACTGGCTGAAGCGGCGCGGAATGACACGCCTGCTGGCGCCGATGATCGACATGTATCCGAGCGGAAGCATCTGGGACGTACCCTTCGATCCCATCGTGCCGCCATGGCAAGTTGCAGACCATTTCGACGGCAGCGGCTATGAGGTGACGAGGAGCCCCCGGCATCTCAAGATCACAGGCGGCCCGAGAACCCGGCTTTTCGCCAGGCAGCACAAGTTGACCAAGTTCCCTCTGATATATGTTGATCGCCAGACGATTTTTACGTCGATTCACTCACCGCTGCCCTACTGGCGAAACTATATAAAGGGATTGGCTGGCCTGCTTCATTTCAAGTTCTTCGCCGATTTCAACGACAAGGCGCAGGTCGCGGTGGCGGAAGGTCAGTATTGGAACGGCGCTTCCAAATATCGCCAGTATCATGAGGTATCGAGCGGTAAAGCCGCTCTCAGCGCGATGAGCGAACAGTCAATGCTGTACGAAGGCGCTCACAGCCTGTTCAAAACGGGTTTGATCGACAAAATTGATTGGTAGACGGCATTTCAAGCAGATGCCGAACCGACATCATGCATAACCGAATGCTTTCATAAGCTGGGCACCTCGTCCTTGTACCAGGTCCTGTAGCTCGGCGTTTCCAAGTTCGGAGCGCCATCTTCCGCTCCCGTCATAGATCGGCTGATTGACCTGTTGGTTCCGGAGCACCGCATGTGGCGTCTCGCCGCTGGCGTCGGTCGGCTTGAACCACTGCTGCGGGTTCTTGTGATAGTCGAGGAGATCCGGGCTGAAGGTTACATCGAGAAAGCCGCATATCTGCTCGACGACTTTGGCCGGATTCTCGACCAGGTCCTCATAGCGATAGATCAGCACATCCGGCTTTCCCCGTTCCGCAAGAACCAGCGCATTGTCGCTGATCCAGCGGTCGAGAGCCTCCGTTGGGTCGCCAAGTCGTTTGATCAGGGACGCTACGACGTCGCGTCCATCTCGCACCGGCATGACGAAACGCGCGCCGGGCACGAGCCGGCGAATGCGGGCGACACGGCGGATATGCCGCGGTGTCTTTTCAAGCAGCACGTTCTTTCCAGCATCGAGCGCCGCCCGCTTCAGTTTCCAGAAGCGGAACATGGCCAGTGGCGTCCACTTGAAGAAAATGTTGGTTTCCTGGAGCGGCAGGTAGACGTCGGGATGCGACGCAAGGATCGTCGCAATCAACGTCGTCCCGCTATGGCCGCAGCCGCAAATGAATCCGGTCCGCATCACCATGTCGGCAATGCTCCCTAACCCAAGGCGACCCGGGCGCGGTTATCGACGCGAGCGTAGCACAAGCCGTTCGTGCTAAAAACCTTGTCCAGCTTCTCCCAATATTCGAACTTAGCCAACTGCTCGTCACAATAGGCCACATCGTCCTCGGAAAGATATTCGCCGTAACCGCCTATCTTGCCCCTGCGCACCTTGAAGCTTTCGGGATCATTCGCATCGCGCGGCTGTAATATCTTGCCGTATCGATCGGACAGATCACCGGTCGATTCACTCACTTTCATCTTGTCGAACGTTCGGTTGTTCGCCACCTCGACAAGCGTCCGATCGTCAGCCTGCTGGTTCAGGAATCCAAGGATCGCGCGAAGGACACCAGCGGTATCCCGATGCATATCTTCATATTGAAGATACCGGATTTCGCGCATCCGGGGCATGGCCGCGAACCAATGCAGATTGAATCTGATGATCTTTTCAATCCCATGATTGTCGCTTCTGATAAAATCACTGAACGATCCCGCTGGAAGCATGTGGCGCTTCTGAACCTGAAAGTACCCTGAGACCACCGTATCTCTTGGATCGCGAACAAGCATTATTGTTCTTCTCTTCTTGTATCGAGATTTATTCTCCTTGAGGCTCGATTTCGGTCGAAGTAACTTGTGGTCGGTTCCGTCGTGAATGTATTGAACTTCAACTCCGAGATCGTCCAGCATGACACGTAGCCACGTGCGCCCCGATTTTGGAAAGGATACGATAAGAGGAAGAGGCGGCGCTTTGGCCTGGAAAAATTTTAGAAAGGACATGGGAGAGACCTCCATTAGATTATCAGAGCTGGCGCCCGAACCGCTGCCGGCCAGACCAACCCCATTACTGGGCGCCTAAGCCTACGGCTAATTCGAACACAAGGCAGAAATGCCAGCAAGAATTGCGATCCTCTGCGGGGCGAATTGGCCTTTACTATATCCCGGTTCGGAATGCCTTATGTTTTTTGGCCTGTTGCGACGACTGTTCGACGCGGGCGGTCCATTCCACGATCCGTCGGCCGAACCCTTAATGCGGATCGCGTCGAAGCGTCTTCAGTGACGCCCTTTCGGACGACATGCATTAGCCACTCACTTTTGTGAGCCATGGCGCCAGGATGGCCTCGGCCTCGCCCATCACCACGGACCAGGGGCGTTCCCGTTTCGAGACCAGCACGGCCGATGGATAGTAGGGCGTGCGGTCGCCCTCGACCGGCCAGGAGCGCTTGAAGCCGTCGCCCAGAATGAAAATCGAGGGGATGCCGAGCGCGCCCGCCAGATGCGCTCCGGTATTGCTGATGGTCACCACGGCGTCCATCGCGGCAACCTGCGCGGCGAAAAGGTCCATGTCGACGAGCTGATCGACCGATCTGTCATGAAGAATGCGCTCCGGCTCACCGTCGGTCAGGAACTTCAGATCGGTCTCGATCTGGCCGTACTGCAGCGAGACGAACCGGAGGTCCGGTCGGCCTATCAGGTTTCGCCAGGCGGCAAGCGGCGGCAGGTCTTTGCCAGGATTCGAGCTGCCCCATGCGATACCGACCAACGGCCGTCCTTCATGCCGGTAGCGGGCGCAAAGTTCAGCGACCCGGGCCGGATCCGGCTTAAGGGGCACGAAATGCTCGCGGATCGTCGCCTCGTCGGTCTCGAAAACGGCAGTCAGATGCTGGACGCCGGCGAAGGCCTGCGCCTCGCCATAGGCAGCCTTGCCGTCAGCGCCGACCGGCCGCACATCGGCGGTCGGAAAAGTGCGCTGAAAGAGCGGTACCAGGCGGCGCTCGACCAGGACGATCGAACGGGCGGCGCGCCCCAACGCACAGCCGACGGAACTCGCATGATGGATCGCGGTGGCCAGACCCTGCTTTTCGGTTTCCATCAGATCGACAAGCAGTGTCTGGCCCGAAATATCCTGGCCCAGCCACTCGCCATCGACGCGGCCGTTGACGATGTGGCGTCGGGCGATCCTGAGTTCGGCGGCTGCGCCATAGGCGCCCATCCGCATCAGCGCCTTGCTGAGCTCGTCGATCAGGTGGACCTCGCCCCTCGACTTCGCAATGGATCCAAGAGCCAGGGCTTTCGGCAGTGCCGCCGGCCAATCGCGGGACTCGACGCTTCGCCGATAATCCGCCATCTGATCGGCAATGTCGCCATCGCGCCAGCGAAGGAAGAGCTGCCGCCGGTGACGTCGGAACCAGACCTTGTATCTGTAGCCTGCAAGCGCGACAGCGCGGCGCAACCGGCCGAGAAGTTGGCTACCCTCCATCGCCAGCTCCGCCGATGATTTGCATGACCCGTCCGCCTGCTTCCTGGACTGCCGACGCCCAGGCTCGGCCGCCTTTTCGGACCAGTCGAACGCTCGGATATGCGGCGACGGTCTCACCGAAAGCAGGCCAGGACAGCCGAAATCCATCGTCGAGCATGACAATCGTCGGCACGCCGAGCGCTCCGGCGAGGTTGGCGCCGGTATTGCTGATCGTGACCACCGCGTCGAGCGCCGCAATTTGGGCGGCAAAGCGGTCCATGTCCGTCAACTGGTCGACTGAAGCGTCATGGATGATGCGCCCCGGAGCGTGGCGCTCGAACTCGGAGAGGGCCGGCCCGACATCGCCATATTGCAAGCTGACCAGGCGCCCCGGCAGGCTGCTGAACAGCGTCCGCCAATCGTCCAGAGCCGGCAGATCCTTGCTCTTGTTCAGGCTTCCCCAGGCAAATCCGATCAGGGGACCTGGGCCGCCATCGAGATAGGTGCCGCGCAGCTCGGCAACCAGTCGGCGGTCCGGCTCCAGCGGAACGAAGGGCGCGCGTGCCGCCGGGTCGTCCGGCCAGAAATGCTTTGCGAGTGTCTCGAAACCGGCAACGACATCGGCGTCCACTGCCGCCATGTCCTCTTCCCCTTCAATCCTGACATCAAGCGCAGGATATGTTCTGCGATAAAGCGGTGCCAGTCGCGGCTCGACGAAGACAATGCATCGACCGGCAGCCGCGACCACTGGACCAAGCAGCGACGCGAACTGGAAAAAGATCGCCAGGTCGCCTTCGCGACGATCGACGAGAAGCGTGCGATCCGCAAGATCACTGCCATCCCAATCGGGTCTGCCGCGCTGCTTGCTCGCCGCCATCAACTGCCAGATGCGATTTCCTCCGTCGAGACGCCTCAGTCCGCGCCCCGCTTTCTTGATCAGGCCGAGATCGCCAAGCTGCTCACCAAGCGCGCCAAGCGCCAGTGCATGGTCGCGAGCAGTTTGCCAGTCACCACGCTGCACGCTTTCCTCCATCAGCCTCATATGCCTTTCGGCGCTTTCGTCGGCGTGGCGCGAGGGACGTCTAAGAAGTTCCTTTGCCCGCTCGAGAACCTTCTGCAGCCGCTTGCCGACGGCGCCTTGCGGGCGCAGATCGGCGGTTTTTGCCTTCTGAAGGATGGTTCGTCTGTTCTGCACGGCGATGTTCTATCGTCCTCGGGGAGCGTCGGAAAGCGTCGTCAGGATCGACGAGAGCCGCCGGCCGGCTTCGTCGAGCACCAGCGACCAAGGGCGTCCCTCCTTGCGAATGACAATGCCCTTCGGATACCAGGGTGTCCGGTCGCCGGTCACCGGCCATGCCGTCTGAAAATTATCGTCGATGAGGAAAACACTCGGCACGCCAATGGCTCCGGCAAGATGGGCCGCCGTATTGCTGATCGTCACGACAGCATCGAGTGCGGCGACCTGTGCGGCGAAACGGTCCATGTCGACCATCTGGTCGACGCTGTCGTCAAAGATCAGACGCGCGTCGTTGCCGTTGCGAAGGCGCCGCAACGCCGGCTTGACCTGCCCGTACTGGAGCGAAACGAATGTCGCTGGCGTCTGGGCGATGAACCGTGCCCATTCAGGAAAATCAGGCACGTCCTTGGTATGGGACTTGCTGCCCCAGGAGAGACCGACCAGCGGCAGATCCGTCATCGAGCGATAGCGCTTGCGGAATGTCTCGACGAGTTCAGGATCTGCCCGCAGCGGCACGAAGTCGGCAGCAAGTTTTTCGGCATCGCGTCCGAACACCCAGGCGAGATCTTCGAAAGTCGCGTGTTTGTCGCCGACCACATCCCGCTGCGCCGGGACCACGGTCGCCTTCGGGAACGTTCGCTGCAGAATTGATACCAGGCGCGGCTCGACCCGGATTGTTGCGCTTTGCGCATAGGCAGCGGCAGCGCCGGCCAGTCGCGCGTGGCGGATAACCCGGCCAAGGCTGCGCGGGTCATCCTCCACAAGATCGATCAGCAGTGTATCCGATCCGAGATTCTCGCCGGTCCACTCGTTGGCGCCTTTCCCTTTCCGCAGCCGGCGAGCGGAAAGCCGAAGCTCAGCTGCCCGCGCAAAGTTGCCAAGGCGTTCGAACGCCTGGCCCGCCTTCTGCATCAGCTCGGGGTCGCGATTATGATCGGCCGTGACAGCCATCTCATTGGTACCGGCTTCAAGGCCTTTCCAGTCCCTGCGCACAATCAGGGCCGCAACCTTGGCCTGCAGCTCAAGAATGGAACGAGGCTGCTTGCGACCGGAAAACAACCCGCGCACCGCCTTTTTGTACCGGCGCACCTGAAGGCCCAGTCCACCAATCACATACCGGACATAGGAACCGTGATAAAAGCTGGTCATCGGCCTTCAGCGCAATACGCTCTGCCGCAGCTTTTTGCCGCTTTCGACCATCGGATCGGCCGTCTCCAGGTGGAATATCGAACGATATATCTCGCTGTGCTTGGAAAGCTGGTCATGCGTTCCAGCATCGACAAGCTGTCCGGCGTCAAACACGAGAATACGATCGGCCGCCTTGATTGTAGACAGCCTGTGCGCAATGCAGATCACTGTGCGCTGAAATGTGTTGTCGAAGGCTGCCTCCATGACTGCCCGTTCGTTTTCACCGTCAAGCGCCGATGTCGCTTCATCATAGACGATTACCGCAGCATTCTTGAGCAGGGCGCGTGCGATGGCAACGCGTTGTTTCTGCCCGCCGGACAGGTTGGTGCCGCTTGGCCCGACAAGCGTGTCGAGCCCGTTTTCGAGCGCCGAAGCAAAGCTGGTGACCCGGGCGAGGTTCGCAGCGGATTCGATTTCCTGATCCGTGGCATTCGGGCGGCCGTCGCGAATGTTGTCGCGGATCGAGCCTTCAAACAGGAAGACGTCCTGTGACACAAGTGCGATGTTATCGCGGACGTCGGCCAGGCTGATCTTCGAAATGTCCTTTCCGTCGATCAGGATCCTGCCCTTGTCCGGCTCCATCAGACGCAGGATTAGATTGACGATGGTGGTCTTGCCGGCGCCGGAGCGGCCGACGATCGCCAGCTTCTCACGAGGTCGGACATCGAAGGAAACACCCTCGAGCGCGGGGCTGTTGCCGTCATAGGAAAAGGCCACATCTTCAAAGCGGATACCACCATCGACGTCGGTCAGACGCTCGCCCGCGATCGCGAGTCGCCGCTGCTCGGGCGTGTCGATCAAATCATACATCTGCTCGACGGCGACCATTTGCTTCTGAATGTCGACATTGACCCGGGCCAACCGCTTGGCAGGCTCATAGGCAAGCAGGAACGCGGTAATGAAGGCCATGAATTCGCCGGGCGTCTTGCCGTTGCCGAGGGTCTGCCAGCTGGCGTACATAACGAAAAGCCCGATGATCACGCCGCCGCCGGTCTCCATCAATGGGCTCATCAATGCTGACGTCCGGTTGATCTGGATGCCACGTCTTTCCATCTTGCGGACGGCCTTTGCAAAGCTGGCGACGGCCTTGTCCTCGAGCTGGAAGGACTTGATGGTGCGGATGCCTTCGACGGCTTCCGTGCCGATCGACTGGACCTGCGCGGCCAATTCCGTCTCGCCCCTCGCCAGCGCCTTGAGCTTCCTGGTTATCGCGCCGACTGACAGGAACAGCATCGGCAGAACCGCCACGGATATCAGCGACATCACCGGGTCCTGCTTGACCATGACGCTGGCCAAGGCAATCAGGGTCAGCAGATCAGAGACGGCGCTGCTCGTGAGGGTGAGAATAACGGTCGCCCCGGCGCGCGCGTTGAACATGATTTTGGAGATGAATTTTGCCGGATGCTGGTTCGCGAAACGGCTGATGTCGAAACGCACCATTCGAGAAAATTGCCGGTTTTGCAGGTCCGAAACGATAGCCCGGCGAATCTTTCCCGTTGTGACGGTCTGGCAGTAGGCAGCTATGCCCTTGACCAGGAAAATGCCGATGATGACGACGCTGATACCCGATACAGCGGCAGCATCTCGCTCGACATAGATGGTGTTGATCATGACTTTCATGATCCAGGCCGTCGCGCCGACCGCGGCAGCAGCAGCGATCGAGCACAGCAAACCTGTCACATACAGCATCTTGTGCGGCGGCAGATTTTCGCCAATCAGACGCTTGATCAGCGGATATGCCGGGACCGTTGACACTCGTTTCTTTGCAATCATCTTGTCGCCGCCCGTTGCGATCCCGTCCGGTCTTCGTGTTGTCTTGAAGCACGAGACGGTTTCGATCACCTGTCTGTGGCTTCGTTCCCGACCGCAGTCAATGCCGAACCGGATCCTTGCACGTCATCGGCCTATGACCGTCGGTTCCTCGCATCCGAGCATAGCGGACCCCAGCCACGCGGCTCTTGCGCCATTCGTCGTCGGCCGCGCTATGCCTGGTCAGTGTTTCGCGAGGACCATGAGATGGCTTCCAAGAGGCGATGTGTGATTGCTTTTGATTGAAAAGCCCACATCCGAAAGCACCGCGATCATCTCCTTATCCTTGCCAGGAGGGACGCGGGCAACGATCGTTTGAGCACGCCCGGCGATATCGCACAGCACGCGTCGCGCCTTGTCCGCGCCGAGGCTCCACTGCATGTGATGGTAGACCGCCAGCAGCATGACGACGTCGTACTGCGGTTGGAGAACATTTTGCAGCTTCCGGCTGCCAAGATCGAGACAATCGAACCGGCTTTGGACCGGACAACCCAGGAAGATCATCCTGGCCGTCTCGATATGCGGCTTGAGAATGTCGATCCCATGGATCGAACTCGGTCCTAGCTTGGATATCTCATAGGCGACAACACCCATGTTGCAGCCGACATCGAGAATGGATTTCCCGGCGTAGTCGACCTCTGCTGAGAATAGGCCGTCCAGTCTGTCGTCCCACGTTCCCTTGAATCTCTTTTGCTTATTTGACCACCACAAATCATTGTTCTCCAAAAACGGCGCCGGACTGGTTTCCTTGACGGAGGGGGACCGTGCGCCCGGCCTAACTCGGTCCAGTTGCTGGCGCGCAAACGACACTGTCCTGAGCGTCCTGTAAACGCAACCGCGGGAGAAAGGAACTCCTGATCACAGCATCCTGCGAAGACGTTTCGGTAAGTTGACGAACACCCGGCCCGACAAATCGACATACTGGTTGGAAATGGCAACGTCGCTTGGCGCCCCCGTAGGCAAGGCAAGCCATATTTGTTCTTGCTTTGTGCCGGCAGCTATGCTACTAATTTGGCTATGGTGCTGATTTGCACCAACGACCGTCTTGCCGCGACATGCGGTTTTTCAGCCAGGCTCGATCAAAGCTCGCCCGCATCGCGGGGCTTTTGGCCAATCACGGCCGAGTGCCGGCCTTTTCGGCAGCTTCCGAGAATGGAAATCGGAAAAGCAGCTTCCGGTTCTCGTCGCAGATTTCGAAGGAAAGACCTGTCAGGACCGGGCTGCCGCTGAGCAGGCCCTCGGCCAGGATTTCCTTGGCCGAGGCCATTGCGTTATCCTGAGCCGCGGACAAACCGTCCAACTCCTGACCCTCGAAATCTTCCGTCAAGCGGCCCTCATTGTTTCGGAAATGGAAAAAATATCTCGGCATGGCTGCTCCGGTCGGTCGGTTTCTCTAATGCATGTCGCGCAAAACTGTGCAGCGGTTTTGCGGCAACGACATGCACAAAAACAGGCACTTACAGCGCATCGCATGAGGCCGATCGACGCGATGCGCTTTAGTGGCGAGCGCCTCAGGAACAGCGTCGGATTTGTGCACGACAGCACCGTGCGATTTTGGCGTTGGGATTCATGGCGTTTAGGCCTTCATGCGTCAGGTCGATCGAACAGCACCCCCAGCCCGTGTTCGAACGCACATGCCGCAATCATGTCGTCCAGGACTTTTCCGGAGGCCGGGCAATTCGGCATGACAGCCCTGATCGCGATCTCAGCCGCTGCGGTGGAAACCGCATCGTGGCGCCTCTTCCTGGTCTCCATGTATTGCTCGAGCAGAATTTTCAGGCGCCGCGCGGCAATCTCGTCAACGACCATCGTTCTCCCTCGATTCGGCACAATCCGTCTTCCGGGTCTGTCCTCCGGATGAAGGTCCGCTGCCATTGGGTAGCAGCGGACCACTCGGCTGGGTGAGCCAATGACCCGAGGCGGGGGTGTCTCGGACCGACACCACAATAGCTTCGGCAGGCCACTCGTTCCACAGACCGCTGTCGTTGGTAATTTTCGTACACTGAGCATTGCCGCAGACAGTCTGCGACGGTGGGATTTTTGCGTTATGCCCGTAGCCTGATAACCGGATCAGCTTCGGCTTCGATCGACATAGCTGTAGATGCCCGCGCCGATCGCGACCGCTCCTACAGTGATCAGAATCGATGGCACACCCATTAACGTGGCGATGATCCCCCAGACAATGGCGACGGCAATTGCGCCGGCCGTTCCCAGCACCAGTCTAAGCCGTTTCGACATTTTCCGTTTCCCCCAAAGTGCATCTTCCTTTTTCTGGTCGAAATACCGCAATGCGGCAGCATTGTCTGCGCTTTGTTCAACTTTTTTCGCCGCCCCTGAGCCCGACCGCTGAGGCGTAAGCGATCCGTATGCGGCCTTGTTGCAAATACCCACTCGACAATCAGGAAGCTTGGGCGCGAGCCCGAGAAGCGAGGCGTCAGAAAGCGAGGTATCTATGCAAAATTTTCGGAATTTACTCCGGTTCTCGATCGTGGCCATGGCGGCCACGACAACCGCAATAGTGATCACCGGCCTTACCCCCGAGACAACCGAAGCGAATTTGATTTGCCATAGGTTGGTCTGCAAGAAGGCGAGCAATGAACACAGTGCTTTCGGCACCAAATATCAGCGCAAATGCACCTGCGAAAATACAAACGAGGGCGCCAACAACCATCGCTCGCCACACAACCTCAACAACAGGCCCATCGGTGGCTCAAGCAGCAGCAGTGGTTCGAGCGGCACCAGCAGTTCGAGCGGCAGCAGCGGTTCGAGCGGCAGCAGCGGATCGAGCGGCACCAGCGGTTCCAGCGGCACCAGCGGTTCGAGCGGTAGCAGCGGTTCGAGTGGCAGCAGCAGGTCAAGCGGCAGCAGCGGATCGAGTGGGAGCAGCGGATCCAGCGGCAGCAGCGGATCCAGCGGCAGCAGCAGTTCGAGTGGCACCAGCAGTTCGAGCGGCGGCAATGACGGAACAAGCAGCTGCGGCTCAAGCGGATCGAGCAGTAGCAGCGGATCCAGCGGCGGCAACGACGGGACAAGCAGCAGCGGATCCAACGGCAGCGGTGGAGTGTAGCAGCTGCTCAAGTGGCACCAGCGGCGGCGGGTGGGCACACTACGTGATCCGTGGCGGCCGCCGACGACGATCAACCCCCATGACAACGGGAGTAGCAGCTTGACGCTCCAACCGAAATCCGCGACCGCGCCCCTCACCGGCCTTGCAGGACTGTTTGGTCTTGCGCTGGCCGTCGGAGTGCTCGTCAACAGAAGCTGGCCTGTGCATTTGCAGGCCATGACTGTCATTGCAGCTACCGCGGCAGCGATGATCGCGGTCGACACGGCCTATTTCCAGACTTTCCGGAGGCGTTCGACGGGATTGCAGGCGAAGCCGATGCGAGCGCTTGAAGTCAAGCGCGTCGTGCGCAAGCTCATCGGCTTCATCGTCACGCTCACGACCATTGCCGCAGTCTACTGGATAGTGCCGGAATACCGGCGTGGGTTTTACGCCCCCTACTGGGCGGCGCTTTACGACACCATGCCGGCGCTGCTCGTCGCCGCGCCGTTTTATGTTGCCTATGTCGACCGCCGGCTGACCGATCCAGAAGATTCATATGCCGAAATCGGTGCATTCGTCCTCAGCGGCGCCGTGCCGCAAAGGACCGAGCAGATACGCCAGCACGTGCGGGGCTGGATCGTCAAAGGCTTCTTCCTGCCGCTGATGTTCGTCTATCTGTGCTCCACACTGGGTTCGATCCTTGCCGGGCTGGAACAACCGTATCGATTCGACATCATGCGCTGGCACGCTTTTGCAATCGATCTCCTGTTCATGGTGGATGTTCTTGTCGCGGTCGTCGGCTACGTCTTCACGCTGCGCGTCCTCGACAATCATATCCGCACCGTCGAGCCCACCGTATTCGGCTGGCTGGTTTGTCTTGCCTGTTATGAACCCATCAACGCCGCCACCCGTGCCTACCTGAACTACGAAACGGGCGCCAACTGGACGGCGGTGATGCCCTCACCGGCGCTCCAGGTTTTCTGGGGATCGGCGATCCTCTTCTGCATCTTGATTT
Source organism: Mesorhizobium sp. M1365 (assembly GCF_040317865.1). Classification (NCBI taxonomy): domain Bacteria; kingdom Pseudomonadati; phylum Pseudomonadota; class Alphaproteobacteria; order Hyphomicrobiales; family Phyllobacteriaceae; genus Mesorhizobium; species Mesorhizobium sp. M1365. The sequence continues at coordinate 78,290 of NZ_JAMYLG010000017.1, forward strand.
TTGTCTGGTCCACCGTGAGCTTTGGCCTGAGATTTTCCAATCTCACCAATCGCGGAATCATCACCTGCGGACCGTATCGCTGGATCAAGCATCCGGCCTATGTTTCGAAAAACCTCTCCTGGTGGCTGGTCTCCCTACCTTTCCTCACCGCCGCAGGACCCGCTGAAGCGCTGCGGCACTCCGCTATCCTGCTCGCGCTCAATGCCATCTACGCACTCCGCGCCATCACCGAGGAATGCCATCTGTCACGCGACCCCGATTACGTCGCCTATTGCGAGTACATCAGCGAAAACGGCGCCGTTGCTCAGCTCAAACGACTGTTCGCGAAAGCGAGGCGGTCGCCGATCGGGCGCTCAGGCTGAATGCCCTTGCTCGGACCATCTGCGGCAGCTGGCCTATCGCCTCAAGGCGTGATCGCGATGCCGATCCTCGCCGCTCATCGGCAACGGCCGATCGCCCTCGAGCAGGCGGGTGATCCGGGCGAAGCCGGCAAAAGCCTTTCTCGCTTCCTCGGCCGACATCCGGCCGGCCATGGCCGCAGCGCAGCAATTCACGGCGCACTGGTAAACCGGCCCGCGCCGCCCGGCCGGCCATTTTCGCAAGAATGCCATCGCTTCGGCAACGCTGTCGATCTCCTCCACGGGCTGTCCCTGTCCGCGCAAAATCCGCACGGGCGAAAAGAATTGCAAGCGGTCCATCATTTCCTCCCCGTCGACCGGATGCGTGCGATCGAACCCCACTAAACTCGCGAACCCGACTTTGGTTCCCGGCAAAACATGGCTTGGCCTGAAAAATGTTTGCTGGACGAGACGAGCAACGGTCGACGCGCCCGGCAGCTCCAATTGGGTGACATCTTGCCCCAATTGGGTGGCATCTTGCCATTGTACGGGAACGTTAGCGCGGCTGATGCATTTCGATGCCACGAGCAGTCTTTTTGAGGGAAATGCCAAAACATGAGAATAGCCCATGTGGCGCCGCTCCATGAATCCGTGCCACCCCGGTTCTATGGAGGGACGGAGCGCATCGTCTCCTATCTGACCGAAGGATTGGTCGAGCTTGGCCATGACGTGACCCTGTTCGCCAGCGGCGATACCAAGACGTCGGCGAAATTGGTGGCGTGTCGCGAGCGCGCGCTCCGTCTCGATCCGCGCCCGCACAAATCCGAAACCGCGGCGCATCTCTCGATGCTCGCCGAGGTGAGGAGCCGTGCGCAACAGTTCGACATCATCCATTTCCATCTCAGCCACTTCCTGCATTTTCCTTTCTTCGAACACATGCCCGACCGGACGGTGACGACACCGCATGGCAGGCTCGACTATGTCGACCTGGCCCCGGCCTACGAACATTTTCCGCGCTTTCCGATGATCTCGATTTCGCGTAGCCAGAGAACCGGGCTACCCAGGGCAAATTGGCTGGCGACCATCCATCACGGGCTACCGATCAATACGTATGAGCCGACTTTCGAGACGGAGGTGGACGAGCCGTATCTGGCCTTTCTGGGCCGGCTGTCGCGCGACAAGCGCCCGGACCGTGCCATTGAGATCGCCTTGCGCTCCGGGCTGAAACTGAAGCTTGCGGCAAAGATCGGCGACGACGACCGCCCTTTTTTCCACGACACGGTCGAGCCGCTGATCGACGGCGACCGTGTCGACTATATCGGCGAGATCGAAGAGGACAGAAAAGCGGAATTCCTCGGCAAGGCGGCCGGCCTGCTGTTTCCGATCGATTGGCCGGAGCCGTTCGGTCTTGCCGCGATAGAGGCTATGGCCTGTGGCACGCCGGTGATCGCCTGGAGATGCGGTGCCCTGCCGGAGATCATCGACCACGGCGTGACCGGTTTCCTTGTCGATACGGTCGATGCTGCGGTCGCCTCGATACCGGAATTGCTGCGCCTCGACAGGCGACAGGTGAGAGCCGTGTTCGAAAACCGTTTTTCTGCCACGAGAATGGCCCACGACTATGTGGCTGCCTATGCGCGCCTGATCGGTACTCCCGGTGAAGCGAGAGCGTCCTGATCGGCGTCATTGTGGACATTGGAACGAAACGACAGAGCTTGTGACGTATGAATCAACTCGACGAGCGTAAGCTTGATCCCGCCGTAGCCCTTGCCTCCCTCGACGAGGTTGCGCCCCGGGAGCCGCACCGGCTGTTCGCCCTCAAGCAAGCCGACTGCTTCGCGGTGGCCGACGCCTATGGCGACATCCGCGGCGCCGGCGATGGCTTTTTCCGAGACGACACGCGTGTGCTTTCGGAATTCCGGCTGACGGTCGGTGGCCGGCAAATGTCGTTACTCGGCGCCTCGCTCAGCCAGGACAATGTGCTTTTCACCTCGAACCTGACCAATCTGCCGATCCAGAGTGTCGGTGGTCGCGACATTCCGCAGGGCGCGATCCACATAGAACGCGTCAGGCTGCTTTGGCAGGACCGGCTGTTCGAGCGCATCACCCTTTCCAACTACAGCCAGGAATCGTCGGCCATTCGGGTTTCCTTGCATTTCGCAGCAGATTTCCGCGACATGTTCGAGGTGCGCGGTTCGACCCGGCTCAAGCGCGGAATAGCCCACGCCGCCGAGACCAGTCCGACATCCGTGGTGCTTCGATATGACGGGCTGGACCAACTCGTGCGCCTGTCGGCGATCTCGTTCTCGCAGGCGCCGGACAATTTGACCGCCAGCCGCGCGGATTTCCTGGTTGCGGTGACGAAGCGCAGCAGCGAGGTCCTCTATATCGAGGTCGGCCCGGAAGTGGCGGAGACACCCGACCGCGACCGTTTTCGGGCTGCCGCCGCCCGCGCTCGTTTCGGCATGCGCGCCAAACGCCGCCACGGCGCGACGGTGCACAGTTCCGGCCGCGTCTTCAACGACTGGATCGAACGCGCGCGCGCGGACGTGGCGCTGCTGACCACCGAGCTTGCAACCGGACCTTACCCCTATGCCGGCATACCCTGGTTCTCGACGGCATTTGGCCGTGACGGGGTGATTTCCGCATTGCAGATGCTGTGGTTGAATCCTGGGCTGGCGCGCGGCGTACTCGCCTTTCTCGCCCAGCATCAGGCGACCGAAACGTCGCCGTTCAGCGATTCGCAGCCCGGCAAGATCATGCACGAGACCCGCAAGGGCGAGATGGCGGCACTGCGGGAGCTCCCGTTCGGCCGCTATTACGGCGGCGTCGATACCACGCCGCTCTATATTCATCTCGCTTGCGCCTATGCGGATCGTACCGGCGACATCGCGTTCGTCGACAGCCTGTGGCCATCGCTCTGTGCAGCGGCCGAATGGACGGAGGAGACAAGCCGCGCGACCGGCTTCGTTACCTACCAGCGCGGCGCCGAGACCGGCCTTGCCAACCAGGGCTGGAAGGACAGTTTCGATTCCGTCTTCCATGCCGATGGCCGCATGCCCAAGGGGCCGATCGCCCTGGTCGAGGTGCAAGGCTACGTCTTTGCCGCGTTCCGTGGGCTGGCGGCGCTCGCCCGCCGCCGCGGCGAGGACGACAAGGCCGATCATTGGGAGGAACGCGCCGAAACCATGCGCGCCGCGGTGGAACGCCATTTCTGGATGGACGATCTCAATTTCTATGCACTGGCGATCGATGGTGCAGGCGAGCTCTGCAAGGTACGGACGTCGAATGCCGGCCATCTTCTCTTTGTCGGGCTGCCCGAGCCGGAACGGGCGCAGATGGTCGCCGATCAGCTGCTCTCCGCGTCGTTCCACTCTGGTTGGGGCGTGAGGACGCTGGCCGACGATGCGATATTCTTCAATCCGATGTCCTACCACAATGGTTCGATCTGGCCGCACGACACCGCCATGTGCGGTGCAGGCCTGGCACGTTATGGCGTGCGCGACAGCGTGGTTCGGCTGATGAGCGGCACGTTCGAATCGGCTGTCCATTTCAACATGCGGCTGCCGGAACTGTTCTGCGGCTTTACCCGGTCGCCGGGCGAAGCGCCCATCGCCTATCCCGTCGCGTGCCTGCCGCAAGCCTGGTCAGCGGGATCGGCCTTCATGCTGATGCAGGCCTGCCTTGGGCTCGAAATCGACGGCTGGAACAGCGAAATCCGGGTCACCCGCCCAAGGCTGCCGATCGGCATCGACACGCTGACATTGCGGCATCTGGGTGTCGGCTCGACAGTGGTCGACCTCACATTCCAGCGTGTCGGCGACCGGGTCGTCGCCTTTCTTGCCGACCGGTATGAGGGGATGGTGCCGCTCATCGTGCGCACTTGATGCCGCCGCGCTCCGGCGCATCGAAAATGACGCGCGCGTTGCAATCGTCCGGAACCGATAGCCTCTTTGTGCGTTGCAAAAATGGGCGGGATGGGGACGCTGTCGTTGTCATACGGCGGCGAACCAGAAAACAAATAAAAAAAACGGCTATCGGCCGGCCGGAGGCGAGATCACATTCCATGTCAGATTATACTGTAAACCTGCTCTGGGTTTTGCTGATTGCAAGTTTTGGCTTTTCCGCTTTTGCCATTCTCCTGTCGATATCCCGCCAGCGCCGCGGTCGCGCAACGGCCGCCGCATACACGCCGAGCGAGGATGTCGCCTCGGAAGCGGCACGCAAGGTGCTGCGCGAGTTCGAAAAGAACGGCCAGTCCGCCGATGCGGCACTGGTCACGTGGTCGCCCGACACGTTGCGCAAGATCCTGGCCGACGACCTGCCGGACGCACAGGTCATCGTGGTGTCCAACCGCGAACCCTACATCCACAACATCAAGGACGACGGGGTCCAACTTTTGGTGCCGGCCAGCGGCCTGGTTTCGGCACTCGAGCCCATCACCCGCGCCTGTGCCGGCACCTGGATCGCCTATGGCGGCGGCACGGCAGACCGTCTCACCGTCGACAAGGACGACCGGGTGCAGGTGCCGCCAGGCAATCCGTCCTACACGCTGCGCAGGGTCTGGCTGACGGAGGAGGAATATCAGGGCTACTATCTGGGCTTCGCTAATGAGGGCCTATGGCCGCTTTGCCATATCGCCTTCACCCGCCCCGTGTTTCGCGCCTCGGACTGGGACGCCTACGAGGCCGTCAACCGCAAATTCGCCGATACGGTGGTTGCCGAAGCCCGCAACGAACGGCCGATCGTGCTGGTGCAGGACTATCATTTCGCGCTGCTACCGCGCATGATCCGCCAGCGCCTGCCGGACGCGATAGTCATCACCTTCTGGCATATCCCGTGGCCTAATTCGGAAGTATTCAGCATCTGTCCGTGGCGTGAGCGGATCCTGGAAGGACTGCTCGGCAGTTCGATCATCGGCTTTCATACCCAATTCCATGCCAACAACTTCACCGAAAGTGTCGACCGCTTTCTGGAGAGCCGGATCGAACGGGCAGACGCGGCAATCTCCTATGGTGGGCAGACCACATTGGTCCACGCCTATCCCATTTCCATAGAATGGCCGGCCCAATTGCTGGCAAAACTGCCGTCTGTGGAGGAGTGCCGCGCCAGCGTGCGCGACAGATTCGGCCTGTCTGCGGATACCAAACTATGCGTTGGCGTCGAGCGCCTCGACTACACGAAAGGCATTCTCGATCGCTTCCATGCCTTGGACGAATTGTTCACGAGATATCCCGAATGGATAGGCAAGGTGGTTTTCCTGCAGATCGCCGCGCCGAGCCGGGGGACATTGCCCGCCTACCAGCAACTCCACGACGAATGCCGCCGCTGTGCCGAGGAGCTCAACCGGCGCTATGGCAGCGAGACATACAGCCCTATCCTGATGGTCGCCGAACATCATCGGCAGGAGCAGGTCTACGAGGTCTATCGTGCCGCCGACATCTGTATGGTCACCAGTCTGCATGACGGCATGAACCTTGTCGCCAAGGAATTCGTCGCAGCGCGCGACGACGAACAGGGCGTGCTTTTGCTCAGCACCTTCGCCGGTGCCTCGCGCGAATTGCTGGAAGCACTGATCGTCAACCCCTACGATGCGGCCATGATGAGCGAGGCGCTGTTGCAGGCGCTGACGATGACGCCGGAAGAGCAGCGCGAACGTTTGCGGCCGATGCGCGAGATGGTCCGCGACAACAATGTCTACCGCTGGGCCGGCAGCATGCTGCTGGACGCCGCGCGCCTGCGCAAACGCGGCGATCTCGACAGGGTGACCGGAACCGGCGAGCGCCCGCCATCGAACACCAACAACGTCATCTCGATGTTCGAGCGGGCTCGGAAGGCAGCGTCGTGAAAAGCTTTGAACAACCACCGGCGTTGAACCTGTCGGAAGGGCAATGGGCGCTCTTTCTCGACATCGACGGAACCCTGCTGGAACACGCTGCCCATCCCGACGCGGTGTTCGTCGGCGAGGAATTGCGCAATCTGCTCGAACGCATCGAGCGGCGGCTGGATGGTGCGGTCGCCTTCATCACCGGCCGATCGATTCCCGCCGTGGACAAGCTGTTCCACCCGCTGAAGCTGCGGATTGCCGGACTGTATGGGCTGGAGCATCGGCTGACGCCGAGCGGTCCGATCGATGCCGCCGACGCGCCGGCCGACATCGCCGCCCTTGCGGACGAGATCGAGGCCGAACTGGGCAGCGGCAAGGTCTATGTCGAGCGCAAGGGGCCGGTCCTTGCCGTTCATACAAGAGCAGCACCGCAACTGCTTGCACCCGCAATCCAGCTCGTCGAACAGGCATTGGCCCGGCTTCCGAAGGGTTATCGGGTGCTTCCGGGAAACGCCGGCGTCGAGCTCATGCCTTTGGAAGCCGTCAAAGGTGCTGCCATCCGGCGTTTCATGGACATTCCGCCCTTTGTTGGCCGGCGGCCGATATTCCTCGGAGACGATACATCGGACGAACACGGTTTCGAGGCGATCAATGAAATTGGCGGCATCTCCATCCGCGTGAAGCCGAACGGACCGACGGCCGCAACCTATGTCCTCGACGACGTGACGGGCGCAATAGCCTGGCTCGAGGCCAGTTTCGAGACGTCGGCGGTGGCCTGATCGCGCCGTGGCCCGGTTCAGCTGATCTTCCCGTCCACTATGTGAATGCGGCGATCCATGCGTGCGGCCATGTCGAGGTCATGCGTGACTGCCACGACCGTCTTGCCGCGTTCGCGCACCAGATTCTGCAGGATTGTGAACACCTGCTCCGAGCTCTTGCTGTCGAGGCTCCCCGTCGGCTCGTCTGCCAGGATAGCCACCGACAGCGATGGAGGAGAGTTGATGAGTAGGAAATCGCGCGCTTCGACCGATGCCGTTCTCAAGGAACTACGCGCCTTCGGCCTCACCTATCCAGGCGCCGAGACAAAGAGTCCGTGGCCTGGTCACGACGATCTCGCGGTGAAAGGCAAGACCTTTGCTTATTTGAGCCTTGAAGGCGAACCGTTCAGCATCTCCCTCAAACTCCCCTACAGCGGCGACGAGGCGAGAAAGCTCCACTATGCGTCGCCGACGGAGTACGGCCTTGGCAAGAGCGGATGGGTGACGTTCGAACCAGCACCGGACGAACTGCCACCGATGGGACAACTGAAGTCATGGCTCGATGAGAGTTATCGCGCACAAGCGCCCAAAAAGCTTGCCGCCCTGATCACGCACAAGGTGGACTCTGGAGCTTAGGTCGAGCGATTGGTGTCACCCCACGAATCGCCGGCGCTAGAAGCTCAACGACGCCACGCCGATAAGCGCGTTTCTCATTGAATGACTTTAAGCCCAAAGCCGGCAAATCGTCTGCTTGCCGGTTCCCCTGCGTCAGGCTTAACCTGCGTGCCATGCGTGGAGGCGCGTGCGGTTGCAAGGGGAGGACATAGCAATGACAATACAAGGCGCATCACCGGACCTGTACAATGAGGATCTCGCTCCGGCGAAGGTTCGAAACTGGGGACCGTTCTCGATCTTCAACGTCTGGACGTCGGACGTCCACAGCCTGTGGGGCTACTATCTCGCTGCCAGCCTGTTCCTGTTCTGCGGCGGCTTCGTCAACTTCATCATCGCCATCGGTATCGGTTCGCTGATCATCTATGCGTTGATGAACATGGTCGGCTATGCCGGCGTGAAGACCGGGGTGCCCTACCCGGTCCTGGCGCGTGCCTCCTTCGGCATCTGGGGCGCCAACATACCGGCGCTGGTGCGCGCCATCGTCGCCTGCTTCTGGTACGGCGCGCAGACGGCGGCCGCCTCCGGGGCGATCGTAGCCCTGCTGATCCGCTCGCAATGGTTCGCCGACTTCAACCAGAGCACACATTTCCTCGGCCATTCCGGGCTCGAGGTGATCTGCTTCGCCGTCATCTGGGCGCTGCAACTCCTGATCATCCAGAAAGGCATGGAAACGGTGCGCCGCTTCCAGGATTGGGCCGGACCGGCGGTGTGGGTGATGATGCTGATCCTGGCGATCTATCTTTGCATCAAGGCAGGCACCTTCGCTTTCACCAGCGACATCCCGATGGATGTGCTGCTGGAAAAGACAAAGGACGCGGGCGTGCCGGGCACGCCGGGCTCCTGGACCTCGCTGTTTGCGGTGGCCGCGATCTGGGTGACCTATTTCTCCGCGCTCTATCTCAACTTCTGCGATTTCGCGCGCTACGCCCCCGACAAGGCATCGCTGCGCAAGGGCAACATCTGGGGCCTGCCGGTCAATCTTATCCTGTTCTCGCTGGTCGCCGGCGTTACGACGATCGCCGCCTTCGACGTCTATGGCGAGGTGCTGCTGCATCCCGACCAGATTTCGGCGAAATTCGACAGCTGGTTCCTGGCGGCGCTCGCAGCCCTGACCTTTGCGGTGGCGACGCTCGGCATCAATGTGGTGGCGAACTTCGTGTCGCCGGCCTTCGACTTCTCCAATGTCTTTCCACGCCAGATCGACTTCAAGAAGGGCGGCTACATCGCGGCGCTGATCGCGCTGGTGCTCTATCCATTCGCGCCCTGGGAAGGCAGTGCCGCCTCCTTCGTCAACATCATTGGCGCAACGATGGGGCCGATCTTCGGCGTGATGATGGTCGACTACTATCTGATCCGGAAGGGCGAGGTCGACGTCGAGGCGCTCTACAGGGAGAATGGCGAATTCCGCTTTCAGGGCGGCTGGCATGTCAATGCCTTCATCGCCGCCGGTATCGGCGCGGTCTTCTCCTCGATCCTGCCCAACTTCACCAGCCTGCTGCCGTCATGGTGGGGCGTCTATGGCTGGTTCTTCGGCGTGGCAATTGCCGGCGTCATCTACTACGTGCTGCGCACCATGGCACTCGGTGCCGGAGCCAGGATAGCCAAGGCCTGAGCGATTTGGGGCGGCGCGAGCCGCCCCGTTTATTCTGCGACCATCTCGGCCAGGCGGCGCACCGTATTCCAGTTGCGCGAGGTGCCGATGCCGAGACGTTTGTGACTGACCGCCGCAAGCAGCCGCGAACTCGGCGTCTCGCGGGAAAAGACGATCCAGATGTCGCCGCCGACAATCCGCAGCTTCTCGTCCTTGCCGGCATACGCCTCAAGCGCCGCGGCGGTCTCGGCGGGAACGGGCGCCCGCATCACGCGCACCGCCACCTGGTCCGCGGCCTCAGCCGATTCGGCTGGGAACGGATTGCTGGCCGCCATCCTCAGCCAGCCGTCGGCGCGGCGCACGATGATGTCGACGTGGCGGCCGAAAGTCTTTGCGAACGTCACCTCCAGCCGCTGCTCCAACGCCGCAAGTTCTGTTTCTTGCGCCTCGAAAACCAGATTGCCGGTCGCCACCAGCGTGCGCGGGTTATTCAGACCCAGGCCTTCGGCCATCGCCTTCAGATCGGACATGACGACCCGCCGCCCCTCGCCCAGGACAATGCTGTAGAGCAGCGCGACGTAAGTTTGCATGGGCGGCTAGTTAGACCAGCCGCGACTGCTCTACCGCCGCCTCGATGAAGCTGGCAAACAGCGGGTGCGGATCGAGCGGCCGGCTTTTCAACTCGGGATGGTACTGCACGCCGATGAACCAGGGGTGGTCGGGATATTCGACCGTTTCCGGTAGCACGCCGTCCGGCGACATGCCGGCAAACACCAGGCCGCAATCCTCGAGCCGCTCCTTATAGTCGACATTGACCTCGTAGCGGTGGCGATGGCGTTCGGAAATCTGCGTATCGCCATAGATCTCGGCGATCTTCGATCCCTTGGCAAGGTCGGCCTGGTAGGCACCGAGCCGCATGGTACCACCAAGGTCGCCGGTTTCCCTGCGCTTTTCCAGCATGTTGCCCTTCAGCCATTCGGTCATCAAGCCGACAACCGGCTCCTCGGTTGGACCGAACTCGGTCGATGATGCGTGCTCGACGCCGGCCAGCGAACGCGCCGCCTCGATGCAAGCCATCTGCATGCCGAAGCAGATGCCGAAATACGGCACCTTGCGCTCGCGCGCGAACTTCGCCGCCAGGATCTTGCCCTCCGAGCCGCGCTCGCCAAAACCGCCGGGGACGAGAATGCCATGGACCTTCTCCAGCCACGGCGCCGGGTCTTCCTTCTCGAATATCTCGCTTTCGATCCAGTCGAGCTTGACCTTGACCCGGTTGGCGAGGCCGCCATGCGACAGCGCCTCGATCAGCGATTTGTAGGCGTCCTTGAGGCCGGTATATTTGCCGACGACGGCAATGGTCACTTCGCCTTCCGGATTGTGGATGCGGTTGGACACCGCTTGCCACCGTTCCATGCGCGGCTTCGGCGCCGGATCGATGCCGAAGGCCGCCAGCACTTCCGAATCCAGCCCTTCATTGTGATAGGCCATCGGCACGTCGTAGATATGCGGGACGTCGAGCGCCTGGATGACGGCGCTTTCGCGGACATTGCAGAACAGCGACAGCTTTCTGCGCTCTTCCTTGGGGATCGGCCGGTCGGCGCGGACCAGCAGTATGTCGGGTGCAATGCCGATGCCGCGCAACTCCTTGACCGAATGCTGCGTCGGCTTGGTCTTCAGTTCGCCTGCCGTCGGAATGTAAGGCATCAAGGTCAGGTGGACGTAGACGGCGTTGTTGCGCGGCAGGTCGTTGCCGAGTTGGCGGATCGCCTCCAGGAACGGCATCGCTTCGATGTCGCCGACGGTGCCGCCGATCTCGCACAGCACGAAATCGTAGTCGTCATTGCCGTTGAGGACGAAATTCTTGATCTCGTCGGTGACGTGCGGAATGACCTGCACGGTGGCGCCGAGATAGTCGCCGCGCCGCTCGCGCTCGATGATGTTCTTATAGATGCGGCCGGTGGTGATGTTGTCCTGCTGGTTGGCCGAGCGGCCGGTGAAGCGCTCATAATGGCCAAGATCGAGATCGGTCTCGGCCCCGTCATCGGTCACGAAGACTTCGCCGTGCTGATAGGGCGACATCGTGCCGGGATCGACATTGAGATAGGGATCGAGCTTTTTGATGCGTGCGCGATAGCCCCGCGCCTGCAAGAGAGCCCCAAGGGCCGCTGCAGCAATGCCTTTTCCAAGTGAGGAAACCACGCCGCCTGTGATGAATACATATCGCGCCATGGGAGTCATCGCTTAACGCGGCCGAATTGATTCCGCCAGAGAAAAAACCGCCGCGAAGGCTTTTTCCCAAGAAGGCGCTCTGGTCGTTGGCGTATCAAAACAAAAGGGCCGGCGAGGCCGGCCCTTTTGGCACGATCTGTCAAAGCGTCAGATGATGACGACTTTGGTGCCTACTTTCACCCGGCGGTAAAGGTCCATGACGTGCTCGTTGATCATACGGAAGCAGCCATTGGAGGCGCTGGTTCCGATTGACTGCGGCGCGATGGTGCCGTGAATGCGCAGGTGGGTATCTTTCTTGCCGTCGTAAAGATAGATGGCGCGCGCACCGAGCGGATTGTCGCCGCCGCCGGGCATGCCGTCCTTGTACTGGCCATAGTGCTTGGGTTCGCGCTTTTGCATATCCAGCGTCGGAATCCAGCGCGGCCATTCCTGCTTGTCGCCGACGGCAACCGTACCCTTGAACTGCAGGCCTTCCCGGCCGACCGCGATGGCATAACGGCGGGCGGTTGACGATGATTCGACGAGGTAGAGACGACGGGCGCTGGTATCGATGACGATGGTGCCGGGGTTGTAGCCGGTGAATTCGACCTCCTGCGGCACGAATTCCGGCTTGACCTTGAACTGCCGCTTGGCCTGCTTCCTTTCCAGCGCGGCGTCGAGCGCGCGTGTTTCCGGAAGCAGCGACATCGACGAAGAGGATGTGCCGCCGAACAGTCCCGCGAACAGCCCGACGCTCTGCGGCTTCTGCCCGACCGGTTCGCTGCGCAACTCGCCATTGTTGCCGGTCAGCGCAACGTTCATGGCCTCGGCCGGGATCGGCTCGGCCGACTGGATCGGCGCAATGGGCGTAATCGGTTCGATGATGTTGACGGTCTTCTTCTTGGCCGGCGTGGCGTCAGCCACCTTGGCCGTTGCGAGCGGCTGGCTCTTCTTGGCAAGGAACGCCTGGCGTTCCGCATCGGCTTTGCCTTTCGCCGCCTCGCGCATCGCCAGCTTCCTGGCTTCGAGTGCCTTGGCGCGAGCGGCGTCCTTGTCGGCTGCGATCTTGGCTTCGATCTTGCGGATCTGCGCAAGGTCGTCCGGCGTCGGATCTTTCTTCTTCTTGAGAAGCTTCAATTGCGCTGCATCGCTTTTGGCAGCGACCTTGACGACGTCGGTTGTTGTTGCGGCTTTGTGGGCCGAGTTTGCCGTCGGCATGGCCGCGAAAGCGGGCGCACCTAGGCTGAGCACGGCACAAAGGCCGGCAAAAATGAAGCTGCGAAGCTGCATGGGGAAGATCCGATCGTTCAATGCTTGTTGCCCACGGCGTCGCCCGGCGCCCCCCAAGGACGCCGAGAATGCCGCGTGCAACGTATAATCGATTAGCCGGAAGCGCCTCAAGCGTGAGGCGCAGTCGAATCTTCGTGATCGTGCGGCATTTGCCGCGACTGTGTTCAAACGACAACAGATCGCGGCATAAGTTGCCCTATTACTGGTTGGGGACCTGCGGCGTAGCCGGCGCGGTGGCGCCGTTTGTCGCTGGCGGCGTCGCCGGAGCGGTTGGCGGCGGCGTCGTTGCCGCGCCATTGCCGGACGGCTGGGTCGGCGCCGTGGTGCCCGACGCCGGCGTCGGCGTCGTGGTTCCAGGCAATTGGTTGAGTACGCCCTTGCCTGCTCCGTCCGAGGTCGCCGGCACGCGATCGAGAATGTCGATCGGCTTCTCGCCATAGCGCGCAACGATCGACAGTGTCAGCGAAGTGACGAAGAAAGCGGCAGCCAGGATCGCCGTCGCCCGCGTCAGCGCATTGGCGGCGCCACGCGCGGTCATGAAGCCCGATCCGCCGCCGATGCCGAGGCCGCCGCCTTCGGAGCGCTGCAGCAGCACCACGCCGACAAGCGCGAGCACGACCATGAGGTGGACGACGATCAGTACGGTTTCCATAATTTACCCTGGCAAGGCCTTGTGCGGCCGCTGATTTGGAGGCGGCTCAATACAATGCTTTGACGGCATTTCCAAGCCCGTGGCCGGAATATGGGAAGCAATGCGTCCTTTGCAACGATTTCGACGCCGGCCGTCCGCTCAAATGCAGCAACCAGCCCTTGTATCAAGCGATGTTTCGATAGGCTTCCGCGATGCCGAGGAAGTCCGCCGCCTTTAGGCTGGCGCCGCCGACCAGCGCGCCATCGACATTCCTGACGCCGAGCAACTCGATGGCGTTGGACGGCTTGACCGAGCCGCCGTAGAGAATGCGCATCTTGGCCGCCGTATTGCCGAGCTTCCGTGCCAGTTCTTCGCGGATATGCGCATGTGCCTCGGCGACGTCGGCGGCGGTCGGGGTCAAGCCGGTCCCAATCGCCCATATTGGCTCATAGGCAATGACGGTGTTGGAAGCCGTGGCGTTTGGCGGGACCGAGCCAGCGACCTGGCGCGACAGCACGTCGAGCGTGGCTCCTGCTTCTCGTTCGGCTCTTGTCTCACCAATGCAGATGATGGCCACCAGCCCGGCGCGCCATGCGGCGGAGGCCTTGGCCTGGACCAAGGCATCGTCCTCCTTGCGATCGGCGCGGCATTCGGAATGGCCGACGATGACATGGCTGGCACCTGCATCCTTCAGCATCTCGGCCGAAATGCAGCCGGTATAGGCGCCGCTCTCCTCGGTGTGGCAATCCTCTCCGCCGGCCCGCACCGGCGTGCGCGACAGAATCTCGGCGGCGTGCGCAAGCAAGGTCGCCGGCACGCAGACCACCGCTTCGGTCTCGGCGTCGAGCCCACTCATGAAGCCGTTGCCGATCATCCTGATCTCGTTGAGCGAGGCGCTGGTGCCGTTCATTTTCCAGTTGCCGGCGACGAGCGGGCGGATTCCAGTGGTCATGGGATTTGTTTCTCCGGGCAATTTCCAGCTGGCCCTCACTATCAAAATCAGGCCACAAAGCAATCGACAGTGGGCAGGAAGGGCGCTATTGCGCTTGTTTCAGACTCGGCGCATGCGAAATGCGCAAAAATCGGAAGTACTCATGCTTGGTATGTTGAGAAGCGCGGCGGGGACCTGGGTCGCGAAACTGCTGCTGTCATTGTTGGTGTTGAGCTTCGCCATCTGGGGCATCTCGGGGCGGCTGATGGGCGGTCTTGCCGGCCATGACGCCGTGATTACGGCCGGAGGCACCAAGGTCTCGATCAACGAATACCGCCTCGCCTACGATCGCCAGCTCAGCGTCATGTCGCAGCAATTCGGCCAGCGCATCAGCCGTGAGCAAGCGACGGCGCTCGGCATCGACAACCAGGTGCTGGCGCAACTCGTGTCGGGTGCCGTCCTCGACGAGCAGGCCCGCAAGCTCGGCCTCGGCCTGTCCAAGGACCGGCTCGCCGAACTGACGCGTGAAGACCCGGCGTTCAAAGGGCCTGCCGGAACCTTCGACAGGAGAACCTTCGAGTACCTGCTTCGGCAGGTCGGCATGCGGCCGGAAGACTATTTGAAGAACCGCGCCCAGGTCGCGGTCCGCCAGCAGATCGTCGAGGCGGTTTCGGACGGCCTCAAGGCCCCGGATACATTCTTCAAGGCGGTCGCGCTCTATCGCGGCGAAGATCGCACCATCGACTACCTGACCTTGCCGAAATCGCTGGTCGAACCGATAGAAGCGCCGTCCGACAGCGCGCTTTCGGCCTATTTCGAGGAAAACAAGAAAACCTACGCCGCTCCCGAATACCGTAAGTTCTCCTATGTCAGGCTCGAACCGGAGGACATCATGGATTTGAGCGCGGTGACCGACCAACAGGTCAGCGACGACTACAATAAGAACAAGGCGCGCTACACCACGCCGGAGATGCGCACCATCGAGCAGCTTGTGTTCAAGACACCTGATGCCGCAAAGGCGACGCTCGATTCGCTCAGGACCGGCGCGACCTTCGACAAGATCGTCGCTGCCGAAGGCAAGACGCCGGCAGACACGCTGCTCGGCACGCTGGCCAAGGACAAGATCGCCGACAAGGCGGTCGCCGATGCTGCCTTCAAACTGAACGTCAATGAGGTCAGCCCGGTCGTACAGGGCGCCTTTGGTCCCGTTCTGCTGCGCGTCACCGAGATCAAGCCCGAAGTGGTGAAGCCGCTGGCCGAAGTGTCCGAGCAGATCCGCAAGGACCTGGCACTGGGCGAGGCAAGCCGCATCTTGCTGGACGTGCACGACAATTACGAGGATACGCGCGCCTCGGGCAGTTCGCTCGCCGAGGCAGCCGCCAAATTGAAGCTGAAGGTCGTCACCATCGATGCCATCGACCGCACCGGCCAACGGCCGGATGGAAGTATCGTCAAAGACCTGCCGGAATCGCCGGCACTCATCAAGGCGGTGTTCGAATCCGAACCCGGAACCGACAATGAAGGCCTCACCACCGCCGATAACGGCTTCGTCTTCTACGACGTGAGCGCGATCACGCCTGCCCGCGACCGCACATTGGACGAAGTCCGCCAGAAGGTCGTGGCCGACTGGACCGCGGCGGAGACCACCAAACGGCTCACCGCAAAAGCACAGGAGCTCGAGAAGCGTCTCAAGGCTGGCGTCACGCTCGAGGTGATCGCCGGTGAGCTCAAGCTCGAAAAGCAGACCAAGCGCGGCGTCAAGCGCGATGCGGACGACGTCGATTTCGGCAAGGAAGGCGCCGCCGCGATGTTCGGCGTCGGCGAAGGCGGCACCGGGTTGATCCCCTCGCCCACGGGCGACGGACAGATCCTGTTCAAGGTTGCCGAGGTATTCGAGCCTGCCGGGGCCGATGCCAGCTCAGTGCCCCAGGACGCACAGAAGTCCTTCACCTCCGGCATGTCCGACGACCTGCTCGACCAGTTGGTCGCGCAGTTGCAGACGCAATATGACGTCCGCATCGATCAGGCGGCCGTAACCCAAGCCCTGGCCAGATGAGCGCGCTGAAGATCCACATCGCCAAGGTCGCCGCCGGCAGCGCTCTTTCCTTCGAGGAGGCGCGCGAGGCCTTCGACATCATCATGTCCGGCGATGCTACCCCCGGCCAGATCGGCGGCTTCCTGATGGCATTGCGCGTGCGCGGTGAGACCGTCAGCGAGATCGCCGGCGCCGTCGCCACCATGCGCGCCAAGATGCTGCGTGTCGAAGCTCCCGAGGGTGCCATCGACATTGTCGGCACCGGCGGCGACAATTCGCACAGCGTCAACATTTCGACCGCATCCGCTTTCGTCATCGCCGGCAGCGGCGTGCCCGTCGCCAAGCACGGCAATCGCGGGCTGTCCTCGCTGACCGGCGCCGCCGATGTGCTGATCGCATTGGGCGTCAAGATCGACATCCCTCCGGAGACGATCGGCCGCTGCATCCACGAGGCCGGCGTTGGCTTCATGTTCGCGCCGGCGCATCACCCGGCGATGAAGCATGTCGGCCCGACCCGGGTCGAGCTCGGAACCCGCACCATCTTCAACCTGCTGGGCCCGCTTTCCAATCCGGCGAGTGTCAGACGGCAGATGGTCGGCGTGTTCCTGCCCGAATGGATCATGCCGGTGGCAGAAACGTTGAAGGAACTTGGTGCCGACCATGCCTGGATCGTCCATGGCGACGGCTATGACGAGATCACCACCACCGGCGAGACACTTGTCGCCGAATTGGCCGGCGGCGAGATCCGCAGCTTTACTCTGACCCCGGAAGCCGTCGGACTGAAGCGGCACACCAAGGACGAGTTGCGCGGCGGCGACGCCGCCCACAACGCCCAGGCACTGCGCGACATGCTGGGCGGCGCCGCCGGCGCCTTTCGCGATACGGTGCTGATGAATGCCGGCGCCGGGCTGGTGGTGGCCGGCAAAGCGACGACCCTCGCCGACGGCATGGTAACGGCGGCGCAGGCCATCGACAGCGGCCGCGCGCTGAAAGTGCTCGACAGGCTGATCGAGATTTCGAACGGTTAAAACCATGTCCGACATCCTGCGCAAGATCGAGGCTTACAAGCGCGACGAGATCACGGCGGCCAAGGCGCGCGTGCCGCTGGCCGAGATCAAGGCACGGGCGACGGATGCCGACGCGCCGCGCGGCTTTCTTTCCGCCCTTGAAGCAAAGCGCAAATCCGGCAGGTTCGCGCTGATTGCCGAAATCAAGAAGGCTAGCCCATCCAAAGGCCTGATCCGCGCCGATTTTGATCCGCCGGCGCTGGCCAGGGCCTATGCGAAGGGCGGTGCCGCCTGCCTTTCGGTGCTGACCGACGCACCCTCCTTCCAAGGCGCGCCCGAATTCCTCACCACTGCGCGCGCTGCCGTCGAGCTGCCTGCCCTGCGCAAGGATTTCCTGTTCGACCCCTATCAGGTCTACGAGGCCAGGGCATGGGGCGCCGATGCCATCCTGATCATCATGGCCAGCGTCGACGACGCGTTGGCAAGAGAACTCGAAGCGACAGCGTTCGGGCTCGGCATGGACGCGCTGGTCGAAGTGCATGACGAGGCTGAAATGGAACGCGCGCTGCAGCTGTCGTCGCGACTGATCGGTATCAACAACCGCAATCTCCGGACCTTCGAAACCAGCCTGCAGACCTCGGAGCGGCTGGCAGCGATGGTGCCGGCCGACCGCCATCTGGTCAGCGAGAGCGGTATCTTTTCGCACGACGATTGCCGCCGGCTGGAGCAGAGCGGAATTGCGACTTTCCTGGTCGGCGAGAGCCTGATGCGCCAGCAGGACGTGGCCGCGGCAACGCGCCTGCTGTTGACGGGCAAGGCGCCGGCAGAGGCCGTTTGAGGATGGCGGCCACCCTCACCCATCTTGGCGCGCAGGGCGAAGCCAACATGGTCGATGTCGGCGACAAGGCTGTGACGGTGCGCACGGCAGTCGCAGAAGGTTTTGTCGCGATGCGGCCCGAGACGCTGGACATGATCCTCGCCGGCGACGCCAAGAAGGGCGACGTGCTGGGCACCGCGCGCATTGCCGGCATCATGGCGGCCAAGAAGACGCATGAACTGATCCCGCTTTGCCATCCGCTGCTGCTGACCAGGATATCTGTCGATATCGAGGCGGACGCCGCGCTGCCCGGCCTGAAGGTGACAGCATTGACCCGCGTCACCGGTAAGACCGGCGTTGAGATGGAGGCTCTGAGTGCCGTCTCGGTCGCTTGCCTGACCATCTACGACATGGCCAAGGCGGTCGACCGCGCCATGGTCATCTCCGGCATAAGGCTGGTTGAAAAGACCGGCGGCAAATCCGGCGACTACAAGATCACCGGAGACGGGGCCACCGAGGCAGGCCGATAATGGTGCTGGTCCCAGTTGCCGAGGCGCTCGAGCGCCTGCTGGACGGCGCAGCAGCGCTGCCGGGCGAACGCGTCGCACTGCTGGATGCCGCCGACCGCGTGCTGGCGGAGCCGGTTGTGGCGCTCCGCACCCAGCCGCCGTTCAACGCCTCCGCCATGGACGGCTATGCCGTGCGGGCGGCCGATATCGCGTCCGTACCGGCAAGGCTTTCGGTGGTCGGCATGGCGCCGGCCGGACGCGGCTTTGCCGGAACGGTGCAGCAGCGGCAGGCCGTGCGCATCTTTACCGGCGCGCCGCTTCCCGAAGGCGCCGACACTATCGTCATCCAGGAGAACGTCCGCGATCTCGGTGGCGGCAGCGTCGAAGTGACGGAACGGACGGTGCAGGGGCGCAACATCCGCCGCCTCGGGCTCGATTTCGCCAAGGGCGATGTCCTGCTGCCCAAAGGCCGCCTGCTCGACCCGGCGGCCTTGTCGCTGGCGGCATCGGCCAATCACCCCGAGGTGCGCGTGGTCAAACGGCCGCTGGTCGCCATCATCGCCACCGGCGACGAATTACTGCCGCCGGGCAGCGATCTTGGCCCCGACCAGATCATCTCCTCCAACGCCTATGGTGTCGCCGCTGCCGCACAGTCGGTCGGTGCGCGCGCGCTCGACCTTGGCATCGCGCCGGACCGCAGGGAGGCGATCGCTGCGCTGGTTGAAAAGGCCGTGAAGGCTGGCGCGAACGTCATCGTCACGCTGGGCGGTGCCTCGGTCGGTGACCACGACTTCGTCCATGACGTGCTGACCGGGCAAGGCATGACGCTCGATTTCTGGAAGATCGCCATGCGGCCGGGCAAGCCACTGATGTTCGGGCGGCTGGGAGACATTCGCTGCATCGGCCTGCCCGGCAATCCGGTGGCAAGCCTGGTCTGCACTCAGCTCTTCCTGAAGCCGCTGCTGGCGCGGCTCGGCGGCCGCGCCTTTCAGCAGGATATACGTCGGGCACGGCTCGGTGCCGCCATGCCGGCCAACGATCTCAGGCAAGATTATGTGCGGGCTGTTGTCATAGATGACGCCGGTACGCTCGTGGCGACGCCGTTCGGCATCCAGGACTCCTCGATGCTGAAAATGCTGGCCGATGCCGACGGGCTGATCGTTCGCGCGCCGTTCGCGCCTGCCGCGGCGGCGGGCTCCCCCTGCGACGTACTGATGCTACGCTGAACCTGCCTCACTCCGAAATCAAGGTCCGGGTCAGCGGATGGTCTGGATCGGCCAAACCGTCGATGATGTTGAAATGATGCCGGTCAGGCTCGACCACCGAGCTGGTCGCGGTACCCAGGCCGATCCAGATGTTGGCCAGCAACGCGCTCTGACGCAGGAATTCGGCGCGCTCGCCGCCGCCGGCCCAGCAGGTCAGGCGGGCCTTGTCCATCGGGCGCAGCAGCACCGGACTTTCGGCCTGCGCCTCGGCCTCATCGATCGCCAGCGTCTCGTTCATGCCGGTGCGCATGATCGGGCGCAAATCGTGCACCCCCGAGATCGACACCACATGACGAACGCGCCGGACCACTTCGGTCGCCAGCGGCGTCGTCGCCGTAACCATCCGGCTAACAAGATGGCCGCCGGCCGAGTGCCCGGTCAGCATCAGCGGCCCTGCAACCATCGCCGCCGCCTTGCCGATCGCCGCGCCGACCTCCTTGACGATGCCGCCAATGCGTATCTGCGGACAGAGCGTGTAGGACGGCATCGCCACCGCATAGCCGCGATCAACAGGGCCAGCGGCAAGATGCGACCAGAAATTCTTGTCGAATTCCATCCAGTAGCCGCCATGAACGAACACCACGAGTCCCTTAGGCTTGATGGCCGGCAGGAAAAGATCGAGCCGGTTGCGTGGATTGTCGCCATAGGCCATGTCGAGCCGCGCCCTGCCCTCGGTCGAAAGCACGTCGCGGAAAACCCGCGCGGGCTCGATCCAAGCCGCCGGCCAGCGATCGCTGCCGGCTATGTTGGCGCCGTTGGCATAGGCGTTGTCCCAATCGGCAATGTGACGTTCGAACACCCTGCGCCTTCCCTGGCATATGGCCTTGCAGCGTAGCCGTAAGCATCGCGCGGCGCGTCGTCGCCAGCCTCACGATTCCAGCTCTCGCATCAATCTCAAGTGACAGCTGCTTTGATGGCGAAGCGCGCATCCTTCCACGCACCGGTGTGCAGGATGTCCTCAAGCACTTTGACGGCCTGCCAGACATCGGCGTAGCCGACATAGAGCGGGGTGAAGCCGAAGCGCATGGTCGATGGCGCGCGAAAATCGCCGATCACGCCTCGTTCGATCAGCGCGCGCATGACCTGGTAGCCATGCTCATGCATGAATGAAATCTGGCTGCCGCGTTTTTCCCCATCGCGCGTGCTTTCGAGCGTGAGCCCGTAAGTGCCGCACTTTGCCTCGACAAGCTCGATGAACAGATCCGCCAGCGCGATGCTCTTCTTGCGCACCGCCGTCATGTCGACATCGTTCCAGATGTCGAGCGCGCCCTTCAGCGTGCGCATCGACAGGACCGGCTGTGTGCCGCACAGAAACCGGCGGATGCCGGTGCCGGCCGCATAGCCTGGCTCGAAGGCGAAGGGCCGTGCATGGCCCCACCAGCCGGTGAGCGGCTGCTGGATGTCGGAAAGATGCCGCTCAGCCGCATAGATGAAGGCAGGCGCGCCCGGGCGCCATTCAGATATTTGTAGGTGCAGCCAACGGCAAAATCGGCGTTTGCCTTGTCGAGTTCGACTGGCATCGCGCCGGCGGTGTGGCAGAGATCCCAGACGATCATCGCCCCGGCTTCCTGAGCCCTGCGCGTCAGCGCCGGCATGTCGCGCAGTTCGCCCGACTTATAGTTGACGTGGTTGACCAGCACCACAGCGGTGCGTTCGTCGATCAGCTCTTCGATGGTCGGCGCGTCGACTCCCGAGAGGCGCAGCAGCGTATCTTTTCGCGTCGAAACCACACCCTCGGCCATGTAGAGGTCCGTCGGAAAACTATCGCCCTCGGCGACGATGACCTGCCGCTCCGGTCGCATGGCCATGGCGGCGTGCAGCAGCTTGTAGATATTGACCGATGTCGTGTCGCAGACCACTGTCTGGCCGGCCGCGGCCCCGATCAGGCGCCCGAGCTGGTCGCCAAGTTCAAGCGGCATGTTGAACCAGCCGGCCGTGTTCCATGCGCGGATGAGATCATGCGACCATTCTTCGGTCGCGGCCTTGTGCAGTTCATCGAAAGCGGCACGTGAAGCAGCTCCTAGCGAATTGCCGTCGAGATAGATCACTCCTTGCGGCAACACAAAGCGGTCGCGCATCGCGCGCAGCGGATCCGCGGCATCCATCGCCTTTATGGCCACGAGATCGGGAATTCCTGTCATGATTTGTCTGCTCCCCCAAGATCCAACGCAACGCCGGACACGCATCGACTGTTCTTCCATTACTTGGTTGCGCGCAGCAAGGCTCCACCGGCGAGAAGCAGCCTGACCAGGCGGTGGAAACCGGGACTTAACCCGAGGTTGGCGTTTTGAGTTCGTTTCGTTCACGGTGCATTGACCAAACCGCACAGTCGATACGGGTTCAATTCCGTGCCTTTTGCCGACCGACGGCCGATGCCAGTGCCGCCTTCTAGGAGGCCAGAAGGGCGCAAACGAAAGCAGAATCAAGGCGATGAGGCTCGCGGCGGTGAAAATGCGTTAACGCCGGTAGGGGACGTCGTTTGTTTCCCGAGCCTTAACGCATTCATTAAACTTTAAACAGTTGCGGAACACAACTGGAACAGATAGTGTTTGTTCTGGGTTTGTTTTTCTGATTCTGTTGGGGGTCGCTATGCTGACACGCAAACAACACGAACTGCTTATGTTCATCCACGAAAGGTTGAAGGAAAGCGGTATCCCGCCTTCATTCGACGAGATGAAGGAAGCGCTCGACCTGGCTTCCAAATCCGGAATCCACCGGCTGATTACGGCGCTGGAGGAGCGCGGCTTCATTCGCCGTTTGCCCAACCGGGCCCGTGCGCTGGAGGTGCTACGCCTGCCTGACTCGATCGCCCCCGGCCTCAATGCGGCACGCAAGTTCTCGCCGAGTGTCATCCAGGGCAGCCTTGGGCAAGGCGCCCCTCGGCAGGGCAAGCCGACATCGTCGCGCGTGCCCGCAGCCGGAAATGACGACGATGTCGTCGCCGCCGTTTCGATCCCGGTAATGGGCCGCATCGCTGCCGGTGTGCCGATCGACGCCATCCAGCACCAGACGCATTCGATTTCGGTGCCGCCGGATATGATCATGGGCGGCGAGCATTATGCGCTCGAGGTCAAAGGCGATTCGATGATCGGGGCCGGCATTTTCGACGGCGACACGGTGATCATCCGCAATGCCGATACGGCGAGCCCCGGTGAGATCGTGGTGGCACTGGTCGACGAGGAGGAAGCGACGCTGAAGCGGTTCCGCCGCAAGGGCGCCTCGATCGCCCTGGAAGCCGCCAATCCGGCCTACGAGACGCGCATCTTCGGACCAGACAGGGTCAAGGTGCAGGGCAAGCTCGTCGGACTGATCCGCCGCTACTGAGTTCCGCCCTTGGCGCCGGCTTTGGGATTGTCGGCCCTGCGGTATGGCGGCAGGCCCCGTGCCGCGCGTGAAAATTTCCGTTGCACGTGCCAGGGCCGGTATGATTTTTCGACGGCGAAGCGGATCTCGGCGCGTGTTGCCGCTTGTGGATCGAAATAGACGGCGGCACTTCCCGCGCGCGCCAGTTGCCGTTTGGTGACGACGAGGACCAGCCGGTCGTAGTAGCAGGGGTTATGGGCGGTGGCGTCGTCGATGACGATCAAGCTGGCAAAGGCGCAGGCTGGCCGCGCAGTATCGCGGTCCGTGGCTTGCGCGATGATCGCGCCGGATGGATGCCTGGCAAGGCAGAGGCCGTCCGTGCAAATGAACGGCATGCCCGGCGGTAGGTCGGCCGGATCGGCAATGTCGAATTGCGGGTCGTTCTTTCCAGGTGTTTCCGGCGCGACGATAGCCTCTGATGTGAGCGCGCGTTTCCAGTTGTCGATGGTGAACTCATTCGGGCGTGCCCGGTTGACCGCGAGTTCACCGCTGCCGATCGGCAGCGCGACCAGCCGTGCGTCCTCCGAGACCAATACGTCGGGTATGCGTGTCTGCGTTGTCGTCAGCAAGCCGGCGAGCGCAAAAGGAAGTGCCGCCAGCCGCAACCACGTCGTCGCCATGCTGGCAATGACGAGGGCGATCGTCACCAGAAGGACGGATCTCAGCGAAATCAGCCCGACCGCATCGATCGGCGAGCGCTCCGAGATCCACCCGGACAGGGCGATCATCGCCGTCAGCCCCTTGCCCATGACATAGAGAAAAGGGCCATCCGCACCGAACGGCATCGCCAGCGCGCTGAGAACGGCGAAGGGCATGACGACCAGTGACACGATGGGCATGATGGCCAGATTGGCGAACAGGCTGAGCGGCGCCACGCGCTGGAAATGCCATATGGCGAAAAGCGCCGTGGCGCTCCCTGCAATGATCGAGGTCATCGCCAGACCGCACATGCCCAGCAGGACCTTTCGAGTGGCAAAGCGTAGCGGCGACTGCCGCGGCGGCGGCGTGGTGGCCCTGCCGGCGCGGTAATCGGACCAGCCTGCATAGGCGCCGACAAGGGCCGCCGTCGCGGCGAAGGACATCTGGAAACTCGGACCGACCACCTCGTGCGGCGACACCAGGATGACCGCGATGGCCGAGATCGCCAGGTTGCGCATGGTGAGCGCGGCCCGGTCGAACAGCACGGCGATAAGCATCACCGCCAGCATGATGAAGCTGCGTTCGGCCGCCACGACAATGCCGGAAAAGACGAGGTAGGCCGCAATCGAAAAAAGCGCGGCGGCCGCGGCATATTTCTTGACCGGCCGTCGCGATGAGAAATCGGGAAACAGCGCGAAGGCACCCCGCAGCAGCGCCATGATGGTGCCGGCGACCAACGCCATATGCAGCCCCGAGATGGAGATGATGTGGTAGATGCCGGTGCGCCGCATCGCTTCGTTGATCTCCTCGGGAATGCCGGCGCGCACGCCGACGATCAGCGCAGCAGCAATCTCGCCCTCGGCACCGCCGATGCGGCTGCGGATATGGTCGGCGATGGATTCACGCGCGTCTTCGATCGCGGAAGAAAGCTGCGCGGCAAGCGGCATGCTGTCCGACGACACGATTTTCGGATTGCCGAGAAAAAAGCCGCTGCCGCCGATACCGGCGAAATAGCTGTCGAAGGAGAAATCATAGCTGTCGGGCCGCACCGGGCCGGTCGGCGGCAGCAGCCGCACATAGCCGGTGATCTCGGAACCGGCGGTCAGCTCAGCCGGTATCTTCATCGCCGAAACGCGGACCCGTTCCGGCATGTAGCGCAGTGTCGGCCTGGCGGTTGAGATCACATCGATTGTCAGCCTGATGCGGCCGCTCGCCATGGGCTCGTACGATACGACGCGACCCGTCAGCCGCGTCGAGATTTCGGAGCCGAGCATATGCGTTCCGACACGCCATGTTTCGAACTTGGCGGCAAGTACGCCAAGCGCGCAGAGCAGCGCCACCATGAAGCACAGGCGCGTCCTGGGCCATGACCGCGAGACGACGGCACAAAGGGTCGCGAGGAGCGCGATTGCGATCGGCTGTGGAAAGGCCGGCTCCACCGACAGCCCGAAATAAACGACCACCCCGCATGCGAGGAACACCGGCACCAGCAGGAAGGCGATGCCGCGGTCGAGTTCCAGACCGGCCGCTGTGGTTACGCTGTTGCGGATACGGGACGGTGACGGGAGGCGGAAACGCCTGCGCAGGCGTACGATAGGCGCGCCCGCGGGCACGAGAACCGTTGCTGGGTCGCTGGCCGGCAGCGACGGAGCATCGAAGCGCGGAGCAGGTAGCAATGCCGGTGCCGGCAGGACAGGCGGGGGAGCGGCAAACAGCAAGCGTTCGCTGACGTCGCTGCCAACGTCCTCGCCCTCGCCCGCACCACGGCCTCGCACAGCCATCGGGTCTGCCCCTTGCGCCCTCGACCTCCTATGCTACATGAACGCGCAACGCGCGAAAGTCCGCAAACCCACTTCCTTCGCCCGCCTGAGAGTTCCATGCCCGATAAGGTCGTCACCCGTTTTGCCCCCTCGCCCACCGGCTATCTGCACATTGGCGGCGCGCGCACGGCGCTGTTCAACTGGCTGTACGCCAAGCACACGGGCGGCACGATGCTGCTGCGTATAGAGGATACCGACCGTGAGCGGTCGACGGATGCGGCGACGGCAGCCATTCTCGACGGGCTTTCCTGGCTCGGACTCACCTGGGACGGCGCGCCTGTCTCGCAGTTCGAGCGCGCGCCGCGCCATCGCGAGGTGGCCGAGGAGCTGGTGCGCGTGGGCAAGGCCTATTACTGCTACGCGACGCCGGCGGAGCTGGAGGCGATGCGCGAGGCAGCGCGAGCCAAGGGGCTTCCGCCCCGCTATGATGGGCGCTGGCGCGACCGCGACCCGTCGGAGGCGCCGCCCGGCGCCAAGGGGGCGATCCGCATCAAGGCGCCGACAGACGGCGAGACGGTGGTGCATGACCGCGTCCAGGGCGACGTGCGCTTTCCCAACAAGGATCTCGACGATTTCATTATTCTGCGCTCGGACGGCAATCCCACCTACATGCATGCCGTCGTCGTCGACGATCACGACATGGGCATCACCCACATCATCCGCGGCGACGATCATTTGACCAACGCCGCACGCCAGACCGTAATCTATCACGCCATGGGCTGGGAGGTGCCGTCGATGTCGCATATCCCGCTGATCCACGGTGCCGACGGCGCCAAGCTGTCGAAGCGGCACGGTGCGCTTGGCGTCGAAGCCTATCGCGCCATGGGCTACCTGCCGGAGGCGCTGCTCAACTATCTGGCGAGGCTTGGCTGGAGCCACGGCGACGATGAGATCATGTCGATCGCCGACATGATTACATGGTTCGACATTGGCGACGTCAACAAGGGCGCCGCCCGTTTCGACTTCGCCAAGCTCGAGGCGCTTAACGGCGTGCATATGCGCCGGATGAACGACGCGGCGCTGCTCGACATCTTCATCGCCACTCTGCCCTATCTAGAAGGCGGCCCGGCAATCGCCGCTCGCCTCGACGACAGACGCAGGGCGCAACTGCTTGCCGCGTTGCCGGGCCTGAAGGAGCGCGCCAAAACGCTGGTCGAACTTGTTGAAGGGGCTGCATTCCTTTTCGTCGAACGGCCGCTGCCGGTCGACGAGAAGGCGGCGGCGCTGCTCAGCGGTGAGGCGCGCGCGATCCTGCGGGGCGCTCATGCGGCACTAGCCACGGTTTCGGGGTGGTCTGCCGCCTCAGCCGAAGCCGCGATCCGCGACTATGCGCAGGCCGCCGGCCATAAACTCGGCGCCGTGGCCCAACCTTTGCGCGCCGCGCTCACCGGCAAAAGTACCTCGCCAGGTGTGTTTGATGTGCTTGCCGTGCTTGGCCGCGAGGAAAGCCTGGCGCGGATCGCTGATCAAATCGATTAGCAAACTGGCCCAAGAAGATTGGCATTGAAAGGTGTGTTTCGCAGTGCAACATTGGGTCTTGGCCTAATCTGCCGCGCAGATTCAATTGCGGGCGCAAATGTGCGTATTCCGATGCTTTTGACGTGTTGGGTTCAGATATTTTGCCTTTGCCGGCCTGAGGAAACAAAAAGGAGTTTGCTATGACCGAACCTGCGACAAAAATGGAATTTGGCGGCAAAACCCAGGCATCGACGGCCAAGCTGGAACTCGGCGGCAAAACCCATGAATTCAAGATACGAAGTGGTTCGGTAGGACCGGACGTCATCGACATCGGTTCGCTCTACAACACCGCCGGCGTCTTTACCTACGATCCCGGTTTTACGTCGACGGCGAGCTGCGAATCGGAAATCACCTTCATCGATGGCGATGCTGGCATTCTTTTGCACCGCGGCTACCCGATCGACCAATTGGCCGAGCACGGCGACTTCCTCGAAGTCTGCTATCTCTTGCTCTATGGTGAACTCCCGACCAAGGCGCAGAAGGACGATTTCGACTACCGGGTGACGCGCCACACTATGGTGCATGAGCAGATGTCGCGCTTTTTCACCGGCTTCCGCCGTGATGCGCATCCGATGGCGGTGATGTGCGGCGTGGTCGGCGCGCTGTCGGCCTTCTATCACGATTCCACCGATATCTCGGACCCCTATCAACGCATGGTCGCGTCAATGCGGCTGATCGCCAAGATGCCGACGATCGCGGCGATGGCCTATAAATACCACATCGGCCAGCCATTCATTTACCCGAAGAACGAGCTGAATTTCGCAGCCAACTTCCTGCATATGTGCTTCGCCGTGCCTTGCGAGGAATACAAGATCAATCCGGTGCTGGCCCGCGCGATGGAGCGCATCTTCATCCTGCACGCCGATCACGAACAGAACGCCTCGACTTCGACCGTCCGCCTGGCCGGCTCGTCGGGCGCCAATCCTTTTGCCTGTATCGCTGCCGGCATCGCCTGCCTGTGGGGTCCCGCACATGGCGGCGCCAACGAGGCAGCCCTGAACATGCTGGGCGAGATCGGTCATGTCGATCACATCCCGGAATTCATTGCGCGCGCCAAGGATAAGAACGATCCGTTCCGATTGATGGGATTTGGCCACCGCGTTTACAAGAATTACGATCCGCGCGCCAAGATCATGCAGAAGACCGCGCACGAGGTCCTGGGCGAGCTCGGCATCAAGGACGATCCACTGCTCGACATCGCCATGGAGCTGGAAAGGATCGCACTGACCGATTCCTATTTCATCGAGAAGAAGCTCTATCCGAACGTCGATTTCTATTCCGGCATCACGCTGAAGGCGCTGGGCTTTCCCACCACCATGTTCACCGTGCTGTTCGCGGTCGCCCGCACCGTCGGCTGGATCGCGCAGTGGAAGGAGATGATCGAGGATCCGCACCAGAAGATCGGTCGCCCGCGCCAGCTCTATACCGGCGCGCCGGAACGGGACTACGTGCCAATCGCGAAGCGGTGAAGGTGGTGAATGGTGAATGGTGAATGGTGAATGGTGAATGGTGAATGGTGAATGGTGAATGGGAGTAGCGAAGCGTCGCTCCCTGTCCATAGAAACCGCTATTCACAATTCACTATTCACAATTCATAATTCACTCACTTCCTCACCATCCCCATCACCACCCCCGCGGCAATCTCGCCTGACGGCTTGGCGGTTGCCATACGCCCGGCAATGTCGGCAAAACCATGCTTCTGCCAGGTGCGGTAGGCGGTATCGGAGCACAGCGCTTCCAACTGCCGCGCCAGATAATGCGGCCGCACATATTGATTGTAGTGTTCCGGCACAACCGGTCGGTCGGCAATGAGATTGGGCAAGGCTGCGCTCCATACTTTGATCAGCGGCTGCGCCATGCGCATGACCGGATCGAGCCGGTAGCAGGAGATCATTGGCACACCCGCCAGTGCCAGTTCCAGCGATACCGTCCCCGACGCGATCAGCGCCGCATCCGCCTTGCCGAAGGCCTGCCATTTGCGTTCGGCATCAAGGATGATCTCCGGCTTCTCGTCCCAGCTCGCGACCGAGGTCCTGACCAGGTCGGCGACGTGCGGCACCGTCGGCAACAGCAGGCGCAAGCGGTGCCCGCGCGCCCGCAGGATCGACAGCGTTTCGCCGAACGGCCCAACCAGGCGCCGCACCTCGCCGCGACGCGAACCTGGCAGTACAAGCAACGTTTTGACGTGATCTGCGGACAGGTCACGCGGCTGCGCCTGCGCCCTGGCGGCACTGATTATGCCCGGATCGTGTGCAAGGCGATGCCCGACATAGGTGCCGGGCGGCCCGCCCAGGCGAGCGAGTTCCTTCACCTCGAACGGCAGGATGCAAAGAATGTGATCGACATATGGCTTCATCGCCGCCGCCCTGCCCGGCCGCCACGCCCACACGCTCGGGCAGACATAGTGGACGATCGGGATAGTCGGATCGGCGGCACGCACCTTCTTGGCGACGCGCAGCGAGAAATCCGGACTGTCGATGGTGATAAGGCAATCGGGCTTTTCACCGGCAATCGCGTTTGC
>NZ_JAMYLG010000018.1:0-100746 GCF_040317865.1 Mesorhizobium sp. M1365
CCTTAGGCCCCCCCCCCCAAGGGCCCCGGCGCCCCCCCCCCCCCCCCCCCCCAAAAACCCCCCCCCCGGGGCCCCGCGGGGGGGGCCCGCGGGGGGGCGGGGCGCGGCCAACGAAGCCTGGGGCAAGAAGCCGCTGGTGACGGTGTTCGTCACGAGGTGACGAACAAGGGAGTAGGGGAGTAGGGCAGTAAGGGAGTAGGGAAGTAGGAAGTAGGAGCGCAAACAGATGCACTTCTAGATCCAGTTTTTCCCTACTCCCTTACTGCCTTACTCCCCTACTCCCCTAACCCGGGAGTACTCTATGCTCGGACGCCTCAACCATGTCGCGCTTGCGGTGCCGGATCTGGCCGCGGCCGCGGCGGTCTATCGCGATACGCTTGGCGCGCGCGTGACCGCGCCGCAGGCGCTGCCGGAGCATGGCGTTACGGTGGTGTTCGTCGATGTCGGCAACACCAGGATCGAGTTGCTCGAGCCGCTCGGCGAAGCCTCGCCGATCGCCGCATTCCTCGCGAAGAATCCGTCCGGCGGCATGCACCATGTCTGCTATGAGGTGGATGACATTGTTGCGGCGCGCGACCGTCTCAAGGCCAGCGGCGCGCGCGTGCTCGGCGACGGCAATCCGAAGATCGGCGCACATGGCAAGCCGGTATTGTTTCTGCACCCCAAGGATTTCTTCGGCACGCTGGTCGAACTGGAGCAAGCATGAGTTGGGTTTCGTTTATCGCCCTGTTCTTCGCCACATGGTGGGTGGTGTTGTTCGCCGTCCTGCCGTTCAGCATGCGGACGCAGGACGAGGATCGGGACGTGACGCTTGGCACGGTTCCGAGCGCACCGCGCGGACCGCACATGCTGCGCGCCGCGCTGCGCACGACGATCGCCACGCTGGTCCTCATGGGTATCTTCTACGGCATCACGAGAGGGCTTGGCCTCGGTATCGACGACATCCCGCACATCGTGCCGGATTTCAACCAGAGCCCAGCGCATTAGCCGGCTACCTATCGTGTCCGACTATCCCAGCCTAGCTGAGGCTCTGAAATCAAGCTGAGCCAGCAAGGTCAACCCAAAGTAAAGGCCGGGGCGGGTTTGGGCTGACGCAACGTCATGTGGTTTGATAATCTGTCGTGCTAACCAGATGATTGCACAAAAAAAATGCAAGGCGCGAGGCCTTGCAATTTAAACGCGTCCGATCTGTTTCCGGTGTCCGGCGGCAGCGAGTTACCGCGCCTAGATCGCATCCTCCCAAGACTTTGACCGCGTAGGAGGGCAGATTTTTCTCTACCCTCTCGGTTATGGGGGCACACTAGCCTAAGGCGGGTGAAAATGTCACGAAGAATTTTGCCCAGAAACAGGCAATCTCGTGCTGCAGTGCACAATAGTACGGCAGGCGTTGCTTGCGAAACGCCCAGCAAGCCGCGTGCGGCAATTGCGGCGCCTGTGCAGCGCCTGGGCCGGGTTTCCATTCCGCCATGAAATGGCTATGAAGCCGGGGCAAGCAAGCCTGCGCTGCGCCGATTCCGGCGCCGCCATCCTCTCTCACGGACCCAGTTCATGCGTTTGTCGCGCTATTTCCTGCCCATCCTCAAAGAAAATCCGCGCGAGGCTGAGATCGTCTCGCATCGGCTGATGCTGCGCGCCGGCATGATCCGCCAGCAGGGGCAGGGCAGCTTTTCCTGGCTGCCGCTCGGCAAGCGGGTGCTGGACAAGGTCTGCCGGATCATTCGCGAGGAGCAGAATCGCGCCGGCGCACTCGAAATCCTGATGCCGACCATCCAATCGGCCGAGCTGTGGCGCGAAAGCGGCCGCTATGAAGACTACGGCAAGGAGATGCTGCGCATCAAGGACCGGCAAGACCGCGATATGCTCTACGGGCCGACCAACGAGGAGATGGTCACCGAGATCTTCCGCTCCTATGTCAAGTCCTACAAGGACCTGCCGCTCAACCTCTATCACATCCAGTGGAAGTTTCGCGACGAGGTGCGCCCGCGCTTCGGCGTCATGCGTTCGCGCGAGTTCCTGATGAAGGACGCCTATTCCTTCGACCTCGATTATGAAGGCGCCAAGGCCGCCTATAACCGCATGTTCGTTTCCTATCTCAGGACGTTTACGCGCATGGGGCTGCAGGCCATCCCGATGCGCGCCGACACCGGGCCGATCGGCGGCGACCTCAGCCATGAGTTCATCATCCTGGCCGACACCGGCGAGAGCCAGGTGTTCTGCCATCGCGATTATCTTTCGCTGGCAGTGCCCGGCGCCGACACGGATTTTTCGAACGACGCCGAGATCGGCGGCATCGTCAAGACGTGGACGACGCCCTATGCCGCCACCGACGAGATGCATGACGAGGCGGCGTGGGAGAAGGTGCCCGCGAGCGACCGGGTCTCGGCGCGCGGCATCGAGGTTGGGCATATCTTCCATTTCGGCGACAAATATTCCAAGCCGATGGGCGCCAAGGTGACCGGGCCGGACGGCAAGGATCATTTCGTTTCTGGCGGTTCCTACGGCATCGGCCCGTCCAGGCTGGTCGCGGCGATCATCGAGGCCAGCCATGACGATAACGGCATCATCTGGCCGGAGGCGGTGGCACCGTTCGATGTCGGCCTGATCAACATGAAGGTTGGCGATGCCGAATGCGACCGCGTCTGCGGCGAGCTGAATGCCGCCTTTGCCGCCGCCGGCAAGGAGGTGCTCTACGACGACACCGACCAGCGGCCGGGCGGCAAGTTCGCCACCGCCGACCTGATCGGGCTCCCGTGGCAGGTGATCGTCGGGCCGCGTGGTGTCGCCGCCGGCGAGGTCGAAATCAAGAACCGCAGGACCGGCAAACGCGAGACGCTGCCGATCGCGGACGTGAAGCAGCGCTTCGGTGCCGCGGCATGAACGAAGCGGCGGCAGCAAGACCATCGGGCGCCGGGCCTTTTTCCGGCTTCGAGCGCTTGGTGGCGTGGCGCTACCTGCGCTCGCGCCGCAAGGAGACGGTGATTTCGGTGATCGCCTCGATCTCTTTCCTCGGCATCATGCTGGGCGTTGCCACGCTGATCGTCGTCATGGCGGTCATGAACGGCTTTCGCGCCGAACTTTTGACGCGCATCCTTGGCGTCAACGGGCACCTGATCGTGCAGCCGCTCGACATGCCGCTGGAGGACTATGACCAGGTCGCCGGCCGCATCAACGGCGTGCCCGGCGTCAAATATGCCATTCCGCTGATCGACGGGCAGGTGCTGGCGCAAGGCAATGTCGGCGGCGGCACCGGCGCGCTGGTGCGCGGTATACGCGGCGAGGATCTCGGCAAGATCACCATCGTCGCCAACAACATCAAGGAGGGCTCGATCGTCGGCTTCGACACCGGCGAGGGCGTCGCCATCGGCAGCCGCATGGCCGAGAATCTCGGCCTTGTGCTCGGCGATACCATCACGCTGATCTCGCCCGAGGGCGACATCACGCCGCTCGGCACGACGCCGCGCATGAAAGGCTATCCGATAACCGCGATCTTCGAGGTCGGCATGTCGGAATATGACAGCTCCATCGTCTACATGCCGTTTTCCGAAGCGCAGCTTTACTTCAACATGGACGGGCGGGCGCAGACGATCGAGATCTACGCCGACAATCCCGACAATATCGACGCGCTGAAGCCGAAGGTCGAAGAGGCGGCGCAGCGGCCGATCAGCCTTGTCGATTGGCGGGAGCGTAACAAGACGTTCTTCGACGCGCTGCAGGTCGAGCGCAACGTCATGTTCATGATCCTGACGCTGATCGTGCTGGTGGCGGCGCTCAACATCATTTCGGGCCTGATCATGCTGGTGAAGGACAAGGGCCACGACATCGCCATCCTGCGCACCATGGGCGCCACGCGCGGCGCGATCCTGCGCATCTTCCTGATGACCGGGGCTGCGATCGGCGTTGTCGGCACCATCGCCGGCGTGCTGCTCGGCATCGTAATCTGCCTCAACGTCGAGCGCATCCGCCAGTTCTTCTCCTGGCTGGCCGACGAGAGGCTGTTCAATCCCGAGCTTTATTTCCTCAGCCAGTTGCCTGCCCGCATGGATGCCAGCGAGACGATCTCGGTCGTTCTCATGGCATTGGCGCTGTCGTTCCTGGCGACGCTGTTTCCGGCGTGGCGCGCAGCCAGGCTCGATCCGGTCGAAGCGCTGAGGTACGAATGACGGCCGAGGCCATTATCGAGCTGAAGAGCGTCGAGCGGCACTATGTGCAGGGGCCGCGCAAGCTGACCATCCTGAACGGCGCCGATTTTTCGCTGAAGCGTGGCGAGATGGTGGCGCTTGTGGCGCCGTCGGGCACCGGCAAGTCGACGTTGCTCCACACCGCCGGGCTGCTGGAGCGACCGGACGCCGGCGACGTGATCCTGGCGGGGCGCGCCTGCGGCCGGCTTTCCGACGACGAACGCACGGCGATCCGCCGCAACGACGTCGGCTTCGTCTACCAGTTCCATCATTTGTTGCCTGAGTTTTCTGCGCTGGAAAACATCATGATGCCGCAGCTGATAAAAGGGCTGCCGCGCAAGGAGGCGGCCGAACGGGCGGCGCAATTGCTCGACTATATGCAGATCGGCAAGCGGGCACAGCATCGCCCCTCCGAGCTCTCCGGCGGCGAGCAGCAGCGGGTCGCCATTGCGCGTGCCGTCGCCAATGCGCCGCTGGTGCTTTTGGCCGACGAGCCGACCGGCAATCTCGACCCGGTGACTGCTTCCTATGTGTTCGAGGCGCTGGCAGCACTGGTCCGGCAATCGGGCCTGGCGGCGCTCATCGCCACCCACAATCACGAGCTCGCCTCGCGCATGGACCGCCGCGTGACGCTGGCCGACGGCAAGGTCGTGCCGCTTTAGAGTGCGCTGCAATTGAGGCGATGACGGCCTGCGAGCTGCGGTGCGCCGTCCCGCCGCTTTCGCGCGCCTGTCGGCCCCGAAACGCTCGGCATCTCCCTCTCAACCGTTTCTTAACCCTGTCGAAATGACCGAGCGCAATTCCGGTGACGCCCGGACTGCGATCGTTGACATTCGAACAAAATTAGAACAAAATACGAACATACTAACAACAGGAGAGAGTTATGACCGATCTTGTTCAGGATGTCGTCTCGCTGGTGTGCATGAGCACGTTCCTCATTTCCATGGCAATCTGGATCGGCGCGATGTGAGGATTGAGCTCAAGGGCGGCCTCATGCTGATGAGCGAGGGCCGCCTTCGCATATTGGCGCAGGCATTGGGCGAGTGTTTCAGCCGGCCTTGCGGGAAACTTCGACAGGCGACACCGCGGCGGGCCCGAACACGTCCTCGAAAGCGGATTTCAGCGCCAGGTCGAGGTCGGCCATGGTCACGGAAAGGCCGAGGTCGACAAGGCTGGTGACGCCGTGATCCTGGACGCCGCACGGCACGATGCCGCTGAAATGGCTAAGGTCCGGCTCGACATTGATGGCGATGCCGTGAAAGCTCACCCAGCGCCTCAGCCTGATGCCGATGGCGGCGATCTTGTCCTCGGCCGCCGAGCCGTCGGGCAAAGCGGGGCGGTCCGGCCGAACCACCCAGACGCCGACGCGGTCCTCGCGGCGTTCGCCGCGTACGTTGAAGGCGGCCAGCGAGCCGATGATCCATTGTTCGAGTGCGGCGACGAAGGCGCGGACATCCTCGCGCCGCCGCTTCAGGTCGAGCATGACGTAGGCGACGCGCTGGCCCGGCCCATGATAGGTGTATTCGCCGCCACGCCCGGCGGCAAAGACCGGGAAACGGTCCGGCTCGATCAGGTCCTCGATGCGGGCGCTGGTGCCGGCGGTGTAGAGCGGCGGGTGCTCGACCAGCCAGACCATCTCGCCGGCGGCGCCGCTGCGGATTGCCTCGGCGCGCGCCTCCATCACGGCGAGCGCATCGGGATAGGCGGTGAGCCCCGGCTCGATGCGCCATTCGACCGGCGCCGAGCCGGGCAAGGGCAGGAACGACGTGGCGATCTGGCTGCGTTCTGTCATGATATCTCGTCTCGCCACTCATATGGCGGCAATCGGTACAAACGTCCAGTTCCGGCACGTTCGGCCCTTGAACAGTTATGCCGATGTCCGGCCGATTATTGCTGGCCGCGCACTTGTTTCACCGGAAACGATTTGCTACACGCCGCGGGCCGGTTGGTTCCGGCTCCTACCACGTGCGGTCGTGGCGGAATTGGTAGACGCGCAGCGTTGAGGTCGCTGTGGGGCAACCCGTGGAAGTTCGAGTCTTCTCGACCGCACCATTAAATTCGAAAGCGGAACCTCTAACCCGTTGAATTCGAGCACGGCGGGGAGCGTCCTTGTCGGGGCGCGAGGCTTTTTGCCTGGTTGCGATCACGAATGTGGCCCAGTGAAGAAGCAATCGGCGCGCGGAGCCATCTATGCGGTTGGCGTGCAAACTATTCGCGCACCAAGCGTCCGGTTGCCCACCAGATCACCGACACAACAATGATCGATGCGTAGCCGTCCACGGCATAGTGCCAGCCAGTGAACACCGATCCGTACAGGATCAGGGCTGCAAAGGTCCAACCCAGAACGAGCCGGCGCTGGGTGTGGTTCGAGGGGCAGCTCGATCTCGACGCTGATCGGATGGTTCATGGCCTATGGTCCAGCGACGATCGCAGCGAAAATAAGCCCCTTTGCGCTTGCCTTGAAGGCATCCTATTCTGGCGGGTAGTATCCGCTCGTGGGCATAGAATGTCGGTACTGCCTTTCCTAAGAATTTACGCGCCGCTCAACGCGGTGCTGGCTGCGACTGGGCTTGTGGCGGTGGCTACGCTCACGACACCGGACCTGTCCGGACGAAGCAGACTGGCTTTGGCTGCCGTGCTCGCGGTCATTTGGGGCGTCTATCTCCTGGAATTGGCCGAGAAACTGCTCAAGCGCCGGGCGGGAGACGTTCGGGACAGGACGCCGGCAATCGCCATTGATGTGCTCGCGGTTTTGGTTCCACTCGCCGCATTTCTGCTCGTCGGCACGCCCGACCGGAGCCTCTACTGTGCTGTCTGGCTGCTGAAACCGCTGCGCGACTCAACTTTCTTCCCGCTGCTGGGCAGAATCCTGACCAACGAAGCGCGCAACCTGATCGGCGTCGCCACGGTCTTCGGCATCGTTCTTTTCGGTTTTGCGCTCGCAGCCTATGTCATCGAGCGCGACGTCCAACCGCAACAGTTCGGCAGCATCCCCCAGGCAATGTGGTGGGCGGTGGTCACGCTGTCCACCACCGGCTATGGCGACGCTATTCCGGAAAGCTTCACCGGCCGCGTCCTTGCCGGGGCGGTCATGATGAGTGGCATCGGCATCTTCGCGCTCTGGGCTGGCATTCTTGCCACCGGCTTTTATCAAGAAGTCCGTCGCGAGGATTTCGTCCGCAATTGGCAATTGGTCGCCGCCGTGCCGCTGTTTCAGAAGCTCGGCCCGGCCACACTAGTCGAGATCGTGCGCGCATTACGACCTCGCATCGTGCCGGCGGGCGCTGTGATCTGCCGCAATGGCGAGACCGGTGACCAGATGTTCTTCGTCGTGGAGGGGCGCGTCAGCGTCGCGACGCCGAACCCGGTGGAGCTGGGCCCTGGCGCCTTCTTCGGCGAGATGGCGCTGATCACCGGCGAACCACGCTCGGCGACCGTCAGCGCCACAACGGTGGTCTCACTCCTGTCGCTACACTCGGCGGATTTCCAGATGCTGTGCAGCAGCAGCCCGGAGATCGCAGAAACCATCCGCAAGACCGCGCTCGAGCGGCGCGGCGCGGCAGCTAAGGGTTGACCGTACTAGGTGTTCGTCAGAGGAGGATGTGATGGCAAGGCTGCCAGCTGCCTGCCGATGGTGGCTGGCTGGAACTACATGCTTTGCCGCTGCCGAACCATCCTCAATACAAATCGCCACGGAATCGTAGAAAAATGGCTTAAAATCAACGCGGGAGGCGTTGCGGCGCTGCATCTCGACCGCACCATCAAATTCGAAAGCGGAATCTCTTGCCCGTTGAATTCGAGCACGGCAGGGAGCGTCCTTGTCGGGGCACGTGCTTTTTGCCTGATTGCGGTCGCGAGTTTGGCTTATGCGAAGTGGCCATCGGCAGGCATGGCCATCTATCGACAAGCGCACATAACTATTCGCGCACCAGGCGTCCGGTCGCCCACCAAATCACCGACACAACAACGATCGATGCGTAGCCGTCCACGGCATAGTGCCAGCCAGTGAACACCGATCCGTACAGGATCAGGGCTGCAAAGGTCCAACCCAGAACGCCAAGCCAGCGATTGATCGATGACAGCAAATAGGCGTTCAATGCGGCAAAGGCGACATGCATGCTTGGCATGGCCGAGATGCCGCCGCCAAGACTTGGCCGGCCGCTTTGGTAAGCCATCAGGAGATATGCCGCGGGTTCCCGCACCATGTAACTATGGTCCAGCCTGTCCAAGGCCGCATTCAATCCGTGGAAGCGATCCACGCCGACAAAGTGGTGGTAGTAAACCGGTCCGACCGATGCCAGCGCCAGGGCCAAGACCGTTCCGAGGACGGACAACGTCAGCGCTGCTGCGCAGAGATAGCGGATGCGGGCAATCTCGTCGGACCAGAGCGACACGAAAAGGATGGCGCCGAACCACTGGTAAAACCAAATGACTTCATAGCTGTTGAAGACGACGAACGACCAATTGTTGCTGTCGAGCTTATGGACGATCTCCCATGGCGGCATCCCGT
Source organism: Mesorhizobium sp. M1365 (assembly GCF_040317865.1). Classification (NCBI taxonomy): domain Bacteria; kingdom Pseudomonadati; phylum Pseudomonadota; class Alphaproteobacteria; order Hyphomicrobiales; family Phyllobacteriaceae; genus Mesorhizobium; species Mesorhizobium sp. M1365. The sequence continues at coordinate 8,689 of NZ_JAMYLG010000018.1, forward strand.
GCAGCCATTCATCAGCGTCGGCCAACCAGTTGTCGGCATAGTATGGGACGACGGACGGGATGGCGATCTTGTAGGTAGAGAACGCGGTCAAGCTGGCAAAGAAGAACAGCAGCACCAGCAGACAACCGCGCCAGCGCCCTTGAACCAAATCCAGTGCGTAGCGAACCGGTTGCCGCCGGCCATGGATTAGCGCGGCACAGCAGACGCCACCGATAAACAACACCGGAATGCCAACAAGAAACTTGTGAGAATAGATTAAGGCGGACGTATAGAATATTTCTGGATATAATCCAGATGCGCCTAAAACGTATGTCGCCATGAACAAGGAGAGCCGCAATTGCCATATGGCGGAGGGCCTGTAGCGAGAGGCTTCCGTGGTTAGGGCCAAACCAATTTACCTGTTCTTAACGTTTCGCCGGAGAGACACATACACCGGTAAGGTAAAAACCTTGCCGCCAGGTTTACTTTTCCCCGGTGGTCGACATTTGCCGGCCGGCCCGCATGCGGTGGATCGATTCCCTGAGCAGTCTTGCATCCGCATCGCTGTCCATGCCCCCGCGTGAAGGAATTGCCCCGGAGCCTCGGGGCCGAGCCGGCCGGTTGCTTGAACACGGGCCCGCCACGCCCTCGGTTGACTTATCATAAGTTTTAGCTTATCATAAGTCATGATTTATGATTATGCAGGAATGGTGGCCTTGGCCGATCCGACGCGCCGCAAGGTGTTCGAGCTCATCGCCGATCGGCCACGCTCGGTCATAGATCTGACGCGAGTGCTTCCGGTCTCGCAGCCGGCGGTATCGCAGCACCTCAAGGTCTTGAAGGAAGCCCGGCTGGTCCGCGCAGAGCCGAAAGGTGCCAGCAACATCTATCATCTCGACCCGCATGGGCTCGGCGAGATGCGTGCCTGGCTCGACCGCATGTGGGGCGATGCGCTCGACGCCTTCAAACGGGAAGTCGACAACAGCAAGGAGAAGAGGAAATGACGACCATGATCAAGCCCGCGCCGGTCAGGAAGTCGGTGACGGTGGAGGTGCCGCTCGACAAGGCATTCGATGTGTTCACCACAGGATTCGGGCGCTGGTGGCCGGCTTCGCACTCGATCGGCAAATCCGCCCTGACGACCGCGGTGATCGAACCGAAAGCCGGCGGCCGCTGGTACGAGATCGACGAGGATGGGTCACAATGCGATTGGGGCGAGGTTCTCGCCTGGGATCCGCCGTCGAGGCTGACGCTCGCCTGGCGCATTGGAGCCGGCTGGCGCTACGATCCGGCATTGCTGACCGAAGTCGAGATCCGCTTTGTCGCGCTCGGCGAGAACGCGACGCGCGTGGAACTCGAGCACAGGCTTCTGGAGAACATGGGCGAAACCGCAGAGGCGATGCGCGAGGCCTTCGAATCGGAGGGTGGCTGGAGCGGTCTCCTGGACCGCTATGCGGCTGAGGCCAAGCGCCACGCCGCCTGATCGGGAAGCCGTTAAGTCCAATATCCAGCGAGGCCGTCGCACCTTCGGCCTCGCCGTTTTTGAATCAGTGTCGATCTGCCCATCTGGTTGACCGGGGCGGGGAGATACGCTGCCCTTTACCTGCCGCCGCGAAGGTTTGCAGCGCCGCAGGTTTGTAGAACGTCCTCTCCTCCTACCATCCGGTATGCGCCGCGTCGTTTGGACGCGCGAACGGCGCTGTAGCAATTTGTCGTTGTGCATGGTCCTTTCGCAAAATCGATTCCGATTGTCAGGATCATGGTCTAGACCTGACAGGCACCTTATCCGGAAATCCGATGGCGGGAGGCGCTGGTGGAAGGCCAGGACGAACAGATGACCGGCGCCAGGGCGGCTGAGGAGCGCCGCGCCGACATCTATGACGAGGACGGCGTCATCCTGTCGTCGTTCCTCGCCCAGATCGGTGCCGCGATCGCCGATCGCGATACGCTGACGCTGAAGCGCGAAGTCGACGATCTGCACCAGTCGGAACTCGGCCACCTGCTCGAGGCCCTGCACCCGGAACAGCGACGCGCGCTGGTCGAATTGCTGGGCAAGGATTTCGATTTTTCCGCGCTGACCGAGGTTGACGAGGCGATCCGCCGCGACATCGTCGACAGTCTGCCCAATGCGCAGATCGCCCAGGCGGTGCAGGATCTCGATTCCGACGACGCGGTCTACATTCTCGAAGACCTCGACCAGGAGGACCAGGACGAGATCCTGTCGCAGCTGCCGTTCACCGAGCGGATCAGGCTGCGGCGTTCGCTTGACTATCCCGAAGAGACCGCCGGCCGCCGCATGCAGACCGAGTTCGTCGCGGTGCCGCCGTTCTGGACGATCGGCCAGACCATCGACTATATGCGCGAGGACAACAATCTTCCCGACCGTTTCAGCCAGATCTTCGTCATCGATCCGAGCTTTAAGCTGCTCGGCGCCATCGACCTCGACCAGATCCTGCGTACCAAGCGCTCGGTCAAGGTCGAAGAGGTCATGCATGAGACCAGGCATGCCATCCCGGCCACCATGGACCAGGAGGAGGCGGCACGCGAATTCGAACAATACGATCTCCTGTCCGCCGCCGTCGTCGACGAGAACGAGCGGCTGGTCGGCGTGCTGACCATCGACGACGTCGTCGACGTCATCCAGCAGGAGGCCGAGGAAGATCTGCTGCGCATGGGCGGCGTCGGCGACGAAGAACTCTCGGACAGCATCTTTTCGACCTCGCGCTCGCGCGTGCCGTGGCTGCTGGTCAATCTTTTGACGGCTTTCCTGGCGGCCTCGGTGATCGGCCTGTTCGACCGCACCATCGAGCATATCGTGGCGCTGGCGGTGCTGATGCCGATCGTCGCCGGCATGGGCGGCAATGCCGGCTCGCAGACCATGACGGTCACGGTGCGGGCGCTGGCGACCAGGGACCTCGACATCTACAATGCCGGCCGCATCATCCGCCGCGAAATCGGGGTGGGCTTCATCAACGGCATCATCTTTGCCATCCTGATCGGCCTCGTGGCTGCTGCCTGGTTCCACGATCGCAATCTCGGCGGCATCATTGCGGCTGCGATGATCATCAATATGTTCGTGGCGGCTCTGGCGGGCATCCTTATCCCGCTGCTGCTCGACCGCTTCAAGATCGATCCGGCTGTGGCTTCGGCGGTTTTCGTCACCACGGTCACCGATGTCGTCGGTTTCTTTGCCTTTCTCGGGCTCGCCACATGGTGGTTCGGCGTGCGCTGAACGTCACCTCAGTTGACTTTTACGTAAATGCCATGCGAGGCTTTGAAAGGTGCCTTGTCCGCCGATTCTGGTACGCGCCTGGGCGCTGGCGGCGCCGGCCAGTTGGAACTCGCGGCGTGGCCGGGGCATTGGAGTGACGATGCGGGAATATTATTCGATCACGGAACTGACCCGCGAATTCGACGTGTCGACGCGGACGTTGCGCTTCTACGAGGACGAAGGGCTGGTGCAGCCGGTAAGACGCGGCCGCACGCGGCTGTTCCGTCCGTCGGACCGGCATCTCATCCGCCAGATCATGCGGGGAAAAAGGCTCGGCTTCTCGATCAACGAGATCCGCGAGATCATCCAGATGTACAGGGAGCCGCCCGGCGAGGTAGGCCAGCTCAAGCTGATGATCAAGCGCATCGAGGAAAAGCGCGAGGATCTTCGCCAGAAACGCCGCGACCTCGAAGAGACCCTGGCAGAGCTCGACCAGGCCGAGGAATCCTGCGTCGAGCGGCTGGTGGAGCTCGGCGTCACCACCTAAGCCGGTGTCAGCCTCGGCTCAAATCCAGCGCCGCACCCTTTTGGCGTAGTCCCGGTATTTCTTGCCGAATTTGGCCGTCAGCACCTTCTCCTCGCTCTCGATCGTCAGCTTCTGCGTCAGGAACGCCGCGATGACTGCCAGCGGCAGGAACCAGGCGATCCCAGTGACAAAGGCGAGGCTGACCAGCAGCAGCGTGTTGGCGAGGTAGATCGGGTTGCGGCTGACGGCGAAGGGTCCGGTGGTCACCAGATGGTCAGGCACGCCGTTCGGGTTGAGCGTCGTCTTGGCGCGGATCATGGTGCGGATTGCCGTGAACCAGAGCGCGGCAACCGCCACCAACCCCACAAGGCCGGCGGCGAACAGGATGTCGCCGAGAAGATCGCCGATCCACGGCAGCGGATAGAACAGCCCTAGCGCGACGCTGACGATGATGGCAGCGATATAGATCAGCGGCGGCCATGGGATGTGCCCCAGCTTCGGCTGCCCAGGATTTTGCTGCACGGGTTTCGGGTGACTGTCGCTCATTATTGTCCTCCCTCGATTAGCGCGTTCCCGGTTCCGCCGCCTCGGTTTGGGCGGTGCAGGTGCCGGCGAGCTCGCCAATATGCGCCTTCCACTCCGGGGACTGGTCGTCGCTGTAGAGCCGGTCAAGCGAGGCTTCGCCCTGGAGAGTGTCCAGCATGCAGGCACAATAGCTGGAGCAGAACTCGGTGTCGCGTGCCTGCTCGCAGGATATCTGGCAGGATTTCAGAAAACTCACCTCCCTGGTTTCGGCCTGCGCCGGCATGAATTGCGAAAACAGCCAGACCGAGCCGATCAGCACCGGCTGATGGATCAGGTAGAAGGCAAGGCTGTGCCGGCCGATGAAGACCAGCGGATTTGCCCAGCGGCCAGGCGCCAAGGCCGACAGCCGCGTCAGCGCGCCGGAGGTGGCGGCGAGCTTGGTAACCGCGATGCCGGCAAGTACGGCGCCGAACCAGGGCAGCAGTGGAACGTAGTCGTTGGAGCGCGGGTTGGTCGCCGACAGGCCGACCCACCACAAAGCCGGATGATCGAAAAGCTCAGATCGCAGGTAGAAAGGCGCGGCAATAGCGAGGGCCGCCACGGCAAGCGTCAGTAGCGCCGGGAGGCGCAGGAACGCCAGGCCGAGCAGGCTGGCGAGCGCGATCTCGTGCAATATGCCGAAGAAGATGAAGCCGTCGGGCGTGGCGATGCGGGTGACCAGCGATATTGCGAGCGCTGCCCCGGCAACCATGGCGAAGCGCTTCCAGAAGCCGGTCCAGCGGATTTTCTTGCCATGGGCGAGATAGAGGCTGATGCCGACCAGGAACAGGAAGCTCGAGGCGATGCAGCGCGCGTAGATTTTCCACCAGCCGAAGGCGGTGAGGCCGGGATCGGTGTAGCCGAAGAATTCGAGGTCCCAGGTGAAATGATAGCTCGCCATGGCAAGCAAAGCGATGCCGCGTGCAATGTCGATAGCGGCGATGCGCTTCGACTTCGGTTGATCCTGAACGGCTGCGCTCGGCGTGTCGATGCTCATGGTCTCGCTGTCTTGGTTCAGCCCCGGCAAGACGACTATCACGGTTGCCACCGTCAAAAGAAGCAGGGCCTTGCGTCGTGTTGGCGCCGGTCGGCATCAGAGCTGCTTTAGGCCAGAGCCGGAAAGCCTTTGGCCGGCGTGCTGGCGTTTTTCGGACTGGGCGCTGTTTTCGCGACGCTCGGCCTGCTGGCGGTGGCCTGCGGCTTCGTCACCTGGCGCTATCTGCCCAAATCGCTTTGATGTGTGAGCGCCGCATGGCGCTCGCGCACCCAGTTGTGGAAGCGGTGCAAGTCGTATTCCTCGGGCATCAGTACGCCGGCCTTGTGGCGCATCGAGCGCAGGCCCATCTGGTTGACCTCGCAGATATCAGCATCCTCCTCCAGCACCTGGGTACCGAACGCGACGATGTTGTCGATATCGGCGGCCGGATCGGCGAGCGCTTCGCGTCGCGGCAGACGAGCAGCCAGTTGCGATACCAGATGGCCTCGAGATCGCGCTGATAGGCTGCGATGTCCCAATAGGCTGTTTGACGGCAGCGTCGGCTCGGGCCGCGTCAGGCCGTTGTAGGGATCGCTTGTTCGGGCTGGGTTGCATGCCGGCTTCCTCCGCATCCGCCAGCCGACACCCGGCTGCGAAAATTGTCAATCGCGGCGCCGGTCTGCGAACTTGGCGAGGCGGCGCATTCGCCACACGATCCGGCGGAATTTGGTTTGCCGGGCGCGGCGATTCTGCCTATAGTCGCTGATGTCGTCGGTTCCGTTTGGAACCAAGAGGGAATGCGGTTAGGGCAAGTTGTTTGCCCAATGCCGCGGCTGCCCCCGCAACTGTGTGCGGTAGTCCTCTCCATATGCCACTGAAGGTTCGCCTTCGGGAAGGTGGGGAAGGGCGCTGATCCGCGAGCCAGGAGACCTGCCGGCGACAGGAAACTGACTTCTATGCCCTCGGGTGGAGGGCGAAAGGACAAGACATGAATACCGCTTCCGTTTCGCTCGGCGCTTCCGCCTCCTCGCAGTCGCGTCTCATGCAGCTGGCGCTTGCTGCATTCCTCGGCATTTTCGTCATGGGCTTTGTCGGCTTCTCGCATATCGATGCGGTCCACAATGCCGCGCACGACTATCGCCATTCGATGGGCTTTCCCTGCCACTAACAAGGGGCTGACATCATGACACTGTTTCGCAACGTCGTGTTCATCGCGGCGATCGCAGGGCTTGTGGCCGGCGTGGCTCTCGCCTGCATGCAAGCCTATGCCACGGTGCCGCTCATCCTGAAGGCGGAAGTCTACGAACAGGCCGGCGGCGGCCATGACCATGCCGCGGCACCTGCGGCACCGGCCGAAAACGCCGCGGGCACGACGGCTATGAGCAGCGCCGCGCCGGCACCGGCTGAAGCAATGGCTCCGGCGGAAGACGAAGGCTGGGCGCCGGCCGACGGTTTCGAGCGCTTCGGCTTCAGCGTCGTTGCCAATATCGTCACCGGCATCGGCTTTGCGCTGGTCCTGGTTGCGGTTTCGGAATTCGCCGGCGGCATCGGCAACTGGCGCCAGGGCCTGTTCTGGGGGCTTGCCGGCTTTGCCGTGTTCACGCTGGCGCCGGGCCTCGGCCTGCCGCCGGAACTGCCGGCGATGCCGGCGGCCGACCTTGTCCAACGCCAGATCTGGTGGTGGGCAACAGTGGTGGCGACCGCCGCCGGGCTCGGCCTTATCGCCTTCCGCAGATGGTTGCCGCTGGCGATCCTTGCCGTAGCGTTGATCGTGGCGCCGCATATTGTCGGCGCGCCGCAGCCCGATAGCTTCGAGACGGCGATCCCGGAAGGCCTGCACCACCAGTTCGTGGTGGCGGTGACGCTGACCAATCTGGTGTTCTGGCTGGTGCTCGGCGCGGTCGTCGCCGTGGTGCGCGGACGCTTCACGGGCACGGCGACCAGCCTGCGCGACAGCTTTGCCTGACCGCGCTGCCGGGGCACTCACCCTGGTCATCGGCGGTGCGCGCTCCGGCAAGAGCGCGCATGCTGAGAGCCTGGTGACGGTCGGCCCGCCGCCTTGGAGCTATATCGCCACGGCGCAAGCCTATGACGAGGAGATGCGCCAGCGCATCGCGCTGCACCGCTCGCGCCGCGGCGCCGGCTGGACGACCATCGATGCGCCGCTCGACCTTGCCGGCGCGATCGGAGCGCTGCCTGACGGCCAGCCGGTGCTGATCGATTGCCTGACGCTGTGGCTGACCAATCACATGCTGGCCGACCATGATGTCGAGGCCGAATGCCGGAGGCTGGCCGATGTGCTGTCGCGGCCGCGTGGGCCGTGGTTCGTGGTGTCCAACGAGGTCGGCCAGGGCATCGTGCCGGACAATGCGCTGGCAAGACGGTTTCGCGACGCCGCCGGCCGGCTGAACCAGGACGTCGCGGCTGTTGCCGGCACCGTGCTTTTGATGGTGGCGGGGCTGCCGCTCAAGGTGAAATGACATGGCTGATACTATCGATCCCAAGGACGAGGAACGCCACCGCGCCAAGATGGCCAAGCGCAAGGCGGTGCAGGACGCAGAGGTCGCGGCCAAGACGGTCGAGAAGGGGCTGCTGATCGTCAACACCGGACCGGGCAAGGGCAAGACCACGGCCGCCTTTGGGCTGGCACTCAGGATGCTCGGCTATGGCAAGCGCGTCGGCGTCGTTCAGTTCATCAAGGGCAAATGGCACACCGGCGAGAAGGACGCGTTTGCTAGTTTTGGCGATCGTGTCGTCTGGCACGCCATGGGCGAAGGCTTTACCTGGGAGACACAGGACCTGAAGCGCGACATCGCGGCGGCCGAGGCTGCCTGGGCGAAAGCGCTGGAGCTGATGGCCGAGCCGTCGATCAGCCTCGTGGTGCTCGACGAGCTGAACATCGCGCTGCGCTACGACTACCTCGATCTCGAAAAGGTGGTCGCGGCGCTGAAGGCGCGTCGCGAAGGCCTGCATGTCGTCGTCACCGGCCGCAACGCCAAACCGGTATTGGTCGAGGCGGCCGATCTGGTCACCGAGATGGGCGTGACCAAGCACCACTTCTCCGCCGGCGTGAAGGCGCAGCAGGGGATCGAGTTCTGAGGGGTGTTGCTGGCGCCTCTTCTTCCTTCTCCCCTTGTGGGAGAAGGTGGATTGGCGCGCAGCGCCAAGACGGTTGAGAGGTGCTGGCCGGGGCGCTGTTTGGTGCCAAGCTGGAACACCCCTCATCCGGCCGCTTCGCGGCCACCTTCTCCCACAAGAAGGGGAGAAGGGAAAGCCGCACGAAGCGGCTCGCCCCGGGAATGGTAAGGGTGAGGGGCGGCGCCGACCTGACGCGATTATTTGAGGCGTAGCCTTATTTTGTTCTTGCTTTGTGCCGGCAGCTATGCTACTAATTTCGGTATGGTGCTAATTGGCTCCAACGACCCGCCGCATGGTGGGTTTTTTGTTTCCACTCGATCTCGAGCGCAGATCACGCCAAGATAACAACCATCGCGACCACGCCGAATAGCGCGATCAGCAGTAAGTCGGCGACACGGTAGAGTTTGAGGGCCCGTCGGATGTCGGTGCTCTCGACATCATCGCGCCGGCCGCCTTCGCCCATCAACGCGTCTTCGACCATGACGCCATCGTAGGAACGGGGGCCGGCGAGCGCCAGGCCGAGCGCGCCGGCCATCGCTGCTTCCGGCCAGCCGGCGTTGGGCGAGCGGTGTTTTTTCGCATCGCGCCGCACGGCGTGCCAGGCGCCCTTGGCGTCGGCGCCCTTGACCAGAAAAGCGGCGAGTACGATCAGCAGCGCCGTCAGCCGCGACGCCGGCAGATTGATCCAATCGTCGAAGCGCGCCGCCGCCCTGCCGAAGGCTTCGTGGCGCGGGGTGCGATGGCCGATCATCGAATCGGCGGTGTTGGCGGCCTTGTAGGCGACGCCGCCGGCGAGCCCGCCGATACCGAGCCAGAAGGCCGGAGCGACGACACCGTCGGAGAAATTCTCGGCCAGGCTTTCGATCGCGGCGCGGCAGACAGCGGCCCTGTCGAGCTTTTCCGGGTCGCGACCGACGATCCGCGAGACGGCAATGCGGCCCATATCCAGTCCGCCGCTGTCGAGTGCGTCGGCGACCGCTTCGACATGCTCGGCCAGGCTCTTCTGCGACAGCAGCGACGTCGCCAGGATTGAGGTGACCAACAAGCCGAGGGGAATGCTCCAAAGCAAGGTTTCGAGCCAGAGGGCGAGGGCGGCCGGCACCAGCACGATCACCAGCAGCGCGACGACGCCCCAGCCGCGACGGTGGGCGTCGGAATCAGTGGCGCGGTTGAGCCTGCGGTCGAGAAAGGATATCAGCCTGCCGAACCAGGTGACGGGATGGCCAATGGCATCGAAGAGCCGGGCCGGGTAGCCGAGTACAAGTTCGATGGCCAGCGACAGGAAAGTGATCAGGATCGGCATGAAGTCTCTTGATGGAGTGACGGCGGCAGTGGACCACGGCGGAAGCCTTGGCCGGGCGAGGGCGCTTTTCCCTCACGCGCCGCTGCCTTTCGTCGACCTCTCGACCGGGATCAATCCGCACTCCTACCCGCTTTTCGATTTGCCCGCCACCGCCCTGTCGCGATTGCCGGAAACAGCGCGCAGCCGCGACTTGGCTGAACGCGCGGCAAGCGCCTATGGCGCCCCGTCGGCGGCGAATGTCGCAGCGGCGCCCGGCACGCAGATCCTGTTGCCGCGCGTCGCTTCGCTGGTCAGCCCGGGCACGGCGCTGGTGCTCGGGCCGACTTATGCCGAGCATCGGCGGGCAGCGGCGATCGCCGGCCATGCGGCGGCTGAAGTCGATGATTTCGAAGCCCTGGCGGCGGCCGACCTTGCCGTCGTCGTCAATCCCAACAACCCGGACGGGCGCGTCGTCGAGCGCGAAAGATTGCTTCGACTTGCCGGGACATTACGCGCCAGAGGTGGGCTGCTGGTGGTCGACGAGGCCTTCATGGATGTCGGCCCGCGCAGCGAAAGCCTGGCCGGCGACGTCGACCAGGGCGGCATCGTCGTGCTGCGTTCGTTCGGCAAGTTCTTCGGCCTGGCCGGCCTGCGGCTTGGCTTTGCACTGGCCGATGCGCTGACGGTCGAGCGGCTGGAGGCGCAATTCGGGCCATGGGCGGTTGCCGGGCCGGCGCTCGAATATGGCATAAGGGCGCTTGCCGATACCGGCTGGCAGGCCGGGATGCGGCGCCGTCTGGCCGAGGACGCTGCGCGGCTCGATACGCTGTTCGGCCGCTTCGGCGTGCCTGTCGCCGGTGGCACCGCGTTGTTCCGCTATATCAGGCTGGCGGGCGCCGCCGGCCTGTTTTCGGTGCTCGGCCAGCGCGGCATCCTGCTTCGGCATTTCGCCGATCGTCCGGATGTGCTGCGCGCCGGCCTGCCGGGAGCCGATGAAGAATGGCGGCGGCTCGAATCCGCACTTGCCGGCTGGGCCTCGCGGCGCGACGATGATGCCAAGGGAGAAACTACCCAATGATCCACGTCTGCTCGCTGTCCAAAGTCGAGGAAACGGTAACGAAGACCGGGGCCGGGCGGCTTCTTTCGCTGCTCGCTGCCGGAACGGAGGTGATGCGACCGGCCTCGATCACCAGGGAAAACCATCTGCATCTGGTCATGCATGACATTGCGGTGGCGCAGGAGGGCATGACCATGCCGGGCGAGGAGCATGTCTTGAACCTGCTCGATTTCGCCTGCCAATGGGATCGGTCGCGGCCGCTGGTGGTGCATTGCTATGCCGGCATCAGCCGTTCGACCGCCTCGGCCTACATCATCGCGGCAGCGCTGGCGCCGAAGCGCGACGAGGCCGAGTTGGCCGAGACGCTGCGCGCGCTGTCGCCCACGGCGACACCCAATCCGCGGCTGATCGCAATTGCCGACGCACTGCTCGATCGCAGGGGCCGGATGATCGAAGCGATCCAGGCGATCGGGCGCGGCGCGGATGCTTTCGAAGGCACGCCGTTCGAATTGAAAATCTGAGCTTAAAAACAAATTCCAGGAAAATGCGCAGGAGTTCTAGGACACGGCCAAGGGGCGAATGATGATCGGGAGAATTTTGGCCATCGTTGTTGGCGTGGTCTGCGCGACAGGCAGCGCCATGGCCGCGTCCATGCCGGCTCTCAAGTCGATCGACCTGGCAGCGCTCCAAGCCACTGTCGAGGGTTTGGCCAAGGAACTTATGCTGCCCGGTGCCATGGTTTTGCTCAAGACTCCGCAGGGCAACCTCGTCTTCGGCTACGGTACGACTGAACTGGGTGCCACGAACCCGCCGCGCGCCGATACCCACTTCCGTGCGGCCTCGAACACCAAGACGATGACCGCCGCTGTCATCGTGCAACTGGTGCAGGAGGGGAAACTGAGCTTCGCCGATCTGATCTCGAAATACGTCCAGCGCGTTCCCAACGGCGACGAGATAACCATTCGGCAGCTCATAACAATGCGGAGCGGCCTCCCTAACTTCACCAATGCGCCGGAACTTGCCGAAAGCCTGGACAAGTATCCTTACAGGGTATGGACCGCCGATGAAGTACTCGGCATGGCGTTCAAACGGCCGCCGGACTTCGCGCCGGGTGCCGAATTCGAGTACAACAACACCAACTACTATCTGCTCGGCCTTGTTGCCGAGAAGATCGACGGCAAGCCGCTCTCGACCATCTTCCGGGACCGCCTGTTCGGGCCGCTCGGCATGAAGAACACCGCGTTGCCGCCGAGCACGTCGAACGCCATCCCCGAGCCATACTCAAACGGCTATCTCTACGGCAGTACTTCGTACGCCCTGGCTGATGCGCCCTATCCGGACGACCTCCAGGCTGCGGCCAGGGCGGGAACGCTCAAGCCCAACGACGACACATGGCAGAACCCGTCCGCCTACTTTGCGGCTGGCGGAGTCATCTCCACCGCGGATGACCTCGCGACCTGGATGCGCGCGCTGGTCGGGGGCAAGCTCTTCAATGCCGACTTCCAGCGGCAGTGGCTTGCAAGCCCTGAGGCGCCGGAGCCGGGCGAACCCGCCATGCAAAAATACGGCTATGGCATCCTAACGCTGACTTTCGGGCCTAACGAAATCTACTATCACGAAGGCGAGATGCCCGGTTACCAGTCCTTCATGGGCTACGATCCGGCCAATGATGTCACCCTGGTCATATGGACCAACCTGACTCTCGCGCTCGACGGCCAGGCGACCGCCAACACCTTGATGGTGAAGATACTCGACGAAATCTACACGGTGTCGCCGCTTCAAGACGTGAAGTGAGGATCCTCGCGCCCGAATGGAATCGCCCCTCGTGAGCGAGGCCTGAGGTGGTGGGATCAAACACCTACGCCAACCAATCCGCCAGCTTTGCCTTGCCCACGTCCCTCAGCAGGTCGATGAAGCCGTCGGCCTGATGTTCGGCGGTCAGCCGGCCTTTTTCGGCGGTGGCAATGCTGGCGTCGCCGACCACGCCATTCGGGTTGAGGTCGCTGGCGATCCAGGCGAAGGCGTGCGTTCCGGTGTGGCGCAGCAGCGAAAATTCCTTTTCGGCGCGGGCGACCTTGGACACGAAATTGTCGGCCTTGGCCATGTCGACGAGGTCGGGCCGGAAATGCAGCATCAGCGAGGTCTCGACGTCGCCGCCATGAATGCCGTGGCGGTCCTCGAGCTCGGTGTACATGCCGGCCGGCCGGCCAAAACGCTGCCAGCTGGTCTTTACCGCCAGCATCTTTGCCCGCACGCGCAATTCGCGGGTGATGATGCCCATGATCTCCTCATTGCCGCCATGCGAGTTCACGACAATCAGTTTTCGGACGCCGGCGCGCGCGACCGACAGGCCAAGTTCGGTCCACGCCTCGACCAAGGTCGTCGCCGGCAGGGTGAGGGTGCCCGGCGCATGCAAATGCTCGTTCGACTTGCCTACCGCCTGGACCGGCAGGATGCGGATGTCGAGATCGCCGGGCAGGCGCGCGATCACCGTCTCCAGCATGCCGTTCATGATCGAGGTGTCGGTCGAGACCGGCAGATGCGGGCCGTGCTGCTCAATCGCCGCCAGCGGCAGAACGGCAATGGTCGCCTCAGGATCGACGGTCGCGTATTCGGTGGTCCGGTAGTCACCCCACCATACGCGTTTTTTTGCAGCGGTCATGTCATGCCCTCTTGAACCGACAAGCCCAGACCTAACGCGGGAACGATCGGCTGTCGATCATCCCGCCGCAATGACCTCGATCTCGACCTTGAATTCCGGCCGGGCAAAACCGGACACGATCATCAGCGTCGAGGCCGGCGCCGGGCTGGCAAACAGCCGGTCGCGAACCTCCATATAGGGCCGCAGGAAGGCGCGGTCGGTGACGTAGGTGTTGATGCGGACGATGTCGGACAGGCCGAGCCCGGCCTCGCCGAGAATCGCCGCTATGTTCTGGAAACAAAGCTCGGCCTGTGCGCCGGCCTCCTCGGGGATCTGGTCGTCCGGGGTGATTGCGACTTGGCCCGAACACAGCACCAGCCGCTTGCCGGGCGGCAGTTCGACACCATGGCTGTAGCGGGCGAAGGGCGGCTTGATCGACTTCGGCGTGAGAAATTTGAACATGGCAATCTCCGTTCACGGCAGCCTAAAGCGGGATCGATGCGGGCATCAAGATGGCGGTGCATGTCACGAGGGCGATTGTGGACAGGCGATCAAAAAATAGGCACGATGCCTTTCGTACAGCATGACCCGTCCGGCTCGCGCCGCCATTGCACAGGCGGGCATTGCACAAGCGGGCGGTCCCGGCGCAACGCGCCGGTGGCATGTGTCTTGCTTCTTGAAACAATGGTGTCGAGCCCGACGCGTGACGCGCCGGAGCGAACAAAGGGTGGTGTGGATGTACGGAAAACTCAAGATTTCGGCGGGCGTGATCGTGCTGCTTGGCGCAGGCACGCTTGCCGCGGCAGCGAACGAAAAAGTCACCTTCGGCACCAACTGGCTGGCTGAGCCGGAGCATGGGGGTTACTACCAGGCCGTGGTGGACGGCACCTATGCCGCCTGCGGCATCGACGTGACGATCATGCAGGGCGGCCCACAGGTCAGCGGCCGGCCGCTGCTGCTGGCCGGCAAGATCGATTTTTACATGGGCGGCAATCTGCTGTCGGCCTTCGATGCCGTGCAGCAAGGCATACCGATGCGCGTCGTGGCGGCCGACTTCCAGAAGGACCCGCAGGTCATCATGTCCCATCCCGGGCAGGGGCTGGACAAATGGGAAGACCTGAAGAACGCCGAGCAGTACATCCTCGGCGACGAAGGTGCGCAGACCTTCTTCCAGTGGATGGTCACCGACCTCGGCTTCGATGCCGCCAAGCGCGTGCCCTACACCTTCAACCCGGCACCGTTCATCGCCAACAAGAAGTCGATCCAGCAGGGTTACGTCACCTCGGAGCCATTCGCCGTCCAGAAGCAGGGCGGTTTCACGCCGAACCAGTTTCTGCTGGCCGACTATGGCTGGGACACATATGCAACGACGGTCGAGACCATGCAGGAGACGATCGACAAGCGTCCCGAGGTGGTCCAGTGCTTCGTCGATGGCTCGGCCAAGGGCTGGTACAATTATCTCTACGGTGACAACAAGGCCGCCAACGAGATGATCAAAAAGGAAAATCCGGACATGACGGATGAGCAGATCGCCTTCTCGATCGAGCAGCTGAAGAAGTTCGGCGTGGTCGATTCCGGCGACAGCGAAAAGCTCGGCATCGGCGCCATGACCGATGCGCGCATCCAGAGTTTCTACGACAAGATGATCAAGGCCAAGGTCACGCCGGCGGGCATCGACATCAAGAAGGCCTACACGCTGGCCTTCGTCAACAAGAGCGTCGGGCTCGACCTGAAGAAGTAGGCCGTGAAGCTGGAGAAAGTGGCGCAACAGCCAGGAAGTATACCAGGGCCGACGCTGTTGGCGCTGCGCGGTGTCGGCAAGGTGTTTTCCAACGGCGTTACCGCGCTCAGCAATGTCGAGCTGACGATCCGGGAAGGCGACTTCCTCAGCCTGCTCGGGCCGTCGGGCTGCGGCAAGTCGACGGCGCTGCGGCTGATTGCCGGCCTGTCGACGCCGACCTCGGGCGTGCTCGACTGGCGCGGCAGCGGCGCCCTCGAGCGTTCGAATATCGGCGACCGTTTAAATATCGGCTTCGTCTTCCAGGAGCCGACGCTGCTGCCCTGGGCCGACGTCTTTGACAATGTCTGGCTGCCGCTGCGGCTGAAGGGCGTGTCGCGTGCCAAGGCGGCGCCGGCGGTGATGGAGATGCTGGCGCGGGTTCACCTGACCGGCTTCGAGAATGCCGTGCCGCGCGAACTGTCCGGCGGCATGAAGATGCGCGTCTCTATCGCCCGCGCCATGGTAACCAAGCCGCGCATTCTGTTGATGGACGAGCCGTTCGCCGCACTCGACGAGATCACCCGCTTCAAGCTCAACAACGACCTTCTCGAGCTATGGCAGGATGAGCGTTTTACCGTCGTTTTCGTCACCCACAGCGTCTTCGAAAGCGTATTCCTCTCCAACCGCATCGTCGTCATGGCGGCGCGGCCGGGCCGGGTGTTTGCCGAGCTTGCCGTCGATGCATCCTATCCGCGCGACGAGGCGTTTCGCACCTCGCCCGACTATGCCGCGCTCTGCCGCCAGGCATCCGACGTGCTGATCGGCGCCATCAACTCAACTGCCGGACCGCATCATGACGGCCATTGAAGAACCAGTCCTGGCGCTCGACCCGGAGGAGGCGCGCCGCGTCCGCCAGGAGCGCTTCGAGCGCATCGGCAGATGGCTGCTGCCGCTGGCGATCATGATCCTGGCCATCTGGCTGTGGGACCGCATCTGCGTCTGGAACGACATCCCGAAATACATCCTGCCGCGTCCCGGTGTGGTGCTGCAAACGCTGCACGACGATGCCGGGCTGCTGTTCTCCTCGCTGCTGGTGACACTCAGGATCACCTTCTTGAGCCTGCTTCTCGCCGTGGTCGGCGGTGTCGGGCTGGCAGTGCTGTTCGCTCAGTCGAAATGGGTCGAGATGTCGTTCTTTCCCTTCGCCATCGTGCTGCAGGTGACGCCGATCGTCGCGATCTTTCCGCTGATCAATATCTATGTCGACAACCAGACGACGAAGCTTTTGCTTTGCGCCTGGATCGTCGCCTTCTTCCCGATCCTCTCCAACACCACGCTCGGCCTCAATTCTGTCGACCGCAATCTGCGCGACATGTTCAAGCTCAACGGTGCGACCCGCTGGCAGCAATTGCGCTATCTGCGGCTGCCGGCGGCGATGCCTTATTTCCTCGGCGGGCTGAAGATCGCCGGCGGCCTGTCGCTGATCGGCGCGGTGGTGGCAGAGTTCGTCGCCGGCGCCACCGGCCAGTCGTCCGGCCTCGCCTCGCGCATCATCGAGGCCGGCTACCGGCTCAACGCACCAAGACTGTTCGCGGCGCTGATCCTGATCTCGCTCACGGGCATCCTGATCTTCCTGGTGCTGTCGCTGATTTCGCATCTCATTTTGCGGCGCTGGCACGAGAGCGCGCTGAGGCAGGAGCGGTGATGGTGAGCAGCGCCGCCTTGATACCGGCTTCTGGTTCCTACCATCTTTCCAACGTCCGGCTTCACGCGTCGCTGACGCCGGGGCTTGCGGCTGCCTTTGACGCCGACGGATTTGCGCTCGCGGACATTGCCGTCGCCGATGGCAAGATCTCCGGGATTACGGCGCATCGATCCAACGCACCGGCGGACGCCACCGACCTCGGCGGCCGCATCGTGCTGCCGTGCTTTGTCGACTGCCACACCCATATCGACAAGGGCCATATCTGGCCCCGAAAGCCCAACCCGGACGGCACCTTCATGGGCGCTTTGAACGCCACCGGCGCCGACCGCGCGGCGCGCTGGAGCGCCGACGACGTTGCCCGCCGCATGGATTTTTCGCTGCGCTGCGCCTACGCGCACGGCACCAGGGCGCTGCGCACGCATCTCGACAGCGTCGCGCCGCAGGAAGAGATCTCCTGGCCGGTGTTCGAGACGATGCGGGAGAAATGGCGCGGCCGCATCGAGCTGCAGGCAGCCTGCCTGCTCGGCATCGAGGGCGTGCGCGACAGGAAATGGTTCGAGAGGCTGGCCAAACGGGTGGCTGCCGCCAAGGGTGTCCTCGGCGTCGTCACCTACATGGTGCCGGATCTCGAAGAATTGCTCGACCAGGTGTTTGCGCAGGCGATCAAGCATGGCCTCGACCTCGATTTCCATGCCGACGAGACCGACGATGTCTCGGCGATCTCGCTGAAGAAAATCGCCGAAGCCGCCCTTTGGAACGGTTTTGACGGGAACATCCTGGTCGGCCATTGCTGCTCGCTGGCGCGCCAGCCCGATCTCGACGTGCTCGACACCCTGGACAAGGTCGCCAAGGCGGGCCTGGCGGTGGTGTCGCTGCCGATGTGCAATCTCTATCTGCAGGACCGGCGAGGCGACAGGACAACGCCGCGCTGGCGCGGGGTGACGCTGCTGCACGAGATGAAGGCGCGCGGCATTGCCGTCGCCGTCGCCTCCGACAATACGCGCGACCCGTTCTACGCCTATGGCGATCTCGACATGCTGGAGGTCTACCGCATGGCGACGCGCATCCTGCATCTCGACCATCCCGTCGCCGACTGGCCGCAGGCGGTGACCGCGACGCCGGCCAAGGTGATGCGGCTCGATGGTTTCGGCACGCTTGCCGCCGGAGCGCCGGCCGATTTCGTCGTCTTCAAGGGGCGGAGCTGGACGGAATTGCTGTCACGGCCCGAATCGGATCGCATCGTCGTGCGCGACGGGCATGCGATCGAGCGCCAGCCGCCCGATTATGCCGAACTCGATGATCTGATGGTGGAATGATGGATATTGCGGCGCTCAAGCGCGACCTGGACGGTTTGAAGATCGACGACCATCCGGCGATCGTCCAGCAGAAGAGCCGCGACTTCTACTGGTACAGCCCGGTGCTGAAGCAGCAGCTCGAACACGTCACCGGTGACCTGATCGTGACGCCGAAAACCGAAGACGAGGTCGTCCGCATTCTCGCCGCCTGCCACCGGCATGGCGTCCCGGTGACGCCGCGCGGCAGCGGCACCGGGAACTACGGCCAAGCGATGCCCTTGTCCGGCGGCGTCGTGCTCAATCTCGCCGAGATGAACGCGGTCAAGACGATTGCCCCCGGCCGTGTCGTCACCGGCCCCGGCGCCGTGCTCGCCGACATCGACAGAGCGACGCGGGCGCATTCCGGCCAGGAGCTCCGCATGTCGCCGTCGACCTACAACACGGCATCGATCGGCGGCTTCGTCGCCGGCGGCTCCGGCGGTATCGGCTCGATCCGCTGGGGCGGACTGCGCGACCTCGGCAACGTCATCCGGCTGAGGACCGTGACGATGGAGGCACGGCCGCGGGTCATGGAGCTCACCGGCGAGGACGTGCTGAAGGTCATGCACGCCTACGGCACCAACGGCATCATCACCGAAGTCGAGATGCCGCTGACCGCCAGCTATGACTGGATCGACGTCATCGTCGGCTTCGACGATTTCATGGATGCGGCCGGCTTCGGCAACGACCTCGCCATCCAGGACGGCATACTGGCAAAACTGGTCACGCCGATCGCAGCACCGATCCCCTACGATTACTTCAAGCGCCACCAGCGGTTTTTCCGGCGCGGCCAAAGCATCGTCGTCCTGATGATCGCACCGCATGCTATGGATGCCTTCCTCGCCTTCACGGCGCGCAGCAAGGGCGAGATCGTCTTCCGCGCCGACAAGGAGGCCGATCTCAAGGGATTGCCGCCGGCCTATGAGCTGACCTGGAACCACACGACGCTGCGTGCCATCCGGGTCGATCCGACGATCACCTACCTGCAGACCCGCTACCCGTCGCCGGACCACCTCGGCCACGTCAAGGCGATGGTCGACCGCTTCGGCGACGAGGTGCCGGCGCATCTCGAATTCATCCGCTTCGACGGCGCAATCGGCATTGCAGGGCTGCCGCTGGTGCGCTTCACCACGGCGGAGCGGCTCGACGAGATCATCCGCATCCACGAGGACAATGGCTGCTGGATCTTCAACCCGCACCGCTACACGCTGGAAGAAGGCGGCATGAAGCGCACCGACGAGGTGCAGCTCGCCTTCAAGCGCGAAACCGACCCGCAAGGGCTGCTCAATCCGGGCAAGATGATCGCCTGGGAAAACCCGGACTATGATTATCGCTCGGGCAAGTCGTTCCTGTTCAAGGGGCTGGAGAAGGCGGGTTGAGACGATGACGGGCGTGTGGCGCTGTATCCCCCTCTGGCCTGCCCTCTTTGCCACCACTTGGCATCTCCCCCGCAAGGGGGGAGATTGGCAGTTCCATCGTCTCGACCATCTTCCAACGTCGTCGAGTGGCGAACGCGATACTGACAGCCGATCTCCCCACTTGAGGGGGAGATGCCCGGCAGGGCAGAGGGGGGTGCTTGGTGCCGACTTGCGAGATGTTCTCCTGTGAACGTCCTCGTCCTCTATGCTCATCCTGTGGAGACCAGCTTCAATGCCGGCCTGCACCGGACCATCGTCGAGCGGCTGAAAGCGGCCGGCCATGTGGTCGACGATTGCGATCTCTATGCCGAGGGTTTCGATCCCAGGCTGACGCACGCCGAGCGGCTGTCCTATCACGACGCGCGCAGTGCCGGCGATCCGGCGGCGCCTTATGTCGAGCGCCTGTTGCGGGCCGAGGCGCTGGTGCTGTCGTTTCCGGTGTGGAACTTCGGCTATCCGGCCATTCTGAAAGGCTTTTTCGATCGCGTCTTCCTGCCCGGCGTGTCGTTCAAGCTGGTCGACGGCAAGGTGCAGCCGTCACTGCACAACATCCGCAAGGTGGTCGCGGTCACGACCTATGGCGGCAGCCGGTTCCGAGCCATGCTGATGGGTGACCCGCCGCGCAAGCTGGTCAAGCGGGTGCTGCGTGCGACGATCAAGCCCGGCGGGTCGGTTTCCTACCTTGCGCATTACTCGATGAACCTGTCGACAGAGGGCAGTCGGACGAGGTTCGTGGCGAAGGTCGCGGCCAGGATCGACGCGTTCTGAGGTGCGCTACATCCGCACCCGTTCCGACTTCGGATCGTACATCGGCTTGAGCGAGGCCTCGGCGGCAAAGCGCTCGCCGGCGATCTCGATCTCGTAGGACGACGACAGGACATCCGCCTCGCTCTCGCCCTTGCAAGGCACGTAGCCAAGCCCGATCGCGCCGCCGAGATGATGACCGTAATTGCCCGAGGTGATCGGACCGACGATCTTGCCGTCGCGCAGGATCGCCTCATTGTGGAAGAGCAGCGGCTCGGTGTCGTTCAGGCGGAACTGCACCAGCCGGCGTGACAGGCCGGTTTCTTTCTTCTTCAGCACCGCATCGCGGCCGAGGAAGTCTCTCTTGGCAGTCTTCACCGCGAAACCCAGCCCGGCCTCCAGCACATTGTCCTCGTCGGTGATGTCGTGGCCGAAATGCCTGAACGCCTTTTCGATTCGGCAGGAATCCAGTGTGTGCAGGCCGCATAGCTTCAGGCCGACGTCGGCGCCGGCTTCTTCTATCGCCTCGAAGACGTGGGCGGCCTGGTCGGTCGAGAGATAAAGCTCCCAGCCGAGCTCGCCGACATAGGTGACGCGGTGGGCGCGGGCCAGGCCCATGCCGATTTCGATCTCCTGAAACGTGCCGAACGGATTGTTCCCGTTGGAGAAATCGTTGGGGCTGACCTTTTGGATCAGCTTCCTCGAATCCGGGCCCATCAGGCAAAGCACGGCTTCGGCAGCGGTCACATCGGTGATGACGACGAACTCGTCGGCAAGGTGTTTTCGCAGCCAGGCCAGGTCGCGCTGCAGCGTGGCGCCGGGCACGACGAGCAAGAAGGCTGTTTCGGATAGCCGCGAGACGGTGAGGTCGCTCTCTATGCCGCCGCGCTGGTTGAGCATCTGGGTGTAGACGATCTTGCCCGGCGCCACGTCGATGTCGTTGGCGCAGAGCCTTTGCAGGAAAGCGCAGGCGTCGCGGCCCTCGACGCGGATCTTGCCGAACGAGGTCATGTCGAACAGGCCGACGCCGTTTCGGACCGCCAGATGCTCCTCGCGCTGGTTGTCGAACCAGTTCTGCCGTTTCCAGGAATAGCGGTATTCGCGCTCCTGGCCCTCCCGCGCAAACCAGTTGGCGCGCTCCCAGCCGGCGACCTCGCCGAACACCGCGCCGCGCGCCTTCAGATGTTCGTGCAGCGGCGAACGGCGGACGTTTCGCGAGGTTGCCATCTGCCGGTACGGAAAATGATCGGCATAGAGCAGGCCGAGCGTTTCGGAGACGCGCTCCTTGAGATAGCGGCGGTTCTTCTGGAACGGCTGGGCGCGGCGGATGTCGACCTCCCAGAGGTCGAAGGGCGCCTCGCCGTCATTGATCCATTGCGCCAGCGCCATGCCGGCGCCACCGGAGGAGACGATGCCGATCGAATTGTAGCCGGTCGCCATCCAGTAGCCGGAAAGCTCCGGCGCCTCGCCGAGATAATAGCGATCGTCGGGGGTAAAACTCTCGGGGCCGTTGAAGAAGGTGTGGATGCCGGCGGTGGCCAGCATCGGCATGCGGTTGACGCCCATTTCCAGGATCGGCTCGAAATGGTCCATGTCCTGCGGCAACTGGTCGAAGCAGAAATCCTCGCTTATGCCGTTCATGCCCCAGGGCTTGGCCACCGGCTCGAAAGCGCCGAGCATCATCTTGCCGGCATCTTCCTTGTAGTAGGCGCACTCGTCCGGCACGCGCAGCACCGGCAAGCGGGAAAGCCCGGGGATCGGTTCCGTGACGAGATAGAAATGTTCGCAGGCGTGCAACGGGATGGTGACGCCGTTCTGGGCGCCAAGTTCGCGTGCCCACATGCCGGCGCAGTTGACGACGATATCGGCCTCGATCAGGCCTTGCTCGTCGCCCTGCACCCAGGAAACGCCGGTGACGCGGCCGGCCCTGGTATGCACCTTGGTCACCTTGACGTTCTCGACGATCGTCGCACCGCGCTGGCGCGCGCCCTTGGCCAACGCCATGGCGATATTGGCCGGATCGCACTGGCCGTCGAGCGGCAGGTGCACGGCGCCGACCACATCGGAAACATTGAGATGCGGGTACATCTGCTTGACTTCGTTGGGCGAAATCTCGCGCACGTCGACATCGAAGGCGCGGGCGAGAGATGCCTGCCGATAGATCTCGTGCTTGCGCTCCTCGGTCAACGCCACCGTGATCGAGCCGACCTGGCGCATGCCGGTGCCGACATCGGTCTCGGCCTCCAGCTTGACGTAGAGGTCGGCCGAGTACTTCGCCAGCCGCGTCATGTTCTGCGAGCCGCGCAGCTGGCCGATCAGGCCGGCGGCGTGCCATGTCGTGCCCGACGTCAGCTGCTTGCGCTCGAGCAGCACGATATCGGTCCAGCCGAGCTTGGCCAGATGATAGGCGACCGAGCAGCCGGAGACGCCGCCACCGATGATGACCGCCCTCGCTTTGGGAGGAATGACCTTGGTCGGAATGGTTTTGGTGGGCGAGGCGTTCATGCGGCCTCGCGACCATAGCTGGAGGCAAAGCGGCGCAGGCGCGTGGCAGCCTCCATCAGTACCGGCTCAGGCTGGCAGAGGCTGAAGCGGATGTGGCCGGCGGCGGCCTCGCCGAAGCTTGAGCCGGGCATGACGCCGACCTTTTCCTGGTCGAGGAAGGCCCAGGCGAATTTTTCGTCGTCCGGCTCGATCGCCGATATGTCGAGCATGACGTACATGCCGCCTTCGGAGCCGCGCACGGTGATGTTGTTCATACCGCGCATGGCATCGAGGACGACGGTGCGCCTCGCGGCGTAGCGCTCGGCGATCTCCTTGACGCCGTAGCCATTTTCGAGCGCCTCGGCGCAGGCGAGGCTGATGAAGGCCGGCAGGCCGTAGGTCATCACCAGATTGAGGTCGGTCAGCAGCGAGACCATCGGTTCCGGCCCGGTCAGCCAGCCCATGCGCCAGCCGGTCATGCCGTGGCTCTTGGACATCGAATTGATGACCAGCGTGCGTTCGGCCATGCCGGGCAGCGAGCGTGGTGAGACGTGCTCGCCGCCGCCCAGCGTCCAGTAGACCTCGTCCGACAGCAGCCAGAGGTCATGTTCGCGGCAGATCTGCGCCAGCTCTTCCAGGCGCTCGCGCGAATAGACGGCGCCCGTGGGATTGTTCGGCGTGTTGATCAGGATGGCGCGGGTGTTCGGCCGAAGGGCGGCGCGGATGTCGGCGGCCCGCGGCTGAAAGCCATCCTCGGCGGGGGTCTCGACGACGCTGAACTCGGCGCCCGCCGCACTGAAGGTGTTGGGATAGGTGGCGTAATAGGGCGCGACGACGATGGCATGGTCGCCCTGGTCGAGAACCGCTTGTATGGCCGCGTAAAGCGCGGCCTGCCCGCCCGGGGTGGCGATGACCTGGTCGGGATTTGTCGCAACCCCGGTGCACCGCGTCGAGGCCGCCGCCATCGCCTTGCGCAGGCGCGGAACGCCGGCAAGCGGGGTGTAGTGGTGATTGCTGGCGCGAACCGCCGTCACGCAGGCTTCGATCGTCTCGCTCGGCGTGTCGAAATCATGGTCGCCGACCGACAGCATGATGATGTCCTCGCCGGCCTGCTTGCGCGCCCAGGCAGCGGAATGAACCTCCCAGCCATCCTTGCCCGAAGGCACGATGCCGGAAATGCGCGATGATGGCCTGGTCATTATGCTGCTCCCGAAATTTCATAACCGGCCTGTTCGAGCCGGTCGCGCAGCGCGGCGATGTGGGCCGGTCCGACTTCGCAGCAGCCGCCGACGATGCCGGCGCCGGCCTCGACCCAATCGACCGCCTGGCCGGCATAGGCATCCGGATCGAGGTCGTGGCGGGCGTGCAGCACTTCCACCGTACCGCCATGCTTGAGCGCCTCAATCGAGGTGAAGCCGTTGGCATAAGCGCCGACCGGACCGCCGAGAGCGATCAGTTCGGGCAGCGCTGCAGCGATCGCTTCGGGCCGGCAGCAATTGATCAGCCGGGCCGCGACGGGCAGGCCGGCAAGAGCGCCCGACGCCGCCGCAATGGCTTCGCCGCTGCGCAGGCGCGGCGTGCCGTGGTCGGCAAGCGTCCACGACACCCATACGGGCTTGCCGCTTTCCGACGCCGCGGTGACGGCGGCGCGCGCCTCTTCGGCCGACGCCATGGTTTCGCACAGAAACAGATCGACGCCGCCCGCCTGCTCGGCAACGATACGGCGATAGATGTCGAGCGTATCCTGGAAGGATATCGTCAGCGCCGGCGCATAGCTACCGAACAGCGGCGACAGGCAGCCGGCGATCGCCGCGTCGCCAGCCTGGTCGCGGGC
Organism: Mesorhizobium sp. M1365; assembly: GCF_040317865.1. NCBI lineage: Bacteria > Pseudomonadati > Pseudomonadota > Alphaproteobacteria > Hyphomicrobiales > Phyllobacteriaceae > Mesorhizobium > Mesorhizobium sp. M1365. The sequence continues at coordinate 33,302 of NZ_JAMYLG010000018.1, forward strand.
TTGCCTTGCCAGTTCGATGCCGCGCTTCTGCAGGGGCTTGAACAGCTCTTGCGCGCCTTCGCGTGCCAGCCGTTCCGGCGTGGCTGAATAGGTGTTGATGGTGATGACGCGGGCGCCGGCGCGGATGAATTCCGCATGCAGGTCGCGCACCAGATCCGGTTCGTCGATCAGCACCCTGGCCGACCACAGCGGCGTCGGCTCGGAACTGCTACGGCGGACCAGCTCCTGGCCCATGCCGCCATCGGTGAGGATAACAGTCTTCATGCTCTGAGCCTCTCGTTCTTTGGATCCCATAACGGCTCATCCTTCTGCACGATCGCCCGAAAACGTTCGCCGAAGATCTCGATCTCGACCGCGGTTCCCGGCTCGGTGAGGTCGGCGCGCAGCATGCCGAGCGCGATCGACTTGTCGATGCGATGACCCCAGCCGCCGGATGTCGTCTCGCCGACGATGCGGCCATCATGCCACAGCGTCGACATGTAGGGCGCATCGCAGTCGCCGGGGTTTTCGACGACCAGCGTGACGAAGTGTTTCTTTACGCCCTGCTGCTTCTCGTTCTGCAGCGCCGCCTTGCCTCGGAAGTCGGGCTTGTCCCATCTGACGAAGCGCTCCAGCCCGCCCTGCAGGATCGAATAGTCGGTCGACAGGTCGCCCTTCCAGGTGCGGTAACCTTTTTCGAGCCGCAGCGAATCCAGCGCGTACATGCCGAACGGTTTTAGTCTATGCCTCTTCCCGGCCGCCCAGACGGCGTCGAAGATGGCTGCGGTATCGTCGACCTTGCTGTGGATTTCCCAGCCGAGCTCGCCCGCGAAGGACACGCGCACCAGCTTTGCCCAACGTCCGGCGATACTGGTTTCCTGATGCGTCAGCCAGGGCAGGGTGAGGTCGGCCGCGCAGAGTTCGGCGAGGATTTTTCGCGAGTTGGGGCCGGCGAGGATCTGGGTGGAGTATTCCTCCGTCCGGTCGACCAGCTTGAAAGTGGCGTCCTTCGGGATGCGCGATTTCAGCCATTCGAAATCATGCCACTGAGCCACCGCGGCGGTGATCAGCGTCATCAGGTTCTCGTCGTGGCGGACCACCGACATTTCGGTGACGATGCGGCCCTTGTCGTCGGCAAAATAGACGAGGCCGATGCGGCCGGGTTTCGGCACCAGGCCTGTCACCTGGAGGCTCAGCCATTCGGCGGCACCCGGACCATCGAGATTGAAACGGGAAAACCCCGGCAGGTCCAGAATGCCGGCGGCATCGCGCACGGCGAGGCATTCCTCGCGCACACGATGCTGCCACGGCCCGTCGCGGCGGAAGGTCAGCGTGGATTCTTCGGAGATGTCGTCGCCTGGCTTGGCATACCAGGTGGCGCGTTCCCAGCCATTATAAGCGTCGAACCGAGCGCCGAGTGCCTTGATGCGGTCGTGGAGCGGCGACAGCTTGCGGTCGCGCCCGGCCGGCCAGGCATGGCGCGGGAACTGGATGGCGTATTCGTTGCCGTAGATTTCCATGCCCTTGGCAACGCAATAATCCGGAGCCGAGGCGAAGGCGGTGAAACGGCGCGGATCGCAGGACCACATATCCCATTCGGTCTGGCCCTCGGTCACCCATTCGGCCAGCACCTTGCCGGCGCCGCCGCCCTGGGCGATGCCGAAGGTAAAGACGCAGGCCTCGAAGGCGTTGGGCACGCCGGGCATCGGGCCGATCAGCGGGTTGCCGTCCGGCGCATAGGGGATCGGCCCGTTGATGACCTTGGACAGGCCGGCGGTGCCGAGGATCGGCACGCGGGCGACAGCATCGGCCAGGTAATGTTCCAGCCGGTCGAGATCGTCGGGAAACAGCTGGAACGAAAAGTCGTCGGGCATTGGGTCGTTGTGGCCGACCCAGTGGGCGCGGCAATTGCGCTCATAGGGGCCGAGATTCATGCCGTTCTTTTCCTGGCGCAGATAATAGGACGTATCGACGTCGCGCAGCAGCGGCAGCTTCTTGCCCTGCTCCTTCGACCATGCGGCCAGTTCGGGGATTTCCTCAAACAGGATGTATTGATGGCTCATCACCATCATCGGCACCTCGCGGCCGAACATCCTGCCGACCTCGGCGGCGCGGTAGCCGGCGGCGTTGACGACGATCTCGCAGCGGATCTCGCCTTGCGTTGTCTCGACCACCCACTCGTCGTTGTCGCGGCGCACGCCGGTGACCGGACAGAAGCGGATGATCTTCGCGCCCATGTCACGCGCGCCCTTGGCCAGTGCCTGGGTCAATTGCGCTGGATCGATATCGCCATCATTCGGATCGTAGAGCGCGCCTTTCAGCTCATGCGTCTCGATGAAGGGGTAACGGCGCTTGATCTCGTCGAGCCCGAACACGTCGATATCCATGCCCTGGTAACGGCCCATGCCCTTGGCGCGCTGGAATTCCTGCATGCGCTCCGCGCTATGGGCTAGCCTGAGCGAGCCGGTGACGTGGTAGTTCATGGGATAGCCGACCTCGTCGGCCAGCCGGCGATAGAGCTCGGTCGAATAACGCTGCATGTTCATCAGCGACCATGACGAGGAGAAAGTCGGCACGTTGCCGGCGGCATGCCAGGTCGAGCCGGAGGTCAGCTCGTTCTTCTCCAGAAGCACGCAGTCGGTCCAGCCCGCCTTGGCGAGATGGTAGAGCGAGGAGGTGCCGACGGCACCACCTCCGATGATCACAACGCGTGCCGTGGTCGGCAAACCGGCCATGTTCTTCTCCGACTATTTGTTTTGATGCATGTCGTTGTCCCAAAACCGCCACGCACTTTTGGGCGACATGCATTCGTTCAATAGACAGGCGGCGAAACCACCCAGATCACCACAGCCGGTTCCGCTCCAGGATTGCGCCAGCGGAACGGCTTGCCGTCGAAGCGGAAGGAATCGCCTTCGCCAAGCCGGTGCCAGACGCCGGCAATTTCGATATCGAAACTGCCGGAAGCGACGTAGCCGGCTTCCTCGGTCGGCCGGCGCGCCTCGGTGCTCAGCTCGGCACCCGGGGCGAAGACCGAACGCAGCATCTCGAAGCTACCGCCGAGATCGGGCGACAGAAGCTCCTCCACCAGGCCAGAATCGCTTGTGCCAAGCGTGCGCCGGTTGCCGGCGCGCACGACCACGCCGCGCTCGGTCTCGACAGGTACGTCATGGCTGAAGAACAGGCTGACCGGCACGCCGAACAATTCGGCGAAGGCCCTGAGATCGCCGAGCGACGGGACCGACAGACCGCGCTCGACCTGGCTGACCCAGCCGACGGAACGGCCGAGCTTCAGTGCGATTTCAGCAAGCGTTAGGCCGCGCGCCTTGCGCAACGCGCGGATGTCGCCGGCCAGCAGCCGTTCGCCGCTGTCCTGTTCCGATCTGGCGGCGGTTGAGGGCAAAGCCATCCCTGTCTCGGTGAAAAATTCCCAGCAAATTTCATTTGATGGCGGGTTCATGAAAAAATCAAGAGGATTTTCACGCACTCACAAGATTTACTTGCGCCATTTTGACGGTTCGGGCAAAGGCTCGGCGCACGAGCGGCGAGTGGGGCGTCCGGTCGAGGCGGGTAGGCTATCGGGCGTTCAAAAAGACGCGCAAGGATGCTCCATCACTTCTAGTCGGCGCATGATCCTTCCGGAAAATCGGGTTCGGGATCATACGCAAAAGGACGGCCCATGCTGGAAAACAACTCCCGGATTGCGGCGGCGATCGTCGATGACGCGATCACCTCGCGGCGGTCGGTACGCGCCTTCTTGCCCGATATGGTCGACGACGAGACCATCCGCGATATTCTCGCCGTTGCCGCGCGCGCGCCCTCAGGCACCAACATGCAGCCCTGGAAAGTCTATGTGACCAAGGGCGAGGTCAAGCAGCGCATCACCGATGCCATCCTCAGCTCGGGCATCCGCGCCGAAAAGGCCGAGTGGGACGAGTACCGCTACTATCCCGACCAGTTCTTCGAACCCTATCTGACGCGACGGCGCGCCAACGGCTTCGGCCTCTACGGCGTGCTCGGCATCGGCCGGCGCGAGGTCGACAGGATGCGTGCGCAGCACGACCGCAACTTCGTCTTCTTCGACGCGCCGGTCGGCATGATCTTCACCGTCGACCGGCGGCTGAACAAGGGGTCGTGGATCGACTACGGCATGTTCCTGCAAAACATCATGGTCGCCGCGCGGGGCAGGGGCCTGCACACTTGTCCGCAAGCCGCCTTCGCGCCCTATCACCGGCAGATCAGGCCGGTGCTCAACATTCCCGACGAGGAGATCGTCGTCTGCGGCATGGCGCTCGGCCATGAGGATACGTCCAAGCCCGAAAATGCCTTCCGCACCGACCGCGCGCCGCTGGAAGAGTGGGTGACGTTCGCGGAGTGACGTGAAGCGCCGTCCGGCTCTACTGCACTTCGTAGCCGACTTCCTCGCTCGCATGGCAGAGCGCTTTCCAGAACGAGCGGGCAAACGAGCGGAACACATAGATGTCGAACTGATCGGCGCCGGTGCGCTGGATCTGCGCGAAGATGTCGTGATGCATGGTCGAGCGGCCGGCGCCGATCGGGAAGGCCGGCAGCGCGAAGTCGATGGCGAAGAATTTCGCCAGCACCCACTCGGCCTTCGGCCCGGCGATACGGATCGCGGTGCGGCCGTGCGAAAGGTCGGTCACCGTACCGATGGCCGAAGTGACGACACTGGCAAAGGCCGGCCCCAATCCCTCGGCTTCATCGACCACAGTGAACTTTCCCGGCGCAAAGCCGAACACCGACCTGGCGCCGTTCGTCACACCGCCACCGGCGCCGTCGGGCAAAGCCAGGCCGGTGACCGCATGGATGCCGGCCATCAACGTCTTCTCCTCGCCGGGCCAGGCGGCGAGCTGCAGGATCGAACCCGGCCTGGTTTCGGAGAGGATGATTTCGACACCATGCTCGAAATTGCCATGCGAGCCCGGATGCAGCACCGGCTCAAGCGGTGATTGGCGTTCAACCATGCATGCGGCTCCCGTCCGGATCGAAGAAATGGTTGGAGACGATCTCGACCGGCCCGAACCGGTTGCGCAGCGGGTCGGAGACATAAGCGCGCGTGCCGCGCCGCGCCTTGCCGCCCTTGACCAGGGCAAGCGCGATATATTTACCGAGCGCCGGCGAATAGCAGCAAGCGGTGATGTGGCCAAGCGAGCCGTGCGGATTGGCTTCGTCAAGCTCCTCGACGATGTGCCCGCCGCCGTTGAGCGGCTGGTTGTCGAGCGAAACAATACCGACGAGTTCCAGGCGGTCCGGCGCGATCAGCCCCTCGCGGTCCATCATCGCCGAGCCGATGAACGGCTTCTTCTTCGACAGCATCCAGTCGAGATGCAGGTCGCGTGCCGTGGTGCGGCCGTCGATCTCGGCACCGGTGACGTGGCCTTTCTCGATGCGCATGGTGCCCAGCGCCTCCAGCCCGTAGGTCACCAGCCCGAACGGCTTGCCGGCTTCGATCAGCGCCTCCCAGACATGGGTGCCGTAGCCGGCGCCGGAATAGACCTCGAAGGCCATTTCGCCGGAGAAGGACAGCCGGCAGATCATCACCGGCACGCCGGCGATTTCGCCGTGGACGATGCCCATGAAGGGCAGGGCGGCATTGTCGACGGCGGTGCCGCTGACGCAAGCAGCCAGTATCTGCCTTGCCTTCGGCCCACCGATGGCGGCACCGGCCCATTGGTCGGTGACCGAGGCGACGTGGACTTTCAGCTCCGGCCAGATCACGTCGAGGAAATATTCCAGATGCTGCATCACCTTGCCGGCATTGGCGGTGGTGGTGGTCATCAGGAAATCCTGCTCGCCGAGCCGCCATGTGGTGCCGTCGTCAAAGGCGAGACCGTCCTCGCGCAGCATCAGCCCATAACGCGCCTTGCCGACGGCCAGCGTCGAAAACACGTTGGTGTAGACGCGGTCGAGGAATTCCGCCGCGTCGGGGCCTTGCACCGCGATCTTGCCCAATGTCGAGACATCGACGATGCCGGCGCTCTCGCGCGTGCCTCTCGCTTCGCGCACATAGGCCTGCTCGATCGTCTCGCCGGGATGGCCGTAGATCATCGGCCGATACCACAGGCCGGCGGAATACATGGTGGCGCCATTGGCGACGTGCCAGTCATGCATCGGCGTCAGCCGCTCGGGCTTCAGATCGCCGAAGCGTTCGGCGGCTAGCGAGCCGATCGACACCGCCGAAAAGGGCGGGCGAAAGCGCGTTGTGCCGACCTGCGGGATCGGCTTGCCCAGCGCCTCGGCCATTATGGCGAGGCCGGGTATGTTGGAGCTCTTGCCCTGGTCGGTTGCCATGCCGAGCGTGGTGTAGCGCTTCAGATGCTCGACCGAGACGAAGCCTTCGCGATGCGCCAGCCGCACGTCGTCCGCCGTCACGTCATGCTGGAAGTCGACGAAGCTTTTTCCTTCGGCCTTGATCTCGAACACCGGCGCCGGATCGGGATCGCCAGGTGCTGCCTCGACGGCAGGCAAGGCCGCCGGCGTGGCGGTTGCGCCCGCAGCGGAAAGACCGGCGGCGCGACCTTCGGCGATCGCCTCGGCGGTGGAGAAACTGCCGGTGAAGGCGCCGGCGCCGATCCATTGCCGTGTCGTCGGCTTGGGCGGCAGGAACGCTTGCAATGCTTCGTTCCATTCCGCTTTAGCTCCGGCCTGGCTGGCCAGATGAATGGTCGGCGACCAGCCGCCCGACATCAATAGGCAATCGGCGTGGATGCTGCGCGCATCGCCGGAAAGCGCGCCGTTGACCATGTCGAAGCGCTGCACCTTGAAGCCGGAAAGCGCCTTGCCGCCCTCGGTGGCGATCACCGCGTGGCCAGAAAGGATCTCGGCCTCGGTCTCGCCGGCCAGCTTGCGTATTTCGCTCGAAAGCTCAGGGCGCACGTCGATGATGGCGACGACCACGGCGCCGGCCTTCTTCAGCGCGAGGGCCGCGCGATAGGCGCTGTCATTGTTGGTGAACAGCCCGATCCTGTCGCCGGGCAGCACGCCATATTCAATGGCATAACGCTCGGCAGCATGCGCCAGCATTACGCCTGGCCGATCATTGCCTGGAAAGACCAGCGGACGCTCCAGGGATCCGGTGGCCAGCACCACCGACTTGGCGCGGATCGTCCAGTAGCGATGGCGCGATTCGCCCTTGCCGGGCGTTTCCTTGTGGTCGGTGACACGTTCGAGCGCGGCAAGCGTGTTGCCGTCATAATAGCCCCAGGCGGTGGTGCGCGGCAGCAGGCGGACATTGTCACGGCCTTCGAGCTGGCCAGCGGCGCGCGCTGCCCAGTCGGCGGCCGGCATGCCATCGATCGTCTCGCCCGACCAATTGGCCGAGCCGCCGAAATGCGGCTCGAGCTCGGCCAGGATGACGCGTGCACCCTGATCGGCAGCCGCCCTGGCGGCCATCAGCCCCGCCGGGCCGGAGCCGACTACCAGCACATCGCAAAACGCGTTCATGCGTTCGTAGCGCGCCGTATCGGGAGCCGTGCCTGCCTTGCCCAGGCCGGCGGCACGGCGGATGAAATGCTCACAGAACATCCAGAAGCGAGTGCCCTTCAGCGGACCGATCACCGGTCCCATGAAGGTTTTGTAGTAGAAGCCGGCCGACAAAAGCTTGCCGCCGAGCTGGTTCACGGCACTGACGTCCCAGGCAAGCGAAGGGAAGCGGTTCTGGCTGACTGCGGCCAGCCCGTCATAAATTTCGACCATTGTGGCGGGGATGTTCGGCTCGCGAACCTCGCCCCTCAACACTGTGACCAGCGCGTTCGGTTCCTCGACGCCGGCGGTCAGCACGCCGCGCGGGCGGTGATATTTGAACGAACGCCCAAACAGGGTGACGCCGTTGGCCAGCAGCGCCGAAGCCAGCGTGTCCCCGGCATGGCCGGTATAAGGCGCGCCGTCGAAGGTGAAACGGATGGTCCGCAGCCGGTCGATGCGGCCGCCGGCCTCGGTACGGCGCGGGCTCATGGCTTGTCCTCGGCCCGGTGCCGCGCAACCGAGTTGTGGTCGCCGCGCGCGAACGCGGTGCTGGAGATCTCGTGCGTCAGCGTGTTGCGCACGACCCTGAGATGGGCGCGGCAGCCGCCGGAATGCTGCCAGATCTCATTGTGGTCGCCGGCCGGGTTAAGCCGGTCGTAGACATAGGCGTTCCAGGCGTCGAGGTTCTGCGAGGCGGGCTGTGGGCGCTGGCTGTTGCCGTCGCCCTGATAGGTGAATTCGATCACGTCGCGGGGGCCGCAATAGGGGCAGGTGATGAGCATGGATCTCTTAAACTTCTCGTTTGACCATGATCTTGTCCGAAAACCGGTTTCCACTTTTCGGGATCATGGCCTAATGCAGCCGGGGCGTGGCGCCCTGGCCCTTGTCGTCGATCACCATGCCACGGTAAAAGCGGTCGAGCGTGAAGGCCGCGTTGAGACCGTGCGGCTCGTCCTTGGCAATGGTCCAGGCAAAGCACCAGCCGGAAGCCGGCGTCGCCTTGAAGCCGCCATAGCACCAGCCGCAGTTGAGATACATGCCCGGCAGCGGACCGGTGGTGATGATTGGCGAGCCGTCCATCGACATGTCGCAGACGCCGCCCCATGAGCGCAGCATGCGGACACGGGCCAGCCCAGGGAACAGCGCCAGCATCTCGCTCATCACCTCATCGACGATAGGCAGGCTGCCGCGTTGGGCGTAGCTGTTGTAGCCGTCGAGATCGCCGCCATAGACAAGCCCGCCCTTGTCAGATTGCGACATATAAAAATGGCCCATGCCGAAGGTCAGGACCGTATCGATGAACGGTTTTAGCGATTCCGTGACGAAGGCCTGCAGCACGTGGCTCTCGATCGGCATCGTCTCGATGCCGGCAAGCCGCATGACCCGCCCGGTGCTGCCGGCAACCGCGACCGCTACCTTTTTTGCGCGGATTTCGCCGCGCGTTGTCGTGACGCCGATGATGCGGTCGCCGTCGCGCAGGAAGCCGGTGACCTCGCAATTTTCGATGATGTCGACGCCGCGGCGATCTGCGCCGCGCGCATAGCCCCAGGCGACGGCGTCGTGGCGGGCGGTGCCGGCGCGCCGCTGCATCAGGCCACCGACGATCGGGAAACGCGCGGTGGCCGAGACGTCGAGCGCCGGCACCAGGCGCGCGATTTCGGCCGTGGTCATCAGTTCGGCGTCAACGCCGAGATGGCGCATGGCGTTTCCGCGCCGGGCATAGTCGTCGAGCTGAGCAGGTGTGTGGGCGAGGTTCAGGCAGCCGCGCTGCGAGAACATGACGTTGTAGTTGAGGTCATGGGCCAGGTTCTCCCACAGCTTCATCGAATGTTCGTAGAAACGCGTGTTGGCCGGCAGGAGATAGTTGGAACGGACCGCCGTGGTGTTGCGGCCGACATTGCCGGAGCCGAGCCAGCCCTTCTCCAGCACCGCGACATTTGTGATGCCGTGCTCCTTGGCGAGATAGTAGGCGGTCGACAGGCCATGGCCGCCGCCGCCGATCACGATCACGTCGTAGGACGCTTTCGGGTCGGGCTTGCGCCAGGCCGGCCTCCAGTCCTTGTTTCCGGTCAGCGCGTTCTTGAGAAGCGAAAAGGCCGAATATTCCGCCATTCTTATTGTCATCCATTTCAGGCTTTACGGCAGAGTATAGAGCAGGCTGCAAACGCAAAGCCAAGATTGCGCCATCGCTTTTCGACTCCCCGACTTCGATTGGATTTGGCCGACTTCGATTGGATTGGCCGACTTCGATTGGCGGGACTTCGAAAAACGAGACGCCTGGGATGACTTGCCCCGTGATATGAGCCTCTTTATCAAGGACGTGCTTCAAAACTGCCGATGCCGCCCGCGAGTCGCCAGAAAAATCATGTTCTTTCGTTTATTCCGCCTGGTCTTGATTCTTGCGCTTGTTGTCTCGGCGCCGCCGTCGCTCGTTGCTATGGCGCAGGCACTCGGGCAGGGCGCCGCCGGGTTGATCGCAGACCAGCAGAAGGTCATCCAGAGTCTGACGGCCAAAACCGACGGTCTCGAGAAGAAGATACAGCAGGACGGCCAAGACGATGCCACCCTCGTGGAAATCCGTCTGCAATTGGAGGATCTGTCGCGGGCGGCGCTCACCAGCGCGCTAGCGTTCCGATCGCGTCTCGGCGATATCAACGATCGGATTGAGATGCTGGGACCTCCGCCGGCCGCGGGCCAGCCGGCCGAGCCAGACATCGTAACCGGTGAACGCCAGGCCTTGGCTTCCGAAAAAGCCGAGATCAACGCCGTTATTGCCAGCGCGCAGAACCTGTCGATCCGCATCAGTGGGCTGATCGAGAAGATCGGCAACATGCGCAGCGAGCTGTTCCGCAATGTGCTTACCAAACGCTACGTGCTGTCCGATGCGCTTAGCCCCGAAGTCTTTTCCGACGCCAACGCTGAGTTTTCCGGCTTCTATAAGGCGGTCTCGTCCTGGCTGAGTTTCGCCTTCAAGTTCAAGTTCCAGGCCATTCTTGCCGCGACTTTGATGGCGCTCGCATTCGCTGCAGTGCTTTTTATCGGCGGCCGACGCCTGTTCGGCCGCGTCTTCGAAGCGGATCCCTCCGTCGAGGACCCCTCTTATCTCAGCCGCCTGTCGGTGGCGTTCTGGTCGACGTTGCTGCCGACGCTGGCGGTCGGCGCCTTCCTTGTCTCGACGATCTTCTTCTTCGATTATTACAACGTTTTACGCGGTGATATCGGCATCTTCCTGAATTCGCTGGTTGCCGTTATCGCGGTGGTGTTCTGCGTCAACCGCCTGACCAACGCAGCGCTCGAGCCCCGACTGCCGAACTGGCGTTTGATCCCGGTCGAAACCGGCCCGGCGCGCTGGCTGGTGCGGCTGACGACCGCCATGGCTGTCGTCATCGGCAGCAACAACTTCCTGTCTGTCGTCAACGACAAGATGGGCTCGCCACTGTCGCTGACCATCGCCAGAAGCTTCATCGCCACCATCATCGTCGGCATCATCCTGATCCTTATGGGCCTTCTGAAGCCGTTCAAGGCCCCCGACGGAAGCTGGCGCCCGTGGCCGGCGTGGCTGCGCTACACCGCCGTCGCGCTAGGCCTATTCACAATCGCATCGGCACTGCTTGGCTATATCGGCCTTGCAATTTTCGTCTCGCTGCAGGTCGTGGTCACCGGCACCATCCTGGTCACCGCCTATATCGGCTTCCTGTCGGCGCGAGCGATCGGCGAGGAAGGTGGTTTCGCCAAAACTTCGATCGGGCGCTGGCTAGCGGCCAATTCAAGCTACGAAGAGACCGCCCTCGACCAGCTCGGGCTTGTCGTCAGCGCCGCCATCAACATCATGATTGTGCTGGTGTTCCTGCCGCTGATCCTGTTGATGTGGGGCTTCCAGCCCGGCGACATCCAGGCCTGGGCCTACAAGCTGGCGACCGGCCTCACCATCGGCTCGGTGACGATCTCGGTCACCGGCATTCTCACCGGCGTCGTCGTCTTCATCATTGGCTATTTCCTGACGCGCTGGTTCCAGGGGTGGCTCGACGGCTCGGTGATGGCGCGCGGCCGGGTCGACACCGGCGTGCGCAATTCGATCAGGCTGGCGGTCGGTTATGCCGGTGTCGCGGTCGCGGCACTGGTCGGCATCTCGGCGGCCGGTATCGACCTCTCCAATCTCGCGCTGGTCGCCGGCGCCCTGTCCCTCGGCATCGGTTTCGGCTTGCAGAATGTCGTCTCGAATTTCGTGTCGGGCCTGATCCTGTTGGCCGAGCGGCCGTTCAAGGTCGGCGACTGGATCGTCGCCGGCGACATCAGCGGCACGGTCAAGAAGATCAGCGTGCGCGCCACCGAGATCGAGACGTTCCAACGGCAATCGGTGATCCTGCCCAATTCAAACCTGATCAACAATGCGGTCGGCAACTGGACGCACCGCAACAAGCTCGGCCGCGTCGACATCAAGGTCGGCGTTGCCTATGGCAGCGACGTCAAGCACGTGCATGGCGTTCTGTTGGAGATCGCACGCAGCCATCCGCTGGTGCTGAAGAACCCGGAACCCTTTGTGCTGTTTTCCAATTTCGGCCCGGCCGCGCTCGAATTCGAGATCCGCGTATTCCTGGCAGACGTTCTTAGTGGCAATATCGTCCAGAACGACATCCGCTTTGCCATCTTCGATGTGTTCGCCGACCAGCATATCGAAATTCCGTCGACACCGCGCGCTGTCGTCGAGATCAAAAAGCACGAGGCGTGGCCGATCGACGACGACAAGATCGAAGTCGAATTCGCCGAGCGGGAACAAGCAAAAGCCCTAGCGGCGGTCGAGGCGAAACGTCTCGCCAAGTCGGGACGCAAGGTACGGAAGCCCGATCCTGACTAGCTGATTGGAGCTTGCCTTCAAGCCTTCGGAAACCAATTGCGGCATGAATGCGGCATTCAGTTGCCGTTCAGCTTGCATTGCATATAAGCTCACCTGCAAACGGCGAGAATGCCTTGCGAAATGCAACAGAGGCGGTGGCAACACCGATACTGCAAAATGTGGAAGTCTCTCGTCGCCGCCGTCGCTTTTCTGGCCGTGGGCGGCTCGGCCCATGCCGCCAGCGCGGTTAACAAGGACGCCGAGACCCGCACGCTGATCGTGACGGAAGGCGGCGGCAAGACCGAGCTGGCGCTGGCCGCTGGCGAAACCGTGGAATTTTGCCCGAGCGGCTGTTTTGTTACCTTGCCGAATGGCGACCTCGAGGCGCTGACCGGTTCGGAGACGATCGAGATCTCGGGCGGCGTCGCGCGCATCAAGTAAAGTCGACGCCATGATTTTTGAAGGCCGGGCAAACACCCGGCCTTTTATTTGCTTCCGGTAATCGGCGATGAAGGTATGCATTTTTCTTCGAAGCTGCGCAGGACGGGCTCTAGCAGCGTCTTCGTACCGAGCAGGGCGAAGGCGTAGGTCTAACTGCATTCGACGGGCTGGTGGCGCGGGCTTTTTTTTCGATGTCGCAAACAGGCTGCAAGCGCGGCGCCGCGCCGCCCTATAGTCTGCTCGCAATAGCATCTTGGAGTCGCGGGCAATGGCAGGGTTTCCGGAAAAGGCGAAGGTCGTCATCGTCGGGCTGGGCGGCATCGTCGGCGCATCGGTCGCCCATCACCTGATCGAGCGCGGATGGGACGATATTGTCGGCATCGACAAATCGGGCATCCCGACGGATATCGGCTCGACGGCGCATGCCTCCGACTTCTGCTACACGACCAGCCATGATTTCCTGTCGTGCTGGACGACGCTCTATTCCATCGATTTCTACGAAAAGATGGGTCACTACGCGCGCATCGGCGGCCTCGAGGTCGCCCGCGTCGGCGACGACGCCCGCATGGCGGAGATCAAGCGCAAGATCGCCTCGGCGAAGGCCTTCGGCACACGCGCCCGCCTGATCGATCCCGCCGAGATCAAGGAAAAATTCCCGCTGATCGAAGAACAGATGGTACAGGGCGGCCTGTGGGATCCCGACGCCGGCCTCGTCATCCCGCGCTCGCAGACCGTCGCCGGCAAGCTTGTCGATCAGGCGGAAGCTTCCGGCAAACTCAGGGCGTTTGCCAATACGTCGGCCAGGTCGCTCGTCATCGAGAACGGCCGCATCAAGGGCGTGGTGACCGACCGCGGCACCATCGAGGCCGACTATGTCGTGGTCTGCACCGGCATCTGGGGACGGCTGATCGCGGAAATGGCGGGCGAGGACCTGCCGGTCATGCCGATCGACCATCCGCTTACCTTCTTCGGGCCGTACACCGAGTTCGCCGGCACCGGCAAGGAGATCGGCTGGCCGCTGCTGCGCGACCAGGGCAACTCGGCTTACATGCGCGATACCGGCGACCCCAAGACCGCCGAAGGCGGGCAGATCGAATGGGGTTATTACGAAGAGACCAATCCGCGCCTTTGCCATCCGCGCGATATTCTCGAGAAAAACGAGGCGCGGCTTTCGCCGTCGCAACGCGATCTCGACATGGAGCAGATCCTGGCGCCGCTCGAGCGCGCCATGGAACTGACGCCGATCCTGGGCGAGCTGGGCTACAATGAGAGCCATTCCTTCAACGGCCTATTGCAGGTGACGGCGGACGGCGGCCCCTCGATGGGCGAAAGCCAGAAGGTCAGGGGCCTCTGGTATGCGGTGGCGATTTGGGTCAAGGACGGCCCCGGCATGGGCAAGCTCATCGCCGACTGGATGACGGACGGCCGCACGGCGATCGACCACCACGCCATCGACTATTCGCGTTTCTATCCGCACCAGACGAAAGAACAGTTCATCTGGGATCGCTGCACCGAAACCGCTATGAAGGTCTACAACCCAGCGGTCCATCCACGCGAGCCCTTCTCCAAGGCTCGCAATGTCCGCCGCTCGCCCTTCTGGGAGCGCGAGAAGGAACTCGGCGGCTATTTCATGGAACTCGGCGGCTGGGAGCGCGCCCATGGCTACGCCGCCAACGAGCATCTGCTCGAGAAATACGGCAACCGGGTGCCGGTGCGCCAAAACGAATGGGATAACCGCCACTTCTGGCGCGTCTCGAACGCCGAGCATCTCGCGATGAGCGAGGATTGCGGCATCGTCAACCTGTCGCATTTCGCCATGTACGACGTGGAAGGCCCGGACCATGTCGCGCTGATGGAATGGCTGTGCGCGGCAAAAATCGGCGGTGACGGCAATATCGGCAAGGGCATCTATACCCATTTCCTCGACGAGGAAGGCATGGTGCGCGCCGACCTGACCGTCATCCGCATGGCCGGCCGCTGCCGCGTCATCGACGGCGCCGATGCCGGGCCGCGCGACTTCCAGTACATGCGCCGGACGGCAGAGGACAAAGGCTTCGACGTTAGCGTCACCGATGTGACCGAGAGATATGTGACCGTCGGCATCTGGGGTCCGAACGCGCGGGCGACATTGAGCAAGTGCGTGGAAAACCCCGATGGGCTGACGCCGGAGAATTTTCCCTTTGCCGCGATCAAGCCCGTCAGGATCGCCGGCAAGGACGTGACCGCCTTCCGCATCTCCTATGTCGGCGAGCAAGGCTGGGAACTGCACATGCGCTACGACGACGGCCTGGCTGTCTGGGACGCGCTGCGGTCGACCGGCGTGATGGCCTTTGGCGTCGAGACCTATGCCAACAGCCGCCGCCTGGAGAAGAGCCTGCGCCTGCAGAATGCGGACCTATTGACCGAATACAATCTGCTGGAAGCCGACCTTGCCCGTCCGAAAGTCAAGGAGGCCGATTTCTGCGGCAAGGCAAAGCATCTGGAATATCGCGCCCGGGCGCATCAGCCGGCCATGCTTTGCACGCTTATCTTGACGGACAATACCGATTCCAATGGCGTTCCCCGCTATCCGGTCGGCACGATGCCGGTGATGGACCCGCAAACCGGTGAGACGCTCGTCGACGAGCTCGGCCGCCGCTCCTTCACGACTTCGGTGGCCTATGGTCCGACCCTCGGCAAGAACATCGCGCTCGCCTACCTGCCCTGGGCGTATTGCCAGGAGGGCCGCAAGCTGAGCGTCGAATATTTCGGCGAGAAGTACCCGGTCGAAGTGGCCGCCGTCGGCTACAGGCCGCTCTACGACCCGGAGAACCTCAATCCTCGCAGCTAACCGTTGCTTGCCTGCCGATTCTCCACACAGGCAAGCCGAGCAGTGCCGGCAGGACCTGAATGCAGAAGCCCGATTCATTGTCGGGCTTCTCGCTTTGTGGAGCGATGATTCTCGCTTACCGTCGCGCTGCGATTGGGGGGTGCCTTTGCGGCGGATCGGCTGGGATAGAAAAAACGATGCGCTTGTGTTTCAGCTGAACCGGAATATCCCGGTTCGCGTCAGCTGGACCTTCGCAATTCCCCATTGTGCTGCCCTTCCTGAACGAGTGGGCGAGCCGACCCAAGGATGCATTGATCCATACCTCTATCTTTGCAGCGCTTCTGTTTGCGTCGATATTTCTGCACGAACTGGCACACGCATGGATCGGACGCCGACAAGGCGTCGCCACCGACAGGATAGAATTATATCTCTTCGGCGGGTTCACGCGTTTCAAACGCGCCGCAGCACCATCGCCTGCCTGGGCGCGGATTGCGATAGCGGGTCCCCTGGCGAACATCGCGCTCGCCGCGTTTTTCGATGCGGCCTATTATCTGGTTTTTGGAGAACTCATCCCAGTTGTACCCGAAAGGCCATTCGGGTGGCTGCCGTCAAGGTCGGCCGGTCCTCTGGAATGGACGCTTTGGATTGGCGCATTGTTGAACGTGTCACTTATCATTCTCAACATCCTGCCCGCCTACGATCTGGATGGCGGCGTGATTGCAAGACATTTGTTCCTGAGACGCTTCGGCGTCCGCCGGGCCGCGCAGATCGTCGGCATCTGCGGCATCGTACTTTCAATTCTGCGTTTTGCGATCATCTTGCCTGCCGCGGTTGCAGGTATTCTGTTGTGGCTTCCGCCGTCATTCAAGCCGAACTGGACGGCAGCGCGCGGGGTCGGTGCTAGAAAACCGAAGCCGGACCCATCCTCCGAGACGGATGTCGAGAAGGCCGTGGAATGGCGGGGACGGGGCGGGCGCCGCATCCACAAATGAAATTCGTTTTCCGGCGGTTCGCAAAAATGTGACAGAATGAGCCCGGCTCTCCACCGGGCTTTTCTCTTTGTCGATCGGCGATTTTCGCTTACCGTGCGGCATGTCTGGTTTTGCCCGTGCAAGACATCTCGTCTCGGGTGCCGCCGCGCTGGCGTCGGTGCTATGGCTGACTGCAAACTCCCGCGCCGCCGAGCCGGTTGACGTCGAACTGGTACTGGCGGTCGACGTTTCGCTGTCCATGTCGCCGGACGAGCTCGAAATCCAGCGTCATGGCTATGCGGCGGCGCTGACGCATGACGATGTCCTGCAGGCAATCGGCGAAGGCGCTCATGGCAAGATTGCCGTCACCTATGTCGAATGGGCTGGCGCGACCTGGCAGCAGGTCGTTGTGCCGTGGACGGTGATCGCCAATCGTGCCGACGCCGAGCGGCTGGCAGCGCAGCTTTCCGCTCATCCGCCGGCCAGTGCCAGGCGCACCTCGATCTCCGGCGCGCTGGAATTCGCCAGCGATCTCTTTGCTGAAAGCGGCTTCCAGGGCGTCAAGCGGGTGATCGACATTTCGGGTGACGGCCCCAACAACCAGGGCGCACCTGTCGATATCACCCGCGACGCTGTGATCAAGCAAGGCATCACCATCAACGGCCTGCCGCTGATGACCAGGGGCGGGTTCAGCAGCGCTTACGATGTCAACAATCTCGACCGCTACTACAGCGACTGCGTCATCGGCGGGCCGGGCTCCTTCATGATCCCGGTCAATGACTGGACGCAGTTTCCGGCGGCCATCCGCCGCAAGCTGGTGCTGGAGCTTGCCGGTCCGGCCTCGCCGCAGCGAGCGGCGGAAGGGGCGGCGCATCCGCCATTGGTGCTGGCACAGGACATCCCCGTCACCGACTGCCTGGTTGGCGAAAAAATGTGGCGCGACCGCAGCTGGATGTACGACAGCCGCTGATGGCGGAGTTTGCTGTCGATGGTGACATACCGCAGTGCAGCATCTGCTTCATTGACAAGCCTGCGGGCGTCTGTGACACAATTCCGCATCCGAACACATTAAAGGGGAACCGGCATGAACAGGATCGGAATTCTTGCCGCAAGCTTGACGCTTGCCGTCGGATTGTCCGCGCCGGCGATGGCCGCCACATCGGTCAGCATCGGCATCAGTGGGTGGACCGGCTTTGCGCCGCTGACGCTCGCCAAGCAGGCCGGCATCTTCGAAAAGCACGGCCTCGACGTCACCTTGAAGAAGGTGCCGCAAGCCAGCCGGCCGCTCGCCATCGCCAGCGGCGACCTGCAATGCGCCGCCACCACGGTCGAGACCTGGCTGGTCTGGAACGCCAATGGCGTGACGACCAAGCAGATATTCCAGCTCGACAAATCCTACGGCGCCGACGGCATCGTCGCCCGCAACGACATCAAGACCGTCGCCGATCTCAAAGGTAAGTCGGTCGCGTCTTCGGCGCCGGGCACCTCGCCCTATTTCATGCTGGCCTGGGTGCTCAACAAGAACGGCATGTCGACCAAGGACGTGACGGTCGTCAACCTGGAGCCGGATGCGGCGGCGCAGGCGTTTCTCGCCGGCCAGAACGATGCGGCGGTCACCTATGAGCCGTTCATCTCGGCGGTGCGCGAAAAGTCCGACCAGGGCCATATCCTTGTCACCACTCTCGACTATCCGATGGTGCTCGATACGGTCGGCTGCACGCCGGAGTTCCTCAAGGCCAATCCGGATGCGGGCAAGGCGCTTGCCGACAGCTATTTCGAGGCACTCGACCTGATCAAGAGCGATCCGGCGAAATCCTATGAGACGATGGGTGCCGACGTGAAGCAGTCGGCCAAGGAATTCGAAGAGTCGGCCAAATACCTGAAATGGGCCGACAAGGCTGAAAACAAGCAGTTCTTCACCAAGGAATTCCAGGACTTTTCCAAGACCGCTGGCGAGCTTCTGCTGCAGATGGGTTTGATCAAGGAAGCGCCTGACGTCTCGACGTTGGCCGACACCAGCGCCGTCGCCGACTAACCGCCAGGATTGTCGCCCGGCGGCGGCGCGTGCGCCGCCGCTTTTTCATTCAGATCAGAGGACGGTCGAAGATGCCGCGCCCCTTGCATCCGGTTTCGCCGGGCATTCGAACCGTGCTCGGCATTTCGTTCTTCGTGCTGTTCGTGGCGTTCTGGGCGTGGATCACGCTTGGCGGCCACGTCAATCGCATTTTCCTTGCCGATCCGCTGTCGATGGTGAGAGACGGCTGGCGGCTGCTGGTCGAGGACCGCTTCTGGCTCGACATCCTTATCACCATCTGGCGCGTCTTCGGCGGGTTCCTGATGGCGGCCATCGTTGCCGTGCCGCTCGGCATCTTGATGGGTGCCTGGAAGCCCGTGGAGGCGTTCCTGGAGCCGTTCGTCTCCTTCGCCCGCTATCTGCCGGCATCGGCCTTCATCCCGCTGCTCATCCTGTGGGCGGGCGTTGGCGAGCTCGAAAAACTGCTGGTGATCTTCGTCGGCTCGGTGTTCCAGATCATCCTGATCATCGCGGTCAAGGTCGGCGGCACACGGCGCGACCTAGTCGAGGCGGCCTACACGCTTGGCTCGTCCGACAACGGCATCGTGCGGCGCGTGATCATGCCGGCCAATGCGCCGGAGATTGCCGAGACCCTGCGGCTGGTGCTCGGCTGGGCCTGGACCTATGTCATCGTCGCCGAGCTGATCGGCTCGTCGTCGGGCATCGGCTACATGATCATCAACAGCCAGTCGCGGCTGGCGACAGGGCAGATCATCTTCGGCATCATCGTCATCGGCCTGATCGGGCTGTTGTCCGATTTCGCCTTCAAGGCGCTCAACCGTTGGCTGTTTCCATGGAGCCTGGCGTGAGCAAGCTGCTCATCGAAGGCGTCTCGCGCACCTTCGCCGGTGTCGGCGGTGGGCAGCCGGTCAAGGCGCTGATGCCGATCGATCTGGCGGTCGCCGCCAACGACTTCATCACCATCCTGGGGCCATCCGGCTGTGGAAAGTCGACACTGCTCAGGATCGTCGCCGGCCTCGAAGCGCCGAGTGGGGGACGTGTTCTGCTCGACGGCAGGGTGGTGGACCGGCCCGGTCCAGACCGCGGCATGGTTTTCCAGTCCTATACGCTGTTTCCGTGGCTGACGGTCGCCGAGAACATCGCCTTCGGCCTGCGCGAACGTGGAATGGCCGAGCACGAGCGCAGCGAGATCGTCGCTTCTTACGTCGATCTCGTCGGGCTGAGAGGTTTTGAAAACCATTGGCCGAAGCAGCTTTCCGGCGGCATGCAGCAGCGCACCGCGATTGCCCGGGCACTGGCCAACGATCCGGAGATCCTGCTGCTCGACGAGCCGTTCGGCGCGCTTGACAACCAGACCCGCGGGCTGATGCAGGAACTGCTTCTCGGCATCTGGGAGCGCCGGCAAAAAACGGTGCTGTTCGTCACCCACGACATCGAGGAGGCGATCTTCATGGCGTCGCGCGTGGTCGTGATGACGGCACGGCCGGGCCGCATCAAATCGGACGTTGCCGTCGACCTGCCGCATCCGCGCCACTACACGCTGAAGACCAGCCCGGAATTTTCGGCGCTGAAAGCGCGGCTGACGGAAGACATCCGCGTCGAGGCTATGCGCACGGCGCAGGTATAGTCGCCGCAACCTACACTCGACCGCGACCGGAAAAGATGCTCGGTTCGCTCAACAGGCGCTTTAGGCGTGGAAGGTCGCGCGTAGGGGCGTCCATTGCCGCCATGAACGCGGCCCATTTTTCTGCATCGAGGCGGAAGCTGTGCGGGTCGGCCGGTTTTTCGGATAGGCTCGAACTCGTGGTCATGCGACATCTCTCGATGCGGAATATCACACTTCGCCGGTCCTCTGCTGATTTGCCAGATCAAGCCGCCAGAAGCTGCTTGCGGTCGACGCGTTCCTGTTGCGGCGAGCGGGCGTACAACTCGCGATAGCATTTGGAGAAATGCGAGGCGGAAACAAAGCCGCAGGCGACCGCCACTTCGACCACCGGCAACGACGACTGGATCAGCAGGTGCCGGGCGCGGTCGAGGCGGATCTCCAGATAGTAACGGGCAGGGGAGCGCCCCATCTCGGTGCGGAACAGGCGCTCAATCTGCCGGCGCGACAGGTCGACATGATCAGCGACCTCGATCAGCGAGAGCGGCTCGGAGAGATTGGCTTCCATCAGCTCGATAATGGCCAGAACCTTGGAATTCTGCACGCCAAGGCGAGCGCGCAGCGGCAGGCGCTGGCGGTCGGTCGGGCTGCGCACGCGATCAGTCAGCACCTGCTCGCAGACGCGGTTGACGAGGCTTTCATCGAAATCGTCGCCGATCAGCTTCAGCATCATATCGAGCGCGGCGGTGCCGCCGGCGCAGGTGTAGATGTTCTGGTCGATCTCGAAGAGGTCGGCGAAGACATTGGCCTTGGGGAACGCCTCGGAAAAGCCCGGCAGGTTCTCCCAATGGATGGCGCAGCGCTTGTTGGACAGCAGGCCTGCGGCGGCCAGGATATGCGCGCCAGTGCACAGGCCGCCGACGGCAACGCCGCGATTGTACTCCTCGCGCAACCAGGCAAAGGCCGATTTGTTCTGGTAGCGCTCGACATTGATGCCGCTGCAGACGATGGCCATGTTCGGCCGGTCCGGTCCGGACATTTTCTTGCGCTCTTCCTCTAGCGAGGTGTTGACGGCGCATTCGACGCCGTTCGAGGCGCGCACCGGCTTGCCGTCGATGCTGGCGAGCCGCCAGCGATAGGCTTCATAGCCGAGCATGCGGTTGGCCGAACGCAACGGGTCGAGCGCCGTCGCGAAGGCGATCATGGTGAAATCGGGGACCAGGAAGAATACGAACGATCGCCGGATCGGGTGCTTTACGACATTCACGGGTAGATCCTCACGCTGCAATGGCGCGAACAGGATGTCGCGATTAGCACAGCGACATCAGGAAAGACGTTTCCTGTCAATTGGCTAGACGGCAACGGAGCGACTTTATTTGCGACACGGGTCGCAAATGGGCGATCGCTATGCGGCGAAGGACGCGACATGCCGCCGGATCGACCAACCGAGCCTACGCAGTCTGCGCACACGAAAAACGCCGCCTCGGCAAAACCGAAGCGGCGCTGGATCGACTTCGAAGCAGCGCTAGGCTGCTTCCGCCGGGATTGCCGCGTCTCAGGCGACGAAGCCGAGGCGCGCGGCAGCCATGGCACCGGTCTGGCCAGGCATGGTGTTGGCCAGGCGCTGGCGCTCGAGCGCGGTCGTCAGGTTCATTTCGCGACGGGCAAAGAGGCGGGCAAAAAGCTTCATGATCATCTCCATTCGGTTGCTCAGACGGGTCGCCTTCGCTTGATGGAGTGGGGCAGCTCGTTTGTTGATGATGATATAGGCTTACGTGAGGGGAAACTAAATCGCAAAAGCGAAGCACTTGATATGAAAAGCGACACGGAATGCGACAAATTTGGGCATTCTGCCCAGGATTTTCGATTATTTACAATGTGTTGATTGCCAGTGCGGGCTGCTATGCGACTCGCTCATATGCGGCATGCGACGGCGACATGGCTCGGGAAAATCATTGGAGTACAAACAAAAAAGCCTGCCGGGCTGATCTGCGCGGCAGGCCTTCAGCTGTTGATACACACGGTTTACTTTGCTCCAGCCCACGATCCCACACCATGGCGAGTGCCGGCCTTGGCATCGGCAGCTTCGGGCCAGCCGATATCCTTCTGCAGTTCAATCGGCAGCGCGCGGATGGCGCGTTCCGTCTGGTAGCGGGCACGGGCCTCGCTGAACTCGGTCGCGATCCGACCGATGGATGACAGGATAGACATCTCATTCTCCTTCGCGTTGGGCCGGGTCGTCCCGGCGCTTGCAGCGTCAGGCGGTACACCGGCTTTGTTTCAGCTTCATTTCGTGTCGATTGCAGGTCCGTGTCATGGTTGTTTCGGGACCATTTCGATGCGTCCTGCCTTCGACGGAGTTGACTATCCTCCCAAACTGATGTTCAATCAAACGAAATGGAATGATGGTTTGCATCAGAAAAATTGAAGGCCGCTTGCCATGAACGCCCCACTCAATCATCCGCTGCCGCTGCTCGATCTCGATGTTCTGCGCACTTTCGTCGCAATCGCCGAGACCGGCAGCTTCACCACTGCGGCCAATGCGGTCTTCCGCACGCCGTCGGCCGTCTCGATGCAGATCAAGAAGCTGGAGGACATTCTCGGCCGCTCGGTGTTCGCGCGCGACGCCCGTTCGGTGACGCTGACCACCGATGGCGAGATGCTGCTCGGCTATGCGCGCCGGCTGCTGTCGATCAATCGCGAGGTGGTGTCGAAGTTCATCATTCCAGACATTGTCGGGGTGGTGCGGCTCGGCTCGCCGGACGATTACGGCGAACGTGTGCTGCCGCATGTGCTGAAGCGGTTCGCACAATCGCATCCATCGATCGCGGTCGACGTCACCATCGACCAGAGCGTCAATCTGCGCCGGCGCATGGACGACCGGGCGCTCGACATCACGTTGCTCACCAACTCCTACAAGACCAGCGCGATCGGCGCCGAAGTACTGCTCACCGAGCCGATCGTCTGGGCCGGTGCCAAGGGCGGTTGCGCGCATCTGCGTGAGCCGCTGCCGGTCTCATTGTGGGAAGAGGGCTGTGCCTGGCGGGCAGGGGCATTGGAGGCGCTTGGCCGCGAGGGCCGCAACTACCGTATCGCCTATATGAGCGCACACACGGCCGGCCAGCGCGCCGCGATCATGGCGGATCTTGCGGTGGCGCCGCTGCCGAAATCGTTCCTCGGCAGCGATATGGTCGAGCTGTGCCCGAAGGACGGCATGCCTGACATCGGCACCTACAATCTGGCCATGGTGGTGACGCCGGACGCCAGCGCGCCGGTGAAGGCAGTCGCCGACCATATCCGTGCGACGTTTGAGATGTTCAGGGAAACTGGGAAGTTCTGAGCCAAACTACGACCTGAGCGGCGCAACCAGATCGCGAGGCGTTCCGTCGCGGTCTGCCCTTTGCAGCGACAACTCTC
The DNA here is from genome assembly GCF_040317865.1 of Mesorhizobium sp. M1365. Taxonomy (NCBI): domain Bacteria; kingdom Pseudomonadati; phylum Pseudomonadota; class Alphaproteobacteria; order Hyphomicrobiales; family Phyllobacteriaceae; genus Mesorhizobium; species Mesorhizobium sp. M1365. The sequence goes on from NZ_JAMYLG010000018.1 coordinate 56,873, forward strand.
CTGCCTTGGCATGATAACTGTCAGTTTCGTTGGTCAAGAAGGCCACTATGCTGTCCCGCGCGCGACGCGCCTCCGGCATGTCGATCAACGGCCAGACATGGAACATGCCTTGCTCGTGGACGACCTCAATTTCGACGCCGGCCGCGCGTGCCTTTTCCGCGAAGATCAGATTGTCGGGGGTGAGCAGATCGCGTGAACCGGTCAGCAGCAGCGTTTTGGGCAGCACCGACAGGTCGCCGTAAACCGGGCTGATGCGCCAGTCGGTGGGATCTATGCCGGCGCTGTAAAGCCGGATCGCCTCGCGACCGCCGGCAATGCCCAGCCACGGATCGTTGCGTTCGGCCTCATACATTTCTGGGTTGGCGAGCGACACGTCGAGACCGGGCGAAATCAGCACGTGGCGTGATGGCAAGGGCAGGCCGTCTTGCGCAGCCATCATGGTCAGCACGACGGCCATGTTTCCGCCGGCGGAATCGCCCATGAAGATGATATCATTCGCCCTGGTTTCGCCGAACATCTGGCGGTAGACGGCGCCGACCATGCCGAACATGGCGTGAAAATCGTGTTCGGGAGCAATGGGATAGATCGGCACGGTGATACCGAACCCGAGGCGGTCGGCCATGTCGGCGATCAGCCGCCAATGATAGGGTGTGATTTCAAAGACGTAAGCGCCGCCGTGCAGGTAGAGAATCCGCCTCCGCTCACCAGCCTGGGGAGCGATCTCGTAGACGGGAAAGCCGTTGATCGTGCGGGTTGTGATCTCCAGGCGTGACCACAGCGACGCAGGCGGCTGATGGTTTTCCGTCTTGCGCGCATAGGCGATCCAGCGCTGCAGGTTCTCGGGGCTGGAAAACGCCTTCTTGCGGCTGTACCTGAGGACGAACGACACGACGTGGCTTTTGAGACTGGGCATGCAGATACACGGACTTCGGCTGAGCCGACTAAGAGAACCCCCGACTATTTCGAAGATTGTGTCGCCACCAAAAAAGTCAAGATTGATGCAATCTCAACACGGTCGTTTGATCCCAGCTGTCGACAAAGCGTCCGGCCATGAAGTCTCTGGCCTACCGGTGCAGCTCAACGCCGCGGCAGCAACGCGGCGCGCAGCCAATTGCTGAGGGTGCAGCCGGAGCCGCATTGCGGCTCCGGCGAATACCGAGCTGCTTGCATTTGTCGATGAATTTCATCCGCGCTGCGTGCCCCATCCGACCGCAAGCTGCCTTTCGCTCGAACGCGGCGACACCGGCCAGCCAATGTCCTTTTGGATCTCAGGCGGCAAGCTGTTGAGGATGCGCAGCGACTTGCGCGCTTCGCGTGTTTTCTTGAAGGCCGCACCATAGCGGCCGAAGCTTTCGAACATCGACATCTTGATCTCCTTGGAGCGTTGCGGTGGCCGAAAACTGTTTCCGCCGGCCGTTCGATGCCGGTTAAATGCTCCGCCTATGTATCTGGCGGATTTCACGAAAACGCGATTTCGTTTCCAGATCGGCGCGATCTGGAAACATTTGCATACAAAATGAAAATGGAAGTTCTGACAGCCTGGCGGAGGCGAGTCATCCCCGCCCGCGCCGCGCGGCATGGCCTTCGCGCGAACGCCGCCGCGGGGCAGCGTCGCCGGCAATGCCGTCTTCGCTCACCGTCTTGCGCGGCGGCAGTTTCACCGCCGCCGACAGCTTGGGAAACGGGTCGATCTTGTTCGGGAGCGCCATGGCATAAACGAAATGTTCCTGGAATTTCGGCTCCAGCGCCGTCTCGATCTTCTCGATCTTGCTAACGGTTTCCTCGATCTCGCGGCGATAGCCACGGTTCAACAGCGCCATGCGGGCGCCGGCGCCGGCCGCATTGCCAACGGCCGAGACCTTGTCGAGGTCGCAATCCGGAATCAGGCCCAGCACCATTGCGTATTTCGGGTCGATGAACGAGCCGAATGCGCCGGCGAAGTGGATGCGGTCGACATGATCGGTGTGCTGTTTTTCCATCAAAAGCTTGGTGCCGGCATAAAGGGCGGCCTTGGCAAGCTGGATAGCGCGCACATCAGTCTGGGTGATGGTGATCTTGGGCTCGCCTTCCTTCAGCACATAGGAGAAGGTGCGGCCATTGGCGACGACGCGGGGCGAGTGGCCGCTCAGCGATCCATCGACGACGCCGTCCTCGGAGATGATGCCGGCGAGATACATCTCGGCGACCACCTCGATGATGCCGGAGCCGCAAATACCGGTGACGCCGGTCGCCTGCACACTGTCGAGGAAGCCCGGCTCGTCGGACCAGAGTTCCGAGCCTATGACGCGGTATTTCGGTTCCAGCGTTTCAGGATCGATGCGGACGCGCTCGATGGCACCCGGTGCGGCGCGCTGGCCACCGGAGATTTCCGCACCTTCGAAGGCCGGGCCAGTTGGCGATGAGGCCGCCACGACCCGCTGGCGATTGCCGAGCACGATCTCGGCATTGGTGCCGACATCGACGATCAGCATCATCTCGTCCTGGCGGTGCGGCCCTTCCGACAGCGTCACTGCGGCAGCGTCCGCGCCGACATGGCCGGCAATGCAAGGAAGCATATAGAGCCTGGCGCCCTGGTTGAGCTTCAAACCGATATCCGATGCCTTGATGTGCACGGCGCCGGAGACGGCTAGCGCGAAGGGGGCGCCGCCGAGCTCGGTCGGATCGATGCCGAGGAACAGATGGTGCATGATCGGATTGCCGACGAACACGGAATCCAGGATGTCGTTGCGTTGGACGTTGCCTTCGGTGCAGACCTTGTCCACAAGCCCCGAAATGGCCTCGCGCACGGCGACCGTCATGCCTTCGCGGCCGTCCGGGTTCATCATCACGTACGAGACACGGCTCATCAGATCCTCGCCGAAGCGGATCTGCGGATTGGATGTGCCCGACGAGGCGGCGACGCGGCCCGACAGCAACGACACCAGATGCATGGCGATCGTGGTCGAGCCGATATCGCAGGCAAGTCCGTACGCCTCGTTCTTGAGGCCGGGCCACAAAGCGATGACTCGTGCGGTCTCGCTGTCGGTGTCCTTGTGGATGGCGGCGGTCGCGGTCCAGTTGCCTTTGCGCAAAATGCCTTGCACCTGCGGCAACAGATGGAAATCGAAATCGAGGCTCTTGAGGCCCCAGTCCTTCATCAGCGCGATCTTCAGACGGTCGAGGTCGCCGAGCGGCTTGTGCATGTCGGGTTCTTCGATCTCGACATAGCACATGCGGATTGCCGCATCGCGGGCGATGACCCTGGTGTCGGCGTCCTTGCGGATGGTCTGCGCGTTGATGACGGTGTCCTGCGGCACGTCGACGACGAGATCGCCGAGAATCTGCGCCGAGCAGGACAGCCGGCGGCGCTCGGGCAGGCCGCGTACGCGCTCGTAGCGCTCTTCCTTGGCGCCCTTGGGCGAGAGGTGATCGTTGGAGGAAACGATCTTGTGCTTGGCGAAATTGCCTTCCTGCACCTCGATCTGGCAACGCCCGCAAGTGGCACGCCCGCCGCACACGCTCTCGACGTAGACACCAAGCTGGCGCGCGGCGTCCAGAACCGGCGTGCCGACCGGAAACCGCCCGCGCTTGCCCGACGGCATGAACAGCACGAGCGGATCGGTGATGTTGACGGGAGAGTTCATACGTTCCAGACTTTACTTTTTACGCAGCTCGGGTCTTGGCTACGGCAGCGATGCCGCTATGTCTCGGTTCCTCCCCAGTCCTAGGCCCCATATCGTGTCGGCCAAGACCTGGCTCAACCCCGGGCCATACGCGCTTCGCGGCCGCCGCGCCTGCGTCCGCCATTGCCATTGCCATCGCCCGGCGCGTTGACCTGCGTCCGGGCGGCAACGGCCTGGCCGCCTTCAGCAGGCTTGTAGTCCTTGTAGGTCCTGATCCAGTTGGTGCAGTTCTCGTCGGTGCCGTTCAGCACGTTGGCGCCACGCACCGCTTCCATTTCCTGCGGCCGCACCGGGTTCATGATCGCCGAGGTCATGCCGGCGCCGATCACCATCGGGATGAAGGCGGCGTTGATGCCATGACGGTGCGGCAGGCCGAATGAGATGTTGGAGAGGCCGCAGGTGGTGTTGACCTTGAGCTCCTCGCGCAGCCGGCGTAGCAGGGCAAATACCTGGCGGCCGGCATCGCCCAGCGCGCCGATCGGCATGACCAGCGGGTCGACGACCACATCATGCGCCGGAATGCCGAAGTCGGCACAGCGCTGAACGATCTTCTTGGCGACGGCGAAGCGCACATCGGGGTCCATCGAAATACCGGTCTCGTCGTTGGAAATGGCGACGACGGGAACGTTGTATTTCTTGATCAACGGCAGGATGGCTTCGAGCTTTTCCTCCTCGCCGGTGACGGAATTGACCAGCGGCCGGCCTTTGGCGACCTTCAGCGCCGCTTCGATTGCCGCAGTCACGGAGGAGTCGATCGACAACGGCAGGTCGACTAGGCCTTGCACGATCTCCAGCGTCTGCACCAGCAGCGCCGGCTCGGTGGCGTTGGGATCGACTGCAGTGACGCCGGCATTGACGTCGAGCATGGTGGCCCCACAGGCGGCCTGCTCCAGCGCATCCTTGATGACGGTCTCAAAATTGCCGGCGATCATTTCGGCGGCCAGTTTCTTACGGCCGGTCGGGTTGATGCGCTCGCCGATCACGCAGAAGGGCTGATCGAAGCCGATGATGATTTCTCGTGTCGCCGAGGCGACGATGGTGCGGGTCATGAAATCTCTCCATCGTGATATAAAGAGTTCTTTATATCGTTATCTGTTTCTGATCAAGCGAATGCTGACGATTCGCGCTGTCAATGCGCGGTCTTGACCATGTCGACTTGGGTTTCGGTGAGGTCGTCATGCAGTATGTGGTCGAGCCGGTCGGCAACGAGCTGGTCGTCGCGGCGGATTTCGCGTTTCCACGGCCGGCGACCCTTCAGCACGCCAGATTCGTCGACGATCTCAGCGACGTATTCTTCCTGGCGATAGGCCATCACATGGACGCCGGACACACCGGGAATTTCCTTCACCTCATTGATGATGTCGATGCAGAGCTGCTTGCCTTCCTTCTTCTGATCCTGAGCGCCTTCCAGGCGCTTGACGATCTGATCGGGAATGTGAATGCCCGGTACGTTGGAGCGGATCCATTTGGCCGTCTTGGCCGAGGCCAGCGGCCCGACGCCGCACAGGATGAAACATTTCTCGGTATAGCCGAGATCGCGGACCTTCTGCATGTAGGTGCGGAACATCGGTACGTCGAAGCAGTACTGGCTCTGCACGAACTGTGCCCCGGCGGCGATCTTCTTGCCCAGCCGATAGGGCCGGAAATCGATCGGCGGCGCAAACGGGTTGATCGCCGCGCCAAGGAAAAGCTGCGGCGGGGTCGTGAGTTTGCGGCCGGACAGGAATTTGCCGTTATCGCGCATAACGCGGCAGGTTTCGAGCAGCGACATGCAGTCGAGATCGAACACCGGCTTGGCGCCGGGCTGGTCGCCGGCCTGCACGCCGTCGCCGGTCAGGCACAGCATGTTGGCGACGCCCATCGCAGCACCCCCAAGCACGTCGCCCTGGATGGCGATGCGGTTCCGGTCGCGGCAGGCGATCTGCATGATCGGGGCATAGCCCATGCGGGTCAGCAGTGCGCAGATGCCGACCGACGACATGTGGCAGTTGGCGCCGGAAGCGTCGACGGCATTGATGGCGTCGACCCAGCCGTCGAAAATCCTGGCGCGGTTGTAGACGTCTTCCGGATCGGCGCTGTCGGGCGGATTGAGCTCGGTCGTCACTGCGAACTCGCCGCGCCTGAGGACGCGTTCCAGCCGGCCACGCGAGGTGTGGCCGGGCAGGGGATCGAGCGGCAAATGGATGCCGGCCGGATTCTCGTCTGGCTGACGGCCGATCATGCCGATGCTCCGGTCTTCGTAGTATTCCGGGCCGCATTGCGGGCGGCCGCGGCCTGCGCGGTGACCCGCAGCCAGGCGGAAGTTTCGCGCAAGGACTGATCCACCGGCTTCTGCACTTCCAAAATCTTGTCGCCATGCACCATGTTCCGCGAGCCTTCCCAGGCTTTGACCCAGACGCAAGGCATGTCAGGCTCGACCTCGCAATTGCCGTTGGCGCGGACACCGCCGCAAGGGCCGTTGCGCAATTGCTTGGGGCAGTTCATTGGGCACGACATGCCGGTCGAGGAAAGGATGCACTGGCCGCACATGCGGCAGTCGAACATGAATCCCTTGACGCGCTTTTCGACGAATTTCACAGGCCCTTCGACACGGCTGTAGCCGATGCCCTTCCACAGCGGATGGAGGAGCAGGAACATGTCGGCGAATTTGCCGTAGAACCATTCGAGCAGCCGCGAATGCCGCACAGACCAAAGCCGCACCGCGAAAGAGCGCTGCACACGCCGCTGCGGCGACACGTCGGCCGGCTTGTAGTCGGATTTCGGCGCCGCCTTCTTGACGATGGTCGCCTGGGTCACGCCGGCTTGAGCCGTCGTCGCCGGCATTGATTGGGGATCAGACATTCTCTTTGCCCCCCGCCTTGACCAGAGCGACCAGCCGCTCACGGTCGTATTTCGCATCAAGTTCCTGAAGAGCCTTCTCGGCCTCGGCTTCAAGATCGTCACTGACCGGGAGGGGTTCTGCCTTGTGCCATTCGGCAAGATAGTCGTCGGTGCCGCCAGCGCCGGTGCGCATGGCGCACATGTCGATCGCCTCGGTGAAGCGCAGCGGCAGTTCGCGCTTGGCGTTCTGCCGGCCCTTCTTGACGATGACCTGGGCGGGGATGTCGCGCCAGTAGACGACGATCAGATCGGCCATAATTTCCTGCTCCTGCAGAGCGCCGTGCGTCCAATCGGACGCACAAACGATGCTCTACCATTTAACTCCGCTGCATCGTGCTCTCCGAAGATCGATTCCGATCTTTTGGCCAATGCAGTGGTTTCGAGCATTGCCGGAAGCGCTGTTGGGCTGCTTGTTATGGGACGACGCGGGGGCCTTCAAAAGCGACGCAATCGACGGCCGCGGTTGAAAGCGGAGTTTCTTCCAGCACTGGTCAGCCGGCGCGGCCATCGTAGCTGCCGACCAGCTTCCTGTGGAAGCGCACGTAACCTCGTTCGGTCGTGCGTAAATGCTCCGCGACGATGTCATGGAAGCGCGGCAGGCGGTGGAAGGGAACGGCCGGATAGGAATGGTGCTCGGAATGGTACGGCATATTCCAAGCCACGAAGCGCACCAGCCTTGTGGTGAAGGTGGTGCGGGTGTTCTCGAGCATGTTGGCGACATGTGGGCACAACGCGTGCTCGGCCAGCAGGTAGGCACGCAAAAACGGCTGTCCGACCAGCACCGGCACGATCCAGACCCACAACAGCAGCGCCGACTGCGCGGCGAGCGATGCGGCCAGCAATGCCGCATAGCCGATCAGGAACTGCCGTGCTTCGGCAACCACCTTGCCGCGGCGCTTTTCCGGCACAAAGCCGTCGCGGTTGCGGCCCGCCGCATTGGTTGCGATCACACGGCCCATGGCGATCCAATAGGGGCCGCCTGACAGATAGCGCAGATATTGGCTGATGGTCTCCGGCTTCGGGGCCATCAGTTCGGGGTCGTTGTCCGGGTCGTGCGTATGGCGGTGATGGGCGAAATGGAAATAGCGGAACCATGCCGGCGGCAGCAGGATCAGGAAGCCGGCCACGGCGGCAACAGCGCGATTGAGCCGCGCCGTTCTGAACGCCGTTTCATGGATGGTCTCGTGCAACGGCGTGAAGAAGAAGACGATCAGGATTCCCTGCGGCAAGACGAGCGCGGGCCAGAACGGGATGCGAGCGGCGATCAGCGCGCCTAGCAGGATAACCAGCCCGGCATGGACCGCCAGCCGGACGATGCCTGGCCGGTCAACCCTGGCGGTGAGGTCGCGACGGTCCTCGACCGAAAGGCCGGCAATGATGGTGCGGTGGTCGATGTCGCTCATGATGCAATGTTAGTGGCGGGTGGCTGTCCGGTAAATCGGCGCGTCACCAGACGCCGTTCCTTATCCCCGTCCAGAGATAAAACCATATCGTCGGATGATACCATTGTGTCGAAGGTAGGCCGGGATCCACCGTGCCGACCTTGCCGGCCAGCGCATCCCTGACCGCTTCGACGCAGATGTCGCGCGAGAAGGCCGCCTGCCGCAACGCGTAGCTCGAAACTGTGTCGCCCGGCTGCGGTTTGCCACGCGTCTGCCGCAGCACGCCGCCAGTGTCGACGCCGGCGTCGACCAGATGCACGGTGGTGCCGAAGTTCTCCGCATCGCCTGAGGCCAGCGCCCAGTAGCCGCCGTTCATGCCACGATATTTCGGGGCGATGCCGGCATGGTAGTTGAGGACCGGGCAAGGGATTTTCGCCAGCGTCTGCCGCGACAGCAAGCGGCAGCCGGCGAGCAGCACCACACCCGGCTGGATTTCCGCAATCGCCTGCAGGCACTCCGGCGCGTTGGCCGACGAGACATAAATGATCTTTTGCCCAGGCTTCGGTTCGGTTTGCAGCTTCTGCCCGGCGGCAAGCCGTGCTGCGTGGCCGGCGAAGAAGCGCTTACCGAGGCGCGTCAGCACCATCGTGCCGAGTTGACCGATGGCCGAGGTCCAGCCTTGCCGCCGCGCCCGCGCGAGAAGCAATTGCTTTTTGGATTCAGGAGCTTCGAGGATGACGCTGACCGGGCCGAGTTGATCGGCGAGGGCGTTGACGATCGCCCAGATATGCGGGCCGCCTTCGGTGACGACGACGATCGGCCGTTGGTTTGTTTTCGACAGTGCCATGCTCTGCGACTCCCCGCAAAGAACCTGTTCTTTGCGCGCGAATGCTAGGCTGACCGGGTTAACCCCTGGTGATCGGGCTCAGCGCTTGAATTCGAGGATATCGAGCTTCGATTCGTAATAGGGCGCCGGGAACTCGATGCGCCATTCACTGGCGCTGTTGCGGAAGGCATAGCCGACCTGATCGCTTTCCGGGCCGCTGCCGTAGGGCTTTGCCGGATCGTCGTTGACGTGGAAGGAACCGAGATAGATCGCGCGTTTCTCGCCATCGTCGAAGAAGCGGCCCTTGGTGCGCTGCGAGCCGGTGATCTTTTCCAGTCTCCAGCCGGAACCGTCGTCGCTCACCTTGCATTTGAACCAGCCATAGATGACGAGCGGGCTCAATCCGCCGGCCTTGATGGTGCGGCATTGCCATTTGCCGGTCAGGTCCCTGTCAGAGAAGGGAACCAGCGGCTTTGCCAGCAAGGCGTCGAGCTGCTTGACCTCGGCGGGATCGCCGGCCTTCGCCTCGTCAAGCGCCGCCTTGCGCGTCTCGCCATATTTATCGAGCCGCGCCTTGTCGGCAGCCGTTATCAGCTTCTGCACCTCGCCATCGGCGAACGCGGGCATGGTCAAGCAGAGGACAGTTGCTACGGCAAACATGAGGCGAGCGATCATCGGTGGCGTTTCCCTGTTGATGGCTGGAGCAGCCCGTTTTCTCGTCTGGCGCATACCTTAATGTTTCGCCGCGTTCTGTCATCCGTGCCTGAGCATCGACAGCAGAAACGAGGTGGAAAGAATGCGGATCTTGCTGACGGGATCGTCCGGTTGGCTGGGCAGCGCCTTGGCGCCGCGCCTGCGGGCTCTTGGCCATGACGTCACCGGCCTCGATCCCGCCCCATCCTCGGAAACGCGAATCGTCGGCTCAGTCGCCGATCGCGACCTGGTCATGAGGGCGGTCGAGGAGAACCGCATCGAGGCCATCATCCATAGCGGCGCGCTGCACAAGCCTGACATCGAACGTCATCGCAACGAGGATTTCGTCGAGACGAATGTGCGCGGCACACTCAACCTGCTCGACGCGGCGGCAGCTTTTGGCGTTCAGCGCTTCGTGTTTACGTCGACGACATCGCTGATGATTTCCGAGTCCATCCGCACCGGCTTCACCGGCGGGGCGCGCAAGGCGGCATGGCTGACGGAAGACATGTCGCCTGAACCGCGCAACATCTACGGCGTCACCAAGCTTTCAGCCGAACAGCTCTGCCGGCTCTATCATTTGCAGTTCGGCCTGCCGGTGATCGTGTTGCGCACCGCCCGGTTTTTTCCCGAGGCGGACGACATGGCGCACGTGATCGAACAGTCGGATGCCAACACCAAGGCCAATGAGCTGTTGTTCCGCCGGCTGACGGTGGAGGACGCAGCCGACGCCCACATCGCTGCCCTGGAGAAAGCGCCGCAATTGGGCTTCGACACTTTCATCATCTCGGCACCGACGCCTTTCCAGCCCGAAGATTGCGCGGCCTTGATCGCCGACGCGCCGTCGGTCGTGGCGCGCTATTTTCCGGATTATCCGGCGCTCTACGCGAAGAAAGGCTGGACGATGTTTTCGTCGATCGACCGGGTCTATGATGCGTCGCGGGCGAGGAAGCGGCTGGGTTTCATCTGCAAGACGAGCTTTGCCGATGTGCTCGCCCGGCTTGTGGCGGAATAAGAGCGCGGGTATTCGTCAGGAATGCGCGTCACTGGGAGAGGTAGTTGGGAGTAACAATCTACTTTGAAGGACAGTTACGGGGTCACGAGCAATATGCTGCTTTGCTGCACGAAGCCAAGGCGTTCGCCATTGCGCGAGACTGGCCGGTGCGCGAGATCGATGAGCGCGAGAAGACGCTCAATCGAGTCATTGATGAACGAAACGTGGACTATATTGGCCCTGTGTTTGGAATAGAGCTTCAACCGCATCCCAATTCGGAACCGCTGCGGCTTGAGTTCGACAATCACCTCTTCGTTCAACAACATTGTAAAACTCAGTTTTCAGGTGCAGGCGCTCATATCGAGATCATCAGGTTTCTTCGCGAAATTACTCGCTTGTTCTCCAGTCTCAATGTCGTCGATGAAGGGGAGTATTGGGAGCTAAGTGATCCGTCAATTCTGCAAAGTAATTTCGACAATGTCGATGCAATGCTTGCCGAAATATTGCTTAAAGATCCAACCGCGCGGGGGCCGATCCGCCTTGAAACCGGGCGCATTATCGATGTCATATCGGATCGGTGAATCGGTGGGCGAAAATGAACGGCAGCCTCCGGCAAACGCTTAGAGGACGCTATTTCTTTTACGAATGTGCTGAGGCGCTGGCCAGTTCCTTCGTCAGGTCACCATAGCCGGTCGAGCGGCGCTCATAGGCGAGGCCGAGCATTTTCGCCGCCTTTTCGGCGACCTTGTCGAGTTCCGGGTCGTTGGTCTGAGCGATATAGATCAGCTTCTCGTAGTTGCCGAAATAGTCCTTGATCAGCTCCGGGTGCTTGTCGAGGCCGAGCGGCTTCATGAAGAAGGCATCGAATTGCCGGCAGAGGAAGTCGGTCATGTAGAACGACATCATGTCGTCATCGGCGACCTTCGCATAGGCATCCATGCCCTGGTAGAAAGCAAAGCAATGCGGCCCGGCCATGCGCTCGACGCCATGCTTCTCGCAGATCCGATCGAGCAGGCCACCCGTGCCGCAATCGGCATAGCCGACGAAGATGTGTCTGTAGCCGTCGGTCTTGGCCTTCTCGATAGCCCTGTCCATGGCCGGCGCGATGCGGTCCGGATAGAAATGGAACTCCGCCGGTAGGCAGGTCAGGTCGAGATGGTCGAGCCCGAGCTGCTCCTTGACCGCCAAAACTTCGCGCGCGATCATCCCGCAGGCGATGACGAGCAGCCTGTCGCCTTGATCGGATTGTTGTTTTCGCGCGGTAGTCATGGAACCAGTCTAATCGATCTTCGTTGCTGTCCAGCGAATTTATATGCTGAGGGAGACACCAATCATGAAATTGTTCCGCGTCGCGCCAATCGCTATTCTCGCCTGCGCCTTGGCTGTTTCGGCCTGCGCCAACACGGTGCGCGGCGTCGGTAAGGATATCAAATCCACTGCGAAGGCAGTTGACGATACCGTCAAGAAACCCTGATCCGCACGGCTCTCAACATTTGGGAATAAAAAAGCCGCACTGCAAGGCGCGGCTTTTCTTGTTCGTGCCGGACTTATTGGCTCAGGCCGAAGCGCGGACGTTGTGCTTGCGCTTCATGAAGTCCTTGGCGGTCTCGACTGCCACCGCGGCGTCGCGGCAATAGGCGTCGGCGCCGACGGCTTTGCCGAATTCCTCGTTGAGCGGTGCGCCGCCGACCAGTACGACATAGTCGTCGCGAATGCCTTTTTCCTTCATCGTATCGATGACGACCTTCATGTAAGGCATGGTCGTCGTCAGCAGGGCCGACATGCCGATGATGTCGGGCTGGTGCTTTTCGATGGCATCGAGATATTTTTCGACCGCATTGTTGATGCCGAGGTCGATGACATCGAAGCCGGCGCCTTCCATCATCATGCCGACCAGGTTCTTGCCGATGTCGTGGATGTCGCCCTTGACGGTGCCGATCACCATCTTGCCCTGCTTCGGCGCGCCTGTGGCGACAAGCAGCGGACGCAGGATGAACATGCCGGCCTTCATCGCGTTGGCCGACAGCAGCACTTCGGGAACGAACAGGATGCCGTCGCGGAAATCCTCGCCGACGATACGCATGCCCTCGACCAGAGCCTCGGTCAACACCTTGTAAGGCGCCCAGCCGCGCTCGAGAAGGATATTGGTGCCTTCCTCGATTTCTTCCTTCAACCCGTCATAAAGATCGTCGTGCATCTGCTGCACCAACTCGTCGTCGGAGAGTTCCGAAAGGATGATCTCGTCGTCGGCCATTTTTTCTCAGGCTCCTTGCCGGCTACAACTATCGCGGCAGCTTAAAAATATCGCGTCAATACCTAACCCGCACGGGCCGGTTGTCCATAGCTGATTTGCGACTTCCCGCAAAACGAAAGCGACCGTAAATCTCTTGGAATTCTTGTCGATTTTGCGACAGGCGTTGGCGCTGGCGGGCCGTTTCGAATAGGGTGCATGGCTACGATCCGGCCAGAGACCGCAATATGCGGCCGCAAACGGATTTCAGGCCGGTACAACAGCCCGGCCGGAGTAAATCAGGCCAGAACGAAAGCCAGGGAAGAACGATTATGAGTGAGAACGCGCCGGTCGATCAGGAAGCGTCAAACGCACGGCGCGGGCGCGCTGCCAGCGGTGGCGCCGCAGCCCGACGGGCTGCGCGTTCGGGCGGCGGCCCCGGCACACAGCTCACCTATATCAAGCGCAAGATCAACGTCTATGAAGTGCTGGACGAGGAAGGGCTGGCGCTGATCGAAAAGAATACCGACACGGTGCTGGAGGAGATCGGCATCATCTTCCGCGACGACGCCGAGGCGCTGCAGCTTTGGAAAGAGGCGGGCGCCGACGTCAAGGGCGAGCGGGTGCATTTCCCCAAGGGCCTCTGCCGCTCGCTGTTGAAGACCGCTCCGTCCGTCTATACCCAGCACGCCCGCAACGGCGAGCGCTCGGTGCAGATCGGCGGCAACGCGACAGTGTTCGCGCCGGTCTATGGACCGCCCTTCGTGCGCGATCTCGACGGCGTCAGGCGCTATGCGACGATCGAGGATTTCCGGAATTTCGTGAAACTCGCCTATATGGCGCCGTCGATCCACCATTCGGGCGGCACGGTTTGCGAGCCGGTCGACGTGCCGGTCAACAAACGGCATCTCGACATGGTCTACAGCCATATCAAATATTCGGACAAGCCGTTCATGGGCTCGGTGACCGCGCCCGAGCGCGCGGAAGATACGGTGGCGATGGCCAAGATCGTGTTCGGTGACGATTTCGTCGAGAACAACACGGTGCTGACCAGCCTGATCAATGCCAACTCGCCGATGGTCTTCGACGAGACCATGCTGGGAGCGCTGAAGGTCTATTCGCGCCACAATCAGGCCTGTATCGTCACGCCGTTCATCCTTGCCGGTGCGATGAGCCCGGTGACGGTCGCCGGCACGCTGACCCAGGTTTTAGCCGAGGTTCTGGCGGGGGCGTCGTTCACCCAGCTGATCCGGCCGGGTGCGCCGGTGCTGTTCGGCACCTTCGCCTCGTCGATCTCGATGCAGTCGGGCGCGCCGACCTTCGGCACGCCGGAGCCGTCGCTGGTCTCGTATGGTGCCGCACAGCTTGCCCGTCGGCTCGGCCTGCCGTTTCGCACCGGCGGTTCGCTCTGTGCTTCAAAAATCCCCGATGCGCAGGCCGCCTACGAGAGCGCCAACACGCTGAACTCGACGATCCTCGCCGGCACCAACTTCGTGCTGCATTCGGCCGGCTGGCTCGAGGGCGGTCTCGCCTCCTGCTACGAAAAGTTCATGATGGATATCGACCAGCTCGGCATGACGCAGAAGTTCTCTGAGGGTGTCGACCTGTCGGAAAACGGCCAGGCGATGGACGCCATCCGCCAGGTCGGCCCAGGCAGCCACTATCTCGGCTGCGATCACACCCAGGCCAATTTCCAGACCGCGTTCTACCGCTCCAACATCGCCGATAACAATTCCTACGAGCAATGGCTGGCCGAAGGCGAAAAAACCGCGCCGCAGCGCGCCAACGAGCTCGCCCGCCGCTGGCTCGAAAGCTACGAGGCGCCTTACCTCGATCCGGGCATCGACGACGGGCTGAAGGACTTCATCGGCAGGAAGAAGGCGTCGATGGCCGACGCCTTCACCTGAAAGGAGCCCGAATCAGGCGGGGCTAAAGTCGCCAACATCATCCACAAGGAAGTCTGGCGGAGTGCCTTCTCCGACCCGGACAAGAAGGGGTGATTTGCGCGTTCGGGTGAGGACGAGCGGCGAGGGAACGGTGCCAATGCCTTTCAATCCAACCAGGCGAAACCGGAACATTGGCACGCCGAAGCAGGGCCATGGGCAAAACAACCGCATGATCGTTCCCCGACCGTGGACATCCGCCGGATGGTGTGCGGCGCAGCTCAATCCTGGCCAGACGCTGCGCAGGACGGTGAATGGCAGGGACGTAACGCTCATTGTCGAAAAGACGAGCGGTGGGTGTGTTCACGCATGCTCGGTCGAAGATGTTGTCTTCCTTCTCTCTCATGTTCCTCTCGCTGACTGGGCCGGGCTGGAAACATTTGTCTTGCGCCAACCGACGCGAAAAGCGCGCGTACTCAGACCGGCGTGGGGGCGGATGTTTTATTATGCCGATCTTGGTTTCCGCGGATCCTCCATCGAAAAAAGTGGTCCGGCCTTATTTTTGGAAGCCTGTAACGTTGGCGACACCATCGAATGGTCCACATCGCTGGACCCTGAGGATGCGGCAGAGTTGGACAGACTTCGTTTGGACGGTCACAAAATCAGCCGGGTTGGAAAGAAGCATCTCGTTTCCACCTCACTCGATTCCGTGCGAGCCACGCAGCTCTATCGCACGCTTCTGCATGAGATCGGCCACTGGGTTGATTGGCTTGGAAAAGTGGAAGCGCCGTTCGCCCAAGGTGAGGACTACTCAACACTTTATGACCGCTATTTTGCCCGGCCCAAAGGTGAAGTAGAGGCGTTTGCTCATCGCTACGCCGATAATTTGCGTGAGACGCTTGAGAAAAGGGGAGTAATTCCGTTTTCAAGGATCGAAGGGTGACAGAGTTCCTTGAGCGCAGCATGGTCGAAACCATCGCGGCAGCGCTTTCCGCCTCCGGCCTCATGCTTCGCGGCGGCTTCAATTTTGCAGGTGCTGAGGAGACACCTTCCGGTCTCTCCGGCGCTGCCGCCAGATCCGTTCTGCTGGTGGGGCAGGCGGGTGCCGCACCTTGGCCGCACTTCCTGCGCTGGTTGGAGAAACAGTCACAGCCGATCGACGATCCGCTCGACAGATGGTCTCGCGAAGTGATCGGCGCGGTGGCCGAAAGATTCGGGGCACGCGCGGTGTCGCCGTCCGACAGGCCTTATCTGCCATTCCAGCAATGGGCGATGCGTGCGGAGGGGCTGAAGCCGTCGCCGCTCGGCATTCTCATGCATCCGCAATATGGGCTCTGGCATGCCTATCGCGGCGCGCTGCTGTTCGAAGACGAAATTGCGCTCCAAGAACCCCGCGACGTGATTCACCTTTGCGACACATGTGCCGAAAAACCTTGCCTGAAATCCTGTCCGGTCGAGGCTTATTCTGCGGACGGTTTTGCACATGAAACCTGTCTGGCGCATGTGCGCGGGCAAAACGGCGCGCCCTGCCGGACCGGCGGCTGCCTTGATCGCAACGCCTGTCCTTACGACACCGATTATCGCTATCCGGCCGAGGTTCAGGCCTTTCACATGGCAGCATTCGCGCGTCTGTAGCGTCGCCGAATGCCGCACGAAATCTTGAAGCAGATCGCCTCATTACAGCTTGCGGCGACGGTCAGCGCGGATATCTATCGCACGACATGTCAACGGAGCGGGCGATGGCCAAGCAAGCGATCCAGATCAAGACGAGTGACGGCGTGGCCAAAGCCGGGCTGTTCCGCTCGGCAGCCCCAGCCAAGGCAGCGATCATCCTCTACATGGACGCTTTTGGCCCGCGACCGGCGCTCGACCAGATGGCGGAAAGGCTTACCGACGAAGGCTATGCGGTGCTGGTGCCGGACCTTTTTTACCGCAACGCGCCCTACGGCCCTTTCGAAGCCAAGACTGCGTTCAGTGACGAGAGGAACAAGGCCGCAATCACAGGTCTGCTCGGCGGCACGACCCAGGAGATGACGATCCGCGACAGCGGCGCTTTCCTCGACGCGCTCGCTGCCCAAGGCCTAACCGGGCCGGTCGGCATTGTCGGCTACTGCATGGGCGGAGCGCGGGCGCTGAACGCCGCGGCCAGCTATCCCGACCGCATCGCCGCCGCGGCCAGTTTTCACGGCGGCAATCTGGCTGGTGACGCCGCCGACAGTCCGCATCGGAAGGCCGCCTCGGTCAAGGCAAGGGTCTATATCGGCACTGCCGGTGTGGACCGCAGCTTTCCGCCGGAGCAATCGGCGCGGCTGGCCGAAACACTGCGCGCCGCCGAGGTCGATCATGTCATAGAGAACTATGCCGGCATGGCGCATGGCTGGTGCATGCCGGACCATAGTGCCTTCGATGCAGCCGGCGCCGAACGCCACTGGAAGCGGCTGACGATGCTGTTTGCGGAGACGCTCGGCCAAGGCACGCCAACCATTACGACGTGACCGCCCGCCAAAAAATTCTTTCCATCGCCCCAAGGAACCGCCATTAGCCTTCGTCCAACAGGCAAATGATGGCGATGATGCTGGACGAAAGCGAAGCCTCCGACGCCGAACTGATCGGACGGGCGAAGGGCGGAGACCGGGGTGCTTTCGGCAAGTTGCTCGAAAGGCACTATGGTTTCGTCTATCGCGCCGCCTATCGCTGGTGCGGGAAAAAGGCCGACGCCGAGGATATCGCCCAGGAAGTCTGCGTCCGGCTCGGGCGGGCGATCCGCGACTATCACGGCAGCGGTGCCTTCACGACGTGGCTCTACACCATGACGCTGAATGCGGCGCGCGACATGATGCGCAAGACCGCCCGCGAGACGGTCAAGACCGAGGCTTATGGCGCCTATGCGCTAATTTCGGGGGAAATCTCGGCCGAGCCGGAAGACCCGGCCGAGGCGCTCTGGGCAGCGGTGCGCAAGCTGCCGGACAAGCAGCGCGATGCGGTGCTGCTGGTTTATGGCGAAGGGCTGAGCCACGCCGCCGCCGCCGAGGCGATGGCGATCTCGGAGACGACGGTTTCCTGGCACATCCATGAAGCGAAGAAACGGCTGAAGACGCTGATGCGTTCAGCCGGGGAAGTGTGACCATGGTCGACGACAACGAACTGAACAGACTGCGCGACATCGCAGCACCGGCGCCGGACGCGGACGCAAAGGCGCGTGCCCTCCAGGCCGCGCTGCGCGCCTATGACATGGAAGAAAAAACTTTGCCGGGCGCCCAAGGATCGGTGAGCGGGCTTCGTCTCACAGAGCGAGCACAAAGGCTCTGGAGCGAAATCATGCAAAAGAAACTCTTCGCCACGCCGGCCATTGCCGGGCTCGTTGCCCTGCCGATCGCCGGATACGCTACCATTTATATGCTGGGGGAATCCAAATTCGGCGGGCCCGAATTCGGCGGGGATAAGATCACCGAAACGCTGGCTGACAAGCCGACGACCGTCAAACCGCCGGTCGTTGCCGAAGCGGACAAGCAGAAGAAGGCGGACGCCGACAGTGAAAGCCGCGACACCGGCGAGGCGCTTGTGGCGCCGACATCGCCGCCGAAGGCGGAATCGACCGCAGTCGGCGGGCTGACGCAGCAGGATGTGCTCAGCCGCAATGCACCCGAACCGCAGCCGAGCAGCGAGCTTGCGTTGAACGGCGACGCAAGCTCCGCGGCCCCTTCAGCCGATGGCGGCGCGCGGGTCGGCCGCATGCCTGGCACGGTTGCCGAGCCCAAGCTGATGGCACAGCAGCCCGCCGCTGCGCCGGCCGACCAGATGCTGCCGCAAGAGGAAAACCGCGACCGCGTCGAGAATTTCAAGACCAACCCGGTGCATGCCGCACTTGAAGACCCGGTCTCGACCTTCTCGATCGATGTCGACACCGCTTCCTATTCCTTCGTCCGGCGCTCGCTCAAGGAAGGCTTTATCCCGCAGGCCGACACGGTTCGCGTCGAGGAGATGGTCAACTACTTCCCCTATGACTGGAAAGGCCCGGACTCCGCCTCGACGCCGTTCAACTCGACCGTCAGCGTCATGCCGACACCGTGGAACGAGCACACCAGGCTGATGCATGTCGCCATCAAGGGTTTCGACGTGAAGCCGGCCGAGCAGCCCAGGGCCAATCTGGTCTTCCTGATCGATGTGTCGGGGTCGATGAACGAGCAGGACAAGCTTCCGCTCCTGCAGTCGGCCTTCCGACTGCTGGTCAACAAGCTGAGACCTGACGACACCGTCTCGATCGTCACCTATGCGGGCGATGCCGGTACCGTGCTGGAGCCCACCAAGGCTTCGGAAAAGGACAAGATCCTCGCTGCCATCGACAATCTGACATCCGGCGGCTCGACGGCAGGCGAGGCCGGCATCAAGGAAGCCTACAGGCTGGCGCAGAAATCCTTCGTCAAGGACGGCATCAATCGGGTGATGCTCGCCACCGATGGCGACTTCAATGTCGGCCAGACCGACGACGACGACCTGAAGCGGCTGATCGAAAAGGAGCGCAAGACAGGCGTATTCCTGTCGGTGTTCGGCTTCGG
Source organism: Mesorhizobium sp. M1365 (assembly GCF_040317865.1). Taxonomy (NCBI): domain Bacteria; kingdom Pseudomonadati; phylum Pseudomonadota; class Alphaproteobacteria; order Hyphomicrobiales; family Phyllobacteriaceae; genus Mesorhizobium; species Mesorhizobium sp. M1365. The sequence goes on from NZ_JAMYLG010000018.1 coordinate 75,979, forward strand.
CCGCGACAATCTGAACGACCAGATGATGCAGACCATCGCCCAGAACGGCAATGGCACTGCTGCCTACATCGATACATTGGCGGAGGCCGAGAAGGTGCTGGTCGAGGATGCCTCCTCGACACTGTTCACCATCGCCAAGGACGTGAAGATCCAGGTCGAGTTCAACCCGAACAAGGTCTCGGAGTACCGGCTGATTGGCTACGAAACCCGCGCCTTGAACCGCGAGGATTTCAACAATGACCGGGTCGATGCCGGCGAGATCGGCTCAGGTCATTCAGTCACCGCGATCTACGAGATCACGCCTAAGGGCAGCGGCGGCGAACAGATCGACCAGTTGCGCTACGGCCAGGCCTCGGTGAACAATGGCGGTGTCGCCAATGCCGACGAATATGCTTTCGTCAAGATCCGCTACAAGCTGCCGAACGAGGACACCTCGAAGCTGATCACCACGCCGGTAACGTCAGCCAATGAGGTGGCGTCGTTCGACCAGGCCAGCACCGACCAGCGTTTCTCTGTTGCCGTTGCTGCCTTCGGCCAGAAGCTGCGCGACGAGGATGCTACCGCGAAGTTCGGCTACGACAAGATCATGCAGATTGCCACCGCCGCCAGAGGAGCCGATCCGTTTGGATACCGGTCCGAGTTCCTCTCGCTTGTGCGCCTTGCCTCGGCGCTCGGCGGTAACCGGTAGTGGCAATGACGGCCGGTTTCTTTCAGATGGGATCGTTCTGATAGGGGGAGCCGGCCTACGGGCGGGTGAGGCAGGCCGGCGAGGGAAACCTTGCCGGCCTTTTTTCGCGGCCGCACTGCTTCGCGCGGACCATGTCGCAGACGAAAGGGTCAGGCGCGTCCGCGGCGCCGCTCGCGGCGGGCTTCGCTGGTCTCGGCGACATTGACCGTAGCCTGCTTGTTGCGCATCGGGCCGATGCGTTCGACGATCTGCTCGACGGTCGGGCGATCCGACTTGGTGTGCGCATCGAGCGCCTTGCGCATTGCGGCGAGGTGCTGGAACGAGGTGCCGCAGCAGCCGCCGACGATTTTGGCGCCGGCATCGACGGCGAGGCGCACATAGTCGGCCATCAGCTCGGGTGTGCCGGAATAGTAGATCTCGGCACCGCGAAATTCGGGAATGCCGCAATTGCCCTTGACGATCACCGTTGCTTCCGGCTTCGCCGCGGTCATGTCGAGCAGCGACGCGAGAATGTCGGAGGCGCCGACACCGCAATTGGCGCCGACACCGAGCGGTGTCTGCGACAGGCCATCGACGACGCCGTGGATGTCCTTCGGCAGCAGTCCCATCATGGTGCGGCCGGCGGTGTCGAAGGAGCCGGTATAGGTATAGGGCAGGCCGACGCGGATGGCGGCTTCGGCGGCGGCGCGGATTTCGTCAGGCGCCGACATGGTTTCGATCCAGGCGACTTCGGCGCCGCCGGCCTTCAGCCCCTCAATCTGCTCGGCAAAGGCTTCGACCGCCTCGTCATAGGTCATGGCGCCGAGCGGCACCAGCAGCTCGCCGGTCGGGCCGACGGAGCCGGCCACGATCACCTTGCGGCCGGCGTTGCCGGCGACGGCGCTTGCGATCTCGGCCGCGCGCTTGTTCAGCGCATAGACCCGGTCCTGCGCGTGGTGCAGCTTGAGCCGATGGCGGGTGCCGCCAAAAGAGTTGGTCAGGATGATGTCGGCGCCGGCATCGACAAAGTTCTGGTGCAGGCTGGTGATGGTGTCGGGCGCGGTCTCGTTCAAGAGCTCGGGAGCCTCTCCGGCCTCAAGGCCCATGGCGAACAGATTCGTGCCGGTGGCGCCATCGGCGAGCAGGACGCCCTTTTCGGCAAGCAGAGCGTCGATCGGATTGGTCATGTGAAATACGCCTTCCCGGAAGAATAACTGAGATAAGGATATAAAGAATTCTTTATGTGGCGTCAATGTCGGCACGTAGAGCAACCGGTCAAAATCGCATCTCCGCCAGCTTTCGTGTGAAGCTGGCCGCTTCATGCGCGTTGACGTCCGCGGCACGGATCAGATTGTCGAAATGGCTGGTCAGGATGCGGATCGGCTGCGTGGCGTTCAGCACCAGATACATGTCGCCGACGTAAATGGCGGCGCGATAGGGCCCGAAGATGGTGTAGGGGATCGAATAGCGCATCCGCCCGTCATAGAGAAACAGGCGGAAGGTGGGATAGAGGTCGTCGAGCAGCGTCGCCATGTGCAGGAGCTGCTGGTGGCGGTCGGCCTCCGGAAAGCGGTCCCACACGCCCAGCCCGCGCGCGAAGATCTCCAGCGTGTGGCGCGGCATACAGACTTCCATGTCGGTTTCGGGCCGTCGGTTGTAGTCGATGCGGTACTGCGTCTCGCCGGCCTGTGCCTCGCGGCTCTTGTTGGCGATGACAGCTTCGTAGTCGACAAGCGCCTCGGTGCGCAGAAGATCGGGAATGCCGGCCGGCACATAGCGGATTTTCGTTCCCGCCGCCTCGGCATGCCAGCGAGCCAGCAGCGTGCGGTCGAAGCCGTCCGGCGCCTCCTCGATCTCAAGGCTCTCGCGGATTTCACCGGTGACGCCCTCATCGTGACTGAGGCCGAGCAGCCAGTCGAGCGAGACTTTGAATTCGGCGGCGATGTTGAGCAGCGTTTCAGCACGGGGAAGGCGGGTCGAGGCGCCGGAGAGCAGCTGCGACAGTGCCGAACGGTCAATGCCAACCGCGGCGGCGAAGGCTGATTGGTTCAAATCGGACCTTGTCAAGAGCATTTTCAGGCGCTCGCGAAAGATCGTCGACAGGTCGCGCTTGTCCAAATCGCTACCCCATTCAATAGGAGGAAAAATTTGCGCTTAAAGCCGCGAACGCGGGCTTCAGGCGCAAATGAATCCTGTTGGCTGTTTACAATACATAACATATGCAGCTGAAAATGCGCAATCGCAACAGTTTGTGCGCTTTATCGCGTTGCGCCGACGCAACGCTCCTGACACAATGTTGTCAGGAATCAAACGGGTTCCGGCGACTGGAAGGCAGTGGTCGATAGCATGACGAGCATGGGCAACAGGCGACACGGCGCAATGGCCATCGAATGGCCGACAGCATTTCTCGCACTTCTCTGCTACGGCGGCTGGCTCGCTACCGGCTTCCTGCTCTGGCCCTCTTACCCGCTGCTGGCACTCGCCTTTCTGACCCTGATTGCGGCGCTGCAATCCTCGCTGATGCACGAGGTCCTGCACGGCCACCCAACCCGGAATGCGCGGCTCAACGAAGCCTTTGTGTTCCTGCCGATTGGCCTTGTCTGGCCGTTTCGCCGGTTCAAGACCATTCATCTGCGCCACCATGCAGACGAGCGCCTGACCGATCCGCTCGATGATCCCGAAAGCTATTACAAGGCTCTCTGGCAGCACGAGGAGCTGCCGTCGGCGATGAAATTCCTGCTGAAGGTCAACAATACGATGATCGGGCGTTTGGTGCTAGGCCCGTGGCTTTCCTGCATCGGCTTTTTCATCGACGACGCCAAGCAGGTTGCCGCGGGCGACAAGTCCATCCGCAAGGCATGGCTGCTGCATGCGATCGGCCTCGTCGTGGTGCTGCCTGTCGTGCAGTTCGGCTTCGGCATGCCGTTATGGCTCTACATACTGGTGCCGGTGTGGCTTGGGCAGTCGCTGATTTCGATCCGTACCTACGCCGAGCACCAATGGTCTGAACATCCGGAAGGCCGCACGATCATCGTCGAGCGCTCGCCGCTGTCCTTCCTGTTCCTCAACAACAATCTGCATTTCGTCCATCACAAGAGCCCGACGGTGGCCTGGTACAGGCTGCCGAAGCTGTTCGCCGACCGCCGCGACGAATGGCTGCGGATGAACAATGGCTACGCCTATCCGAACTATTTCGCGCTGCTCAAGGCCTATGCCTTCAAGGCGAAGGAGCCGGTCGTCCATCCCGTGCTGCGGCGCATGCCGGAACCGGGACGCGCATTCAAGCCGCGCGTCAGGGCACGCAGCCTCAATGGGCTTGGCAGCGCGCCGGTACCCGCCGAGCCGCCGAAAGAATGATTCTTGCGTTGTTGCAGGCGGTGCCGCGCGGACGACGCTTTCCTGACCTTGCCAATTTCCCCGCATAACGGTCAAATCCCGGCATGAGCGAATTCATTGCGGCTTTGCCGATGTACGACTGGCCGGAAGCGCGGGACGATGTCGACGCGCAATGGGCGCGGCTGCGCGATGCTTTCAGACAAAAAGGCATCGATGCGCCGGAGACGATCATTCGCCGCACCGGCGATTTGCCCCCCGTGCCTGGCGGTATTCGCGACGATCAGGGAAAACCCATCGCGCCCGATCCGGCGACATTGCCGCCGGACGAACTGGATTTTCACCAGCTCTGGCTGCATCCGGCGCTGCTCTTTGCGCAAACCTGCTGGGGACCGATGGAACTCGGCCTGTCGCAGCGTGTCCAGCTCATCGGCCAGCCGCGTTACGACGCCTTCGAGGGTGGACAGGGCGAACTCTATTCGAGCGCCATCGTCATGAGGGCGGGCGAGGCACCGCCGGCAAGGGCGCCGGCCGACGGCGGCGTCGTCATTCCGCTCGATCAGCTTCGCAGCAAGCGCTTCACCTTCAACAGCCTCGATTCCATGTCGGGCATCATCGCGCCAGCCCGCGACCTGCAAGCATTGGGCGAGAGTTTGGATATCTTTTCCGCGCTGAGCGAAAGCTGTGGGCACCGTGCTTCGATCGTTGCCGTTGCCGAGGGCAGGGCGGACGTCGCGGCGATCGATTGCGAGAGCTGGGCGCTGGCGCAGCGTTTCGAGCCGGCGGCGCAGAAGGTGACGGTCGTCGGCTGGACAAGGCGGCGCAAAGGCTTGCCGTTCATCACCGCCAGGACGACGCCGGAAACGATCGTCGCCGCGATGCGCGAGGCGATCGCGGCGCTCACGTAAAGCGCGTCGCGTTCGGTCGGCCTCATGCGACGCGCTTTAGATTCTTGTTTTATGCATGTCGTTATCGCAAAGCCGCTGCACACTTTTGCGCGACATGCATTAGCATCGCTCAGCCGCCAAGCAGCCGATTGTCGAGCGGGTAGGTCGAAAGCTTCTCGTAGCCGGTTTCAGTGATCAGGATCTGTTCTTCGATCTTGACGCCTTCGTAGCCGCCAAGCCGACCGATATAGCTCTCGACGCACAGCACCATGCCAGGTTCGAGCACTCCGTCCGGTGTGTCGTCGGTCCAGTCGCCAGCATGCGGCAAAGTCGGGTATTCGTCGGCAAGGCCGACGCCGTGATAGAGCACCCCGTAACGGGCCGGGAAGCAGTCTCCCGGTGGCACTGACGAGCCCTCGACGAGGTCGCGGAACGATATGCCCGGCCGCATCAGCTCCGTGTTGTGGGCGATCTGGTCGGCGGCGATGCGGAACAGGTCGCGCTGCTCCTGCGACGGCGGCGCGTCACCGCAAAGCCAGGTGCGCGAAAGGTCGGCGCAGAAGCCGTAAGGACCGATCAGGTCGGTGTCGAAAGCGACGAGCTCGCCGGCCTTGATCGTCCGCGACGAACACTCCTGGAACCATGGATTGGTGCGCGGACCCGACGACAGGAGCCGGGTTTCGATCCATTCGCCGCCGCGCGCGATGTTGCCGCGATGGAGTTCGGCCCACAATTCGTTCTCGGAGATGCCAGGCCTCAACGCCTTCTCCATCTCGCCCATTGCCGCCTCGCAAGCGGCGATCGCCCGGCGCATGGCAAGGATTTCGTCGGGCGATTTGATCAGCCGCGCATTTTCCATCACCGCCTCGCCATTGCCGGTCGAGATGCCGAGGCGGGCGAGCTCTTCGATGCCCTCGGGATTGATGTGGTCGACTGCGATGCGGCGATTGCCGCCGCCATGTTCCAATACCAGGTCGGCAATGCCGGCTGCCCAGCGGCGGGCTTTTTGGCCGGTCAGCTCGCCGCTGTACAGATAAGCCCACGACACCGCCGGCCGCACCTCGTCGACGACGCCGGAATGATCGGAAAGGTGCTCGCAGGAGAAATAGTCGAACAGCACCACCGGGCCATCGGTGGCAACGAAACAATGCCTGGTCCGATTGTGTGCGACCCAGAGCTGCATGTTGGTTGCGTCGGTGGCATAGCGGATATTGACCGGATCGTAGAGCAGGGCTCCCGCATAGTCGCGGCGCTTCAGCTCGGCGCGGATGCGCTCGAGCCGATATCGGCGCATGGCGGGCAGGTCAGGAGCAGCAATGCCCGCCGCCTGCCATTCGACTTCCGCCAGCGCTCCATAGCCCAGCGCATGCTGGTTGAGTTCAGCGGCCTTCAGCCGCGATTTTTTGTGCAGCACATCGTTCGAGCCGTCCGGCTCGAACGGCATGATCTTGCGGTGATGACGGGGCCGGTCAGTCGGGTTCCTGTCCACCCTCGGCTCCTCCGCTAACGCCTTCCTTGGGCGCCGTGGTTGCTCCCACCGCCATTCTCTTCAATCTTACATAGGCGCCGGCCCGGGCGGACTTGCCGGTGCCGCGCAACAGCGGAACCATCATTTGCCGTGGTTGGCCGTCCGGCTCATAGCCGGCCGCTTTGAGCTGCTCCAAAATGACCGGACGCGGATCGTCTCGGTCAAGCCAGACGAGTACGGCCGGCTCCTGCATCAGCGTTTCGAAATTAGGCACTTCCTGGTCAAGTGCGACCAGTTTTGCGTCGACCAACCTCAGGTTTCCGACCCATGCACCATCAGATATTGCGGTTTTGACCGGTCCGTCCGCAGTCAGTTGGCGATAGAGGGCGGGGTAATCCACGCGGATCATCCGCGACAGGCCACTGGTCCCGTTTATCTGGACGTACCAGGTGGCCGGTGCGAGCAGCACGGCGATGATCGCTCCAGCCGCGATTACCAGGAGCTGCGCATTCCTGCCACGCGGCGCCAGCCGTTCCATAGTGGCGACGATGGCCAGCGGCAACATGAACAGGACCGGCAGCAGCCAGCGGTCCTTGACCACCGTCACGCCGGTGGCAAGTACAAGCATTGCCAGCATGGCCAAGCCGAGCGCCAAGGTACGCCGCAACAGAATTTCCCGAGCCGGACCTTTCGGGTGCCACTCGGAGAAACGAAACCCGGCCAGCCCGAAAGCCAGCGCGGAAACGAGCACGGGCAAGACCGCGAAATTGAAGGTGCCCATGATAAACTTGCCGGCGCCGACAAAGGCCGCCGCCATGCGTCCTTGTTGCGAGTCTATTCCGAACTTCTCGCCTCTCGACAACAAATCGGCGGGATGCATGAGGCTCCAATAGGTGGTTGGCGCCAGCACCAATATCGCGACCGCTATGCTGATCGCGAACTTCGGATCGAGGATTGCGCTGCGCCATTCGCGCAGCGACAGCACGGCCGCAACAAGGGCCACCACGAGGAAGACATCATTATATTTGGCAAGAATTGCCGCCGCGGTGGCCAGGCCAAACGCCGCATAGGCGATCATGCTTCGCCGCTCGAGAAGATAGGCCATGGCCAGCAGGAGCAGCGAGCAGAAGCCGACGACGGCGACGGAATGCGACAAGGCGCGCTGCGATTCCCAGACGATCTGCGGGATCGTAAACAGGCCGAACATGGCCGCCGCCGCTGTCGCTTTGGTGTAGCCGAACCGCCGCATGGCGGCGAACACGCTGCAGGCGGCAAGGAACAGCACGGAGTATTTGACGAGCTTCAGCGTGAAGATACTGGTGCCGAAAACATGCGCGGCCAGCCAGTTGATCCAGGTGTAGAGAGGCGGTTGCGAGCCGCCATATCCAGCCCAGAGATGCGGCACATAGATCAGTTGCTCCGCATCATCGATGCCGACGCCGGTTCCCGCCCAAGAGCTCAACAGGGACAGTATGATGGTCTGCAAGGCAAAATAAGCCGCGACCATGACGATCGCCGCCGGGAAGGGGCCGATCCGTCCCTCGGCCAGCCACTCGGCCCATCTCAGATTGTATTTCAATGAAATCTCATCGCCCTTGCCAGCAGAGTGTTGCCGGCTGCGCTAGCATGAAGAGTATGCTCCGCACAATGCGACCGGCTGGCTGCGTCTACGTCCTCATCTTTTCGCCGCTCGGGTCGAAGGGCGGTTCGACATTGATGCGTGCCGGCCGCCGTTGCCCGAGGATTTCGATCTCGAACAGGCCGGCGCTCTCGTTCTCGGCAAGCGCTGCCGGTACATAGCCTTGCGCCATCGACTTCTCGACATAATGCGCATAGCCGCCGGAGGTGACCCAGCCGACCACGCGCCAGTCGCCGTCGACAATGCCGCGCACGGCAGACGCGCCTTCGGCGGCGTTCGAGCCGCGCACTTCCTTGCCGCCCGCGTCGAAGCGCGGCGCGCCATAGCCATGCGGCTTTTCCACGGTGCCGTAATCCTTGCCGCCGACCTTGGCCCAGATCGGCTCATCGCCCATGACGTCTGCATCCGCGGCATCGACGATGAAGGAGACACGGCGCAGTTTCGGCCCTTCTGCCTGTTCCTTGGCCGCTGCTTCCCGGCCGATGAAGTCGTTCTTCTCTAGCTTGATGAAGCGGTCCATCGAGCCTTCGAACGGTCCGTAGATCGGACGTAGCTCGCGGAACCAGGTCGGGAAGTTCTTCTCAAGGCGCATAGAGAGCAAAGCCCGCATGCCGAAATCGACAAGCCCAAACTCTTCGCCAGCCTCCTTGATCGCCTTATAGACAAGGCGCTGGTAGGCAGGCGCCATCCAGATCTCGTAGCCGAGGTCGCCGGTGTAGGTGATGCGATTGACCATGCAAGGCGCGCCGCCGACCGCCATTTCGCGGAAATCCATAAAGCGGAAGGCCTTGGTCGAGATGTCGACATCGACCAGTCTCTGCAGCAGGTCGCGGGATTTCGGCCCGGCGATGGAGAGACCGACCAGCGTCTGGTCGAAGCGGTGGATGCGGATGCTTCCATCCTTTGGCAGATGCTTCTCGAACCAGCGCATGTGGTATTTTTGCGCTGCCGAAGAACCCCATATCATGAAGCGTTCTTCCCCACCCCTTGGGCCCGCCTTGGCGATGGTGAAGTCCCCGATCAGCCGGCCGAACTCGTTCAGCATCGGCGTCAGCACGATGCGGCCGGTCTTCGGCATGCGATTGGTCATCAGCCGGTTGAGGAAATCCTCGGCCCCCGGTCCGGAGACTTCGTATTTGGCGAAGTTGGCGATCTCGGTGACGCCGACCTTCTCGCGGGTGGCGCGCACTTCCTCGCTGATCGCGCCGAAATCATTGGAGCGGTGGAAGGACACGACGTCCTTCGGCTCCGAGCCTCTCGGCGCGAACCAGAGCGGGGTTTCGAGACCCCAGCTGTCGCCCATGACGGCGTTGTTGGCGAGCATGGTGTCGTAAAGCGGGGTCGTCTGTGCTGGTCTTGCCGCCGGTAATTCCTCGTTGGGAAAGCGGATGGAGAAACGGCGCGAATAATTTTCGCGGACCTTTGCGTTGGTATAGCGCAGCGTTGCCCATTCGCCGAAGCGCGCAACGTCCATGCCCCAGACGTCGAAGCCGGGGTCGCCATGGACCATCCAGTTCGACAGCGCCAGGCCGACGCCGCCGCCCTGGCTGAAGCCGGCCATGACGGCGCAGGCGCACCAGAAATTGGTCAGGCCCTGCACCGGGCCGACCAGCGGGTTGCCGTCCAGCGCGAAGGTGAAGGGGCCGTTGATGATCTGCTTGATGCCGGCCTTTTCGATGCCGGGGAAATGCTTGAAGCCGATCTCGAGCGACGGCGCGATGCGGTCGATGTCTGGCTGCAGCAGCTCGTGGCCGAAATCCCAGGGCGTGCTGACCGGCGACCACGGCTTGCAGGCCTTTTCATAGGTGCCGAGCAGGATGCCGTTGCGCTCCTGGCGGGTATAGATCTCGCCCTTGAAATCGAGCACGCCAATCATCTCGCGGCCGGTCGACTTGTTGAATTCCTCGACCTCCGGCATCGGCTCGGTCAGGAGATACATATGCTCCATGGCCAGCACTGGCAGTTCGACGCCGACCATGCGACCGATCTCGCGCGCCCACAGGCCGCCGCAGTTGACCACATGCTCGGCTTTGACTGTGCCTTGCTCAGTGACGACGTTCCAGGTGCCGTCGACCTCCTGCGTCAGTTCCACGACGCGGTTGCGCAGTACGATCTCGGCGCCTAGCTTCCTGGCGGCCTTGGCATAGGCATGGGTGGTGCCGGAAGGGTCGAGATGGCCCTCGACTGGATCCCACATGGCGCCGACGAAATTCGTCTCGTCCATCAGCGGGAACATTGCCTTGGCTTCGGACGGCGTGATCAGTTCGGTGTCCATGCCGAGATAGCGGCCCTTGGCGTGGGCGAGCCGCAAGAAGTCCATGCGCTCGGGCGTGTCGGCCATCATCACGCCGCCGGTCAGGTGCAGCGAGCAGGATTGGCCGGAAATCTCCTCGATCTCCTTGTAAAGCTGCACCGTATAGGCCTGCAGCTTGGCGACGTTGGGATCGCCGTTCAGCGTATGGAAGCCGCCCGCCGCATGCCAGGACGAGCCGGAAGTGAGCTCCGAACGCTCGATCAGCATGATGTCGGTCCAGCCAGACTTGGCCAGATGATAGAGCACCGAGCAGCCAACGACGCCGCCGCCGATGACAACCGCTTTTGCATGAGATTTCATGAAGATAGATCCGTTTTTGAAGAGATTGAATCGAGTGAGCGGGGCGCGAAAACAAAGCGGAGATGGGATACAGCGATGTTTCGGGCCAGCCTGCCATCAAGACGGAGTGGGGGTCGACTACTCATCAGATGATCAAAAATCGGTCGGCGCGCCGCCTTCGGCCCGGCGCTTGTCGACGAAGGCGTTGAGCTCCTCCCGGATTGCCGGATCCATGTAAGGCTCTTCATAGGAGGCCAGCCGTTCCTTCCAGACGCGATTGGCCTTTTCGAGCGCCGTCGGCGATCCGGCCTCCGCCCAACTCTCGAAATTGCGCCAGTCCGAGATAATAGGCGCATAGAACGCGGTCTTGTAGCGGTCCTGCGTGTGCTGGGTGCCGAAGAAATGGCCGCCGGGGCCGACGGACTGTATGGCGTCGAAACCGAGTGCTTCCTCGGAAAGATCGAGCGGCGTCAGGAACTCTGCGACCATCTGCAACAGGTCTATATCCAGGATGGTCTTCTCATAGGAGCAGCGCAGGCCGCCTTCGAGCCAGCCGGCGGCATGCATCATCAGGTTGCCGCCGCCCTGGATGGCGCCCCACAGCGAGAACACGCTTTCATAGGCGGCCTGCGCGTCGACCGTGTTGGCGGCGCAGGTGTTGGAGGTGCGGTAGGGGATGTTGTAGCGGCGGGCGAGCTGCCCGCCGACCAGCTGCGCCTTCATATATTCCGGCGTACCGAAGGCCGGCGCGCCGGACTTCATATCGACGTTCGAGGTGAAGCCGCCGTAGCCGACAGGCGCGCCCTTGCGCACCATCTGCGCGAAGGCGATGCCGGACAGCGCCTCGGCATTCTGTTGCACCAGCGCGCCGGCAATCGTCACCGGCGCCATGGCGCCGGACAGGGTGAACGGCGTCACGATGACCACCTGGCCCTTGCTCGACATCTGGATGATGCCTTCCATCATCGGCACGTCGAGCTTGAGCGGCGAATTGGTGTTGATGATGGTGAATACCGACGGCTCTGCGAGCAACTGCTCATGGCTGATGCCGCGTGCGATCCTGGTGATCTCGATGCCGTCGACGTTGCGTTCCTTGCCGAGCGAATAGATGTGGAACATCTTGTCGGTCAAAGTGGCGAGGTCACGGATGCATTCGAGGTGGCGCACGGACGGATGGATGTCGATCGGCTCGACCGGATAGCCGCCCGTGCAGTTCAATATGTTGTGCATCTGCGCAAGCTTGAGGAAGTTGCGGTAGTCCTGCTGGTTGCCTGGCCGGCGGCCGCGGTCGACGTCTGAGCAATTGGGTGCCGACGCCATCATTGAGATGATCAGATTATCGCCGCCGAAGCGCACGTCGTGCGCCGGGTTGCGGGCGTGGATGGTGAATTCCGGCGGGCAGTGCGCAACCAGTTCCAGGATCATGTCACTGTCGAAGCGCACCCGCTCGCTGCCTTCGCGGACATCGGCGCCATGCGCCTTCATGATGCGCCGGGCTTCGTCATGCAGCACGTCGACGCCGATTTCCCGCAACACGCGCAGAGAGGCGAGGTGGATAGATTCCAGCTCGTCGTCGGAAATCAGCCGGGTCGGCGCCAGCGGGTTCTTCAACTGCCGAAACGGCGGCTGCTCGAACGCCGCCGATCCGCCGGCACGCTTTCCCGCGCGGCCGCCGCGACGGGCGCGGTCGTTTGCCAATGCAGGTTCGGCGGGCTGAATGGCGGCGGTCATGATAGTCCTCGTACGCTGCGGCAATGCGGCGGCATAATGGACTGCCGCCCGGCCAGCCATTGCGGAGGCGGCGACCACTAGGACGAGGGAAGCGACATGCCTGAAGGGCAGCCGGAGGGATCGTCAGGCTCTTATCTCTTCCGGCTGGCGCAAGCGGTTTTCGTTGCCGGTGCTTACCGCGATGAAAGCGAAACGCTAGTCCTGCATCATGGACCGGGCGGAACAGGACAGCGGCGAGACAGTGCAATGGGCGGCGATCACCGGCGTGATCGCCACCGTCTCGGTGTTCGCCATCGCGCAAGGGCTGAGCTATCCGCTGTTGAGCTTCATCCTGCAGCGCCAGGGCGTCTCGCCGGCCATGATCGGCCTGTCGGCGGCAATGACGCCGATCGGCTTCATCGTCTCGTCGCCGCTGGTTCCGGCGCTGGCGGGGCGTTTCGGGGCAGGGCGCACCGCGCTTACTTGCGCGGCACTTTCCGCGCTGGTGCTGGCGCTGATCGGCTGGACGCAAAATGTCTATCTGTGGTTTCCTCTGCGCTTTTTGATCGGCGCCGTCACCAACCCGCTCTACGTGCTGAGCGAAGTCTGGGTGATCGCACTGGCGCCGCCGACACGCCGCGGCCGCGTCATGGGCATCTATTCGACCATCATTTCGGCGGGCTTTGCGGCGGGGCCGCTGTGCCTGCTTGCGGTCGGCACCGAGGGATGGCCGCCGTTCCTCGTCGGCATCGCCGCATTCCTGTTTTGCGGCGCCTGCCTCGCCTCGGTGCTGGCACGGCTGCCCAAGGTCGACGAGAGCGGGCACCGCGTTTCGGTGCTGGGGTTCGTGCCGCAGGCGTGGCTGCTGTTATCGGCGGTGATCGTGGCCGCCGGTTTCGAACAGGCGGTGCTCGCCTTGCTGCCGGTCTACGGAACACATTATGGCATCGCCGAAGCGCGCATGTCGGCGCTGCTGTCGGTGATGATCGCCGGCAACATCGCTATGCAGGTGCCGCTCGGCCTGCTGGCGGAACGACTGACGGCGCGGCTGGTGCGGTTCATCTGTGTTTCGATGACGGTGCTCGGATGCGTTCTGTTGCCGTTTCTCATCGAGACGCCGCTGATCTGGCCGTGCGTCTTCATCTGGGGCGCGGTTTCCTACGGCATTTACACGATGTCGATCATTGAACTCGGCGAGCGGTTCACCGGCTCGGCACTGGTCGCCGGCAACGCCGCCTTCTCGCTGATGTGGGGCGTCGGCGGCATCGCCGTGCCGCCGCTGGCGGGCAGCGCCATGGATGTTGTTGGCGCCGGCGGCCTGCCAATGACGCTCGGTGCCATTTGCCTGGCGCTGGCAGTTGTAACGGTCATTCGAGGACGGATGGTGTGAATGCCAGAAAGCCGCCGTTTCTGACGAATGACTTGAATATAAGCGGCCCCATGTCGATCTTGGCTATGCCGCCGCCCGACTCAACCGGAGACGTCATGACCAAATCGAATACCAAGGGCCAGCCGGGTTCGGCGGCCGAAGACCCGTTTCTCTGGCTTGAGGACAGGAGAGGCAAGCAGGCGCTCGACTGGGTGCATCACCAAAATGCAGTTACGGTCGGGGAGCTGCAGGGCGATCCGTCCTATCAGACGTCGTTCGAGACGGCGCTCGACCTGATAACAGCCGAGGATAACATCGCCGTTGGGGCCGCTGTCAACGGCTATGTCTATAATTTCTGGCAGGACCGGACGAACGTACTCGGCCTTTGGCGGCGCACCACCGTCGCCTCCTACAAGACCGACAAGCCGGAATGGCAGACGATCATCGACTTCGACAGTCTGGCGGCGAAAGAGGGGGTGAAATGGGTGTTCAGCGGCGCCAGTCGGCTCTACCCCGACTTCAGCCGCTGCCTGCTCAACCTGTCGCCGGATGGCGGCGATGCCAGCGAGATGCGCGAATTCGATATCGAAAGCAGATCGTTCGTCGATGGCGGCTTTCGCGCTCCTGCCTCGAAGTCGAGCTTTAGCTGGCTGGACGAGGACACGGTTATCGTTTCCGCCGCCTTCGAGGAGGACGACAAGACCCAGTCCGGTTATCCGCGCGTGGTCAAGCTTTGGCGGCGCGGCACGCCACTGGAAGCGGCGATGCCGATCTTCGAGGCGCTGAAGCAGGATCTTGCCGCCGGCGGGTCCGTCGAATTCGACGGCGACAAGCGTCATGTCTTCCTCGCCCGGACCATCGACTTCTTCGCCTCGCACAGTTTCCTGCGGCTGCCTTCCGGCGAGAACAGGCGCATCCCGTTGCCGGACGACGTCACCGATACAGCGCTGTTCAAGGGCCAGCTCGTCTTCGGCGTGCGTACCCCGTGGACTGCGCCGGACGGCACGCTGTGTAAGCCCGACGGGCTCTATTCACTCGATTTCGAGCGCTGGATCGAAACCGGGATATTCGGATCCCTCGATACCGTGCTCGAGCCGGCGCACCGCGTCTCGATCGCCGGCATTGCCCGCACGCAGGACCGGCTGTTCATCAATTTGATGGACAATGTGCGCGGCAAGGTCGTCGCCGGCGAGCGCAGCGACAGCGGCTGGGAGTTCAAGCCCGTGGCGTTGCCCGAAAACGGCAATGTCGGCATCAGCCATGCCGAGCATTTCGGCTCCAGCGTCTCCTTCTCCTTCACCGATTTCCTGACGCCGAGCTCGATCATCTGGTCGGACGACAACGCCGCGGGGCTGGCAACGGTGAAGTCGCAGCCGGCGCGTTTCGATGCGTCGTCCCTGGTCTCCGAACAGTTCGAGGTGCGCTCGAAGGATGGCACGATGATCCCGTACTTCGTCGTCAGGAGGCGCGACTTGCATGGACCCGTGCCGACATTGCTTTACGGCTATGGCGGCTTCGAAGTGCCGCTGCTGCCCGGCTATGCCGGCGTGCGCGGCAGGCTGTGGCTGGAGAAGGGCAATGCCTATGTGCAGGCCAACATCCGCGGCGGCGGCGAGTTCGGCCCGAACTGGCACCAGGCGGCGCTCAAGGCCAATCGCCAGAATGCCTTCGACGATTTCGCCGCGGTCGCGCAAGATCTGGTCAAACGCGGCATCGCCACGCCCGCCACGCTGGGCATCCAGGGCGGATCGAATGGTGGCTTGCTGACCGGCGTCTCGCTGACCCAGCACCCGGAATTGTTCGGTGCAGTGATCATCGACGTGCCGCTGCTCGATATGCTGCGCTACACCGAACTGCCGCCCGGCGCGTCGTGGATGGCCGAGTATGGCGATCCGGCGAAGCCGGAAGAGGCAGCCTGGCTCGCCGCCTATTCGCCCTACCAGCATGTAGACGCGGATGCAGCCTATCCGCCGGTGTTGCTGACGACCTCGACCGCCGACGATCGCGTCCATCCCGGGCATGCCCGCAAGATGGCGGCACGGCTGCAGGCGGCCGGCCATGGCAAGACGCTGTTCTTCGAGGAGACCGAGGGCGGCCATGGTGGACGCGGCGACCGGCGGCCGCAGGCCGCACAGGCGGCGATGAAGTACGTCTTCCTGCAGCGGGCCCTGACTGGCACCAATTGACTGGCACCAATTGACCGGCGTCGCTTGACCGGCACGGCTTGAACTGAGGGCTCGAGGCAGCCTAAGGTACATGCATGGCTCGGCTGGCGAAATCGGGTTGCGCATTTAGGGTGGCGGTGACGCCGTCGTCGCGCACGCTACGCGCCGAGTTGTTGCGGCTGTGCGCTCGCATCGGCTATTCGCCGCCCGCTGTCCTCTGACGAATCCGCCCCGGCGCGAAAGCTGCCGGATTGGTTCAAGAGGAAAGACCAGACATGACCTACCAGAATTATTCGCTGAAGCAGCTTCAGCAGATCGATGCCGCGCATCACCTTCATCCGTTCACCGACCACAAAGAGATGCGCGAGACCGGCTCGCGCATCATCACCCACGCCAACGGGCCGTTCATCTATGATGCCGAAGGGACGGAAATCCTTGACGGCATGGCTGGGCTGTGGTGCGTCAATGTCGGCTATGGCCGCGACGAGCTTGCCGACGCCGCCTACGCCCAGATGAAGGAGTTGCCCTACTACAACTCTTTCTTCAAATGCTCGACGCCGACGCCGGTTCTGCTGTCGAGAAAGCTGGCGGAGATCGCGCCAAGGCACATCAACCAGGTGTTCTACGGCTCGTCCGGTTCGGAGGCCAACGACACGGCGCTGCGCCTGGTCCGTCACTATTGGGTGCTGGAAGGCAGGCCCGAGAAGAACCGCATCATCTCACGCAAGATGGGCTATCACGGCTCGACCATCGCCGGCGCCTCGCTCGGCGGCATGGATTTGATGCACAAGCAGCTCGGAGGCGCCGTGCCCAACATCGTCCATGTGATGATGCCCTATGCCTATGAGCTCGCACTGCCCGGCGAAAGCGACCATGATTTCGGCCTGCGCGCGGCAAAAGCGGTCGAGGACGCTATCCTCGAAGCCGGCGCCGACAAGGTGGCCGCCTTCATCGGCGAGCCGGTGATGGGGGCAGGCGGGGTGAAGATCCCGCCGATGAGCTATTGGCCGGAGGTGCAGCGCATCTGCCGCAAATACGATGTCCTGCTGATGCTGGACGAGGTCATCACCGGATATGGCCGCACAGGCGAGTGGTTCGCCGCACAAGCCTTCGATGTCGAGCCCGACACCATCACCACGGCCAAGGCGCTGACCTCTGGCTATCAGCCGCTGTCGGCGCTGCTGGTCGGCGACCGCATCGCGGCGACGCTGGTCGAAAAGGGCGGCGAATTCTACCACGGCTACACCTATGCCGGGCATCCGGTGGCCTGCGCGGTGGCGCTGAAGAACCTCGAGATCATCGAGCGTGAAGGCCTGGTCGAGCGCGTCAGGAACGACACCGGGCCTTACTTCGCCAGGGCCCTGCAGGAACGTCTCGGTGGGCACGATCTGGTCGGCGAGGTGCGCTCGTTCGGGCTGATGGGGGCGATCGAGATCGTCAAGGACAAGGTGACCAAGGAGCGCTTCCTGCCTGCCGGCAGCGCGGCGGTGATGGTTCGCGACCACGCGATTGTCCAGGGCATGATGCTGCGCGCTACCGGCGACACGATGATCCTGTCGCCGCCGCTGATCTGGACGCGCGAGACGATCGACATGGCCTGCGACCGCATCGCCACGGCGCTCGATCTGGCGCAAGCGGATTTGCGCAAGGGGGTAAGGTAGAACCATCGCCGGGCGTCCTGCAGTCGGACGCTCGGCGATCGCTGCGTCGATCGCCGAGCAGATGGTCGACGACGTGGACAAAGTCAGTTCGAATTCGGCTGCGGGTGGAAACGCGCCCTTTGGCGCGCCAAGCCTACCTCACTCCCCGGCTGGCAAAACTCGTCCATGCCGAGCGCGGCAAGCGTGCGAACGGCGCCCGTCTTGTCGCCTGCCGCCGATCAGCGTGACTTCCGTAAGCCATCCGTAAGTCCGGTCCTGTCAACTTCGCCTGATCAACTTCAGCAATGGATCATTCGTTCAAGGAGACCAAAATGGGCGACTAGCTGTCCTTAGCGCCACGTCGCAACGAATAGCGCCACGTTGAAGAGCGAACAAGTCGAGCGGTGTGCAAATTGAAGCATGCTTGCTTTCCCAATTGAGGCATTTGGCGAATCCAAATCTGAGGGAGTGACACATGTTTAAATATCTGTCTCGGGAGGGTCTCACGCACGAACAATCGGAAGCCCTGGAAAAGGCCGCGTTCTTGATCATCAGCGCGCGGAGAGAAGCCGCGGCGCTACTGGCGCGGGCGGGAGTAACTTTACCTGATGATGGGTTTGGGTTCGGGAACCCTTGCAACGCGCATATAGAGGCGCACGGCAACTGCCCGTGCAACGATTACACGGGCGATGGTGGGCCATGTTTGACGCAGACTACCCTCGATACGGCCTTCCCCCCGTCCCGGAGTTGCGGCCATCCACCATCAAAACATCTCTCCACGTAAGGCGTATTGGAGACAGTTGATGCGCACCATTTCTTTGATCCTAGCCTTGGTTATGCAATCGGTCATCACTGTATCTCTTGCGCAGGACGCCAAAACACCTTTCAAAAGGCCGGTTCCAGAAGAGCACAAGGGCTTCGTGGCGGAAATTGAGAGTGTTTTCAGGAAATATCCAAAGGCGATCGCTCGCTACAAACTCGTGGATATCGGCCTCGTAAATGTTGGCGAGATGCCGCGCTTGGAGTGCACAGTGGAATGCGAGTTTGATTCTACTTGGGGCGGATGGTGCAAAGACCGTTGTGATACGGAACGCGAAGAATAGCACCCTGCCGGTTTCCATTGCCCGGTTGCTAGTCGACAGACACGCGCTTTATGATGGCTGCTGAAGCGGCGATCGGGCCCGTTGCCCGAGATCGTTGTGCGGGAGGGACACTATGGCCCAGCAGGAGCAGTGGCAGCTGGAAGGCAGCGCCGCGGACCTCTACGAGCGCTACCTGGTCCCGGCAATCACAGCCCTGTGGGCTGCGGACCTGATGGATTGTGCTGCGCCTCAATCTGGTGAGCGGATTTTGGACGTAGCTTGCGGCACCGGCGTGGTGGCACGCTCGGCGGCCGAGCGTATGGGAAGTGGGCAGGTCGTCGGCCTCGACATCAATACGGGCATGCTCGCCGTTGCTCGGTCGCTCCCGAGAGGCGCTGGAGCGCGTATCGACTGGCACGAGGGAAGCGCGCTCGAAATGCCGTTCCCTGACTCCGCCTTCGATCTGGTTCTTTGCCAGCTCGGACTGCAGTTTTTTCCGGATCGATCTAGTGCGCTCCGTGAGATGTTCCGGGTTCTGGTGCCTGACGGCCGACTGGCTTTAAACGTTTTCAGCGCTATTGAGCACACTCCTGCGGCGAAGGCGCTGGCGGATGCCTTGGATCGACACCTCGGTCCAGGCGCTTCGGCAACGAAAAGGTCTGAGCATTCACTCGCCGATGCGGACGAGCTTTACCGATTGGTGGCCGAGGCGGGATTTCGTCAGGTGACCATCCACACGACGACACAAAACATCCGATTTCCCTCGTCTAGGGAATATGTGCGACTACAGTTGGCAGCGACTCCGCAGGCCGGGCTGGTCAGCAGAATTGATGCCGGGCATCGGGAAGCAGTCATCGCAGCGATCACCGGTGATCTAGATTTTTCGCTGGCAATCTATTCAACTGAAGGGGAGCTGATGTTCCCCCAAGAGGCCCACGTCGTGCTCGCACGCAAGTAGCGTAGCTGACCGATGAGCCATGGCACCGACGCGCTGGGGGATTGGGGCGCGACCACCTGTGGGTCGACGTAGCTCAGGACAGCAGCCACGACGCCGACGATCATCTGGAGACACGCCAGGGCGATCGCCTCATTGTCCTTGAAGAATGCGAAACGCAAAAACCGCGCTCCATCGGAACGCGGCTTTGCCAGATACGCATGGCGCTTCGCCAACAATACACTTGCGAAACTTACGGCGAAACTTACGGGCTCCGGTACGCGAGACCTGATCCGGAGCGCCGGGCGGATGTCCGCCTCGCAATCCGTTTTAAACGCATATCGTTACTGCAGGGTTAGCAAGAGCTTAAGCAAACCTAAATTTGCCGACTTTCCGCTTTGGGCAGATCGAAAACCTGTGAACCTGGAGCTTACGCTGGGTCACCACGGAGGAAATTAATGATGCCGGAAAAATCCGCGCCGGCATTCCCTTGTGCGTTGAACAGCGCATAAAGCTGGGCTGCCTCGGCGCCGAGCGGCGTTGCTGCACCGACGCTCTGTGCGGCCTCCTGCGACAGTTTCAGGTCCTTCAGCATCAGTGCCGCCGCGAAGCCAGGCTTATAGCCATTGTTGGCGGGCGATGTCGGCACCGGGCCGGGCACCGGGCAATAGGTGGTCAGCGACCAGCACTGGCCGGACGAGGTCGAGGCGACGTCGAACAGCGCCTGGTGCGACAGGCCGAGCTTTTCTGCCAGCACGAAGGCCTCGGCAACGCCGATCATCGAAATGCCCAAAATCATGTTGTTGCAGATCTTCGCCGCCTGTCCGGCGCCGTCGTCGCCGCAATGAACGATGCGGCCGGCCATCGGCTTGAGGATTGGTTCGGCCATGGCGAAGGCATCCTTCGAACCGCCGGCCATGAAGGTCAGCGTGCCGGCCGCCGCACCGCCCGTGCCGCCGGAGACCGGCGCGTCGATCGACAGCAACCCGTGCTTGGCGGCGATGGCATGGGCCTTTCGAGCCGACTCGACATCGATGGTAGAGGAATCGATGAACAGCGCGCCTTTTTTTGCCTTGGATACTATGTCTGCGTAAACCGACAGAACATGCTTACCGGCCGGCAGCATGGTGATGACCGCATCGGCGTCTTTCACCGCTGCAACGGCGTTGGCCATGATGACGACGCCGTGTTCCCTGGCGATGACGAGATTCTCCGGCACCAGGTCGAAGCCGTGCACGGCATACCCGGCCTTGACCAGGTTGGAGGCCATCGGATTGCCCATATTGCCGAGGCCGATGAAGGCGATGGTGGTCATAATGGCGCTCCGTGGTTTGGGTAGGCAGTAGGCAGTAAGCGACCTATTCGGGCGCAAGTTTGCTAATAAGTTGGCGAAGCATTTTCCCGATGCCCTCGGTCGCTAAAAGCACGTGATAGGCTTGATCATGCGTAGCAAGGCCAATGCGTTCGGCGATCTGGAGGTGACGGCCAGATCCATCGCCTGCTGCCATACGATAAGATCCTTGTACGAATTGATCTTGCCGGTCATCTTTCTGCCTACTGCCTACTGCCTACTGCCTACTGCCTACTGCCTTACCGTCCGATCAGGGCGCGAGCGATGATGACGCGCATGATCTCGTTGGTGCCTTCGAGTATCTGGTGGACACGCAGGTCGCGCACCAGCTTCTCGATGCCGTAGTCGTGCAGATAACCATAGCCGCCGTGCAGCTGCAGGGCGTCGTTGGCGACGTTGAAGCCGGCGTCGGTGACGAAGCGCTTGGCCATCGCCGACCATTTCGAGGCCTCCGGCGCGTTGCGGTCGAGCTTCGAGGCGGCGGTGTAGAGGAAGACGCGCGCTGCCTGCAGTTCGGTCTCCATGTCGGCAAGCTTGAACTGCAGCGCCTGGAACTGGTTGATCTTCGAGCCGAAAGCCTTGCGTTCGGCGGTGTAGGCGAGTGCCTTGTCGAGTGCCGATTGCGCGCCGCCGAGCGAGCAGGCGGCGATGTTCAACCGGCCACCGTCCAACCCGGCCATGGCGATGCCAAAACCGGCGCCTTCAGCCGACAAAAGATTTTCGGCCGGCACCTTGCAGTCCTCGAAGACGACCTGGCGCGTCGACTGCATGTGCCAGCCCATCTTGTGCTCGTTGGCGCCGAAGGAAAGGCCCGGCGCATCGTTCGGCACGACGAAGGTGGAAATGCCTTTCGGCCCGTCGGCGCCGGTGCGCGCCATGACGACATAGAGGTTGCTGTCGCCGGCACCGGAGATAAACTGCTTGGCGCCGTTCAGCACATAGTCGCCGCCGCTTTTGACCGCACGCGTCTTCAGCGCCGCGGCATCGGATCCCGAACCCGGCTCGGTCAGGCAGTAGCTTGCCAGCCATTCCATCGAGGTCAGCTTCGGCAGGAAACGCCGGCGCTGCTCGTCGCTGCCGAAGCGGTCGATCATCGATGCCGCCATGTTGTGGATCGAGATGAAGGCGGAAAACGCCGGATCGGCCCGCGAAAGCGCCTCGAAGATCAGCACGGCGTCGAGCCGGCCGAGCCCCGAGCCGCCGACGTCGTCGCGGACATAGATGCCGCCAAGGCCGAGCGGACCTGTCTCGCGGATCACATCGGCCGGGAAATGC
Organism: Mesorhizobium sp. M1365; assembly: GCF_040317865.1. NCBI lineage: Bacteria > Pseudomonadati > Pseudomonadota > Alphaproteobacteria > Hyphomicrobiales > Phyllobacteriaceae > Mesorhizobium > Mesorhizobium sp. M1365. The sequence goes on from NZ_JAMYLG010000018.1 coordinate 98,092, forward strand.
TTGTTGCGATCCCAGTCGAGTGCGTTCGGCGCCACGCGGTCGGCGGCGAAGGCTTGCGCCATCTCCTGGATGGCGCGCTGGTCCTCGTTGAGTTCGAACTGGCTGGTGCCCGCATCGACAGCGGCGTCCATGGCGTGCTCCCTGATGTTTCCGGCCTGCTGGCCTGTCGTTTTTGGCTTTGCGCGCAGTCCAATCTAGACCAATGATGCCGCCGCGCAACCCGATCGTCTCCATCCAACCATCTGGGCAGCGGCTGTGGGCGAATGCGCTTTGGAGCAAAGTGTGACGACAACTTTCGACGAACTGCTTGGATGCTTCCATGCCTATCTCCAGACGTTCGATGATGCGCTGGTACGCGACGCCGTGGCCCGGATCGGCTGGGACATGCCGTCCCGTCCGCTCGAACCGCATGCACTGCCTTGTCTCGTCCAGCTCGACCGGATCGTCGAACTCGCTCCCGCTACGGCCAAGCCCCTGGCGCGGCTGGTTGCGGAGCGTCGCGGAGATCTGCGCTGGGGGCAAACCTATGGCGAAGCGGATTTCGGCAAGGCTTTCATCGACAATTACGGCTGGCTGGAGGTGTTCGGCACACGCGGCCATTTCGTCAATGACGAGGTCGCGGGCGGCCTGCTGATCCTTGGGCCCGACATTGTCTACCCCGATCACCACCATGTCGCGGAGGAGATCTACATCCCGCTGACCGGCGGCACCGAATGGCGCATGGGCGACGGCGGTTTTCGCCTTCGAGCGGCGGGCGAGGTGATCCACCATGCCTCTGACATCAACCACGCCATGCGCACCGGCAAGGAGCCGCTGCTGGCGCTCTATCTCTGGCGTGGCGGGCCACTGGCGGCCAAGTCGACGATCACCGCAACCGTTGGGCAGGGCAGGGACTGATATGGCCAAGGCGATCATGCTGCAGGGCACGGGTTCGGATGTCGGCAAGACGGTGCTCGTCGCCGGTCTGTGCCGCGCGGCGAAGAAGCGCGGCTTGAAGGTGCGGCCGTTCAAGCCGCAGAACATGTCCAACAACGCCGCCGTCGCCGATATTCCGGGCGATTCAGGCGGCGGCGAGATCGGCCGCGCCCAATGGCTGCAGGCGATCGCCTGCGGCGTGGCGCCGACCCTCCACATGAACCCGGTGCTGCTCAAGCCGCAGACCGATGTCGGCGCTCAAGTCGTCGTGCAGGGCAAGGTGTTCGGCGAGGCGCGGGCGCGCGACTACCAGGCGCTGAAGGGCCGGCTGATGGATGCGGTACTGGACTCCTGGGCAAAGGTCGGCGAGGGCGCCGATCTGGTCATTGTCGAGGGCGCCGGCTCGCCGGCCGAGATCAATCTCAGGAGCCGCGACATTGCCAATATGGGCTTTGCGACGCGCGCCGGCGTGCCGGTGATCCTGGTCGGCGATATCGATCGCGGCGGCGTCATCGCCTCGGTCGCCGGCACCCATCTGATCCTGCCGGAGGAGGACCGGCGCATGATCGTCGGCTACCTCATCAACAAGTTCCGTGGCGACGTCTCGCTGTTCGAAGACGGCATCAAGGCGATCGAAAAATTCACCGGCTGGCGCTGTTTTGGCGTCGTGCCGTGGCTGAAGGCGGCGGCGCGGCTGCCATCGGAAGATTCCGTCGTGCTCGAGCGACTGGCGTCCGGCGAGAAGTGCGCGCTGAAGATCGCCGTGCCGGTGCTCTCGCGCATCGCCAATTTCGACGATCTCGACCCGCTCAAGGCCGAACCGCAGGTCGAGGTGGTGTTCGTGCCGCCTGGTGAGCGCTTGCCCGAAGATGCGGGTCTGGTGGTCATTCCCGGCTCGAAGTCGACGATCGGCGATCTCCTGAAATTGCGCGAGAACGGCTGGGACCGCGACCTTGCCGCGCATAGGAAACGCGGTGGTCATATCGTCGGCATTTGCGGCGGCTTCCAGATGCTTGGTCATATCGTGCGCGATCCCGACGGCATCGAGGGCAGCGTTACAGAAACGCAAGGGCTTGGGCTGCTCGACGTCGAAACGGTGATGGAGCCGGAAAAGACGGTGCGCAATGTCAGCGCGCGCTCGGTGCAATTCGATCTGCCGCTCGAGGGCTACGAGATCCATCTCGGCCGCACCACCGGTCCGGACACGCTGCGGCCGTCCGCCGTTATCAACGGCATCGATGACGGCGCTATCTCGGCCGACGGCAAGGTGGTGGGCACCTATATGCACGGGCTGTTTTCCGCCGATGCCTTCCGGGCGAAATTCCTCGAAAGCCTCGGCGTCAAGGGCGGCGGCATCGACTACCGCGCCGAGGTCGAACGGGCACTGGACGAGATCGCAGCCGAACTGGAAACCCACCTCGACTGCGACACGATTTTTGGGCTGGCGCGTTAGATACTTTGCGCGGAAGTTTTGCACGGGTCGTTGCCTTCGACGGATCACATGCCTTGGCGATTAGCGGAAACGTCCATCGCTTCGTCATCCTGGGGCGAAGCAAGGAGCGAAGCGACGCGGCGCAGACCCCAGGATCCATGCCCTGACTTCGGAGCGCCGCTGCGGCGCAGAATTCTGCTCCGCTGGCTCCTTGGCCAAGGCAACGGCATGATGGGGTGGACGGCGCCCGACGGCATCGGATGTGCCAGAATGAGTTCGTTGAGATCTCAAACAAGGGAGCCGTCCGT
>NZ_JAMYLG010000019.1:0-96893 GCF_040317865.1 Mesorhizobium sp. M1365
TTGCCTGCCTTTCGGCGCCAAAAGGGGAAGTAAGGGCGCGCGGCAGCATTCCCTCCCCCTTGTGGGGAGGGTTAGGGTGGGGGTCCATCTTCGTAAGAATCCAAATGCGATTGCCCCGCCACAAGGGGGAGATCGGGAGCTTCGGCCGACTGCTCAAGCTCGCCTTCACCGCCGCCATCCACAGCCGGTCGATGTTGGCCAGGAATTTCTCGTCGAGCTTTTCGAGGTGCTTCCAGTACATGCCGTCCTCGAAGAAATAGCCGAGTTCCTTCTCGATCCTGTCGGCCTCCTCCGCCTGATCGAGCCGCAGGCCGGCAAGCATCTCGGCCTTCATTTCCGAAAGCCGCGAGGAAGAAAGCGCGCCGACTTCATCGAGCGTCAGCCGCGGGAAGACCAGCCGGCTGCGCGGCAGGTCGGATAGGTTGACGCACAGGCAGCCGCGCCGAAGCGCATGGATGAGCAGGCGGGCCGACTTCGCCTCGAGGTTGCGCAGGGTGACGTCGTTGCGCAGCGGATCGGCGCGGCCGACGCCGTAAAAATGCGTGTTGCCGGGCTGGTCGTAAATCATGTCGCAGCCAAGGAATGCCAGCACGTCCGGCTTCTGACTGTGGATCGTCCAGTAGGCCGCCGTCATCGACATGGTGCCCCCGGCATAGACGAAGCCGCCAAAGCTGTTTTGCGCCGGCACGTAATGCGAGGCGCTGAAGATCTGCGCCTGCTGCAGGGGACCGCCTTGCGGCATCCGCTCCGCCGGGAAATCGCCGGCATGGACGAGGAAATCCCAGTCCGGCCGCACGCGCCAGGCGTTGTTGATGGCGACGATCTTGCCGAAGGCCTGCTTGGGCCAGGCGGCGCAGCGCACCACATCGGGGGCGCTGCCGATCAGCAAGATCACGTTTGGCGTTCCGTCGATCACCACAACCCTCTCGACCGGCCGAAATGCATCCCGATGCCGCCCGGTTGAACGGCTTTATAGCCTCAACCGCCCATCGAAAACACCAGCCGGATTTAGGCTGCGTCAACGAAAGGGAGCTTGCCAGCCGGTTGTAAAATGCGGACTTAGGCACAGTCGTACAAGCAGCAGGCAGGTTTTCCCGCTAGCCCAAAAACGACGATATGAGTTGGGCGATATATATTAGTTGGCTAAACTAGCGGAACGTCCAACGCACATTCCCAGAACCGAACATGTCCTGTCTAGACCATGATATCTATATGGGACATTACTGCATAAGCTGAATGCGACCTCGACGGTTCGGCGGCACAGCCCTCAGACGCCGCGGCTTTGCCGCCGCGCCTTTCGCCCCGGATCCGTAGATCAACCGGACGACGAACAGGAAATATCCAACCTGCATGACGATCAAGGTCAAGATCGTCCAGGCCAGCGTCTTCCAGATTGAACCCGTCGCAAAGTAAGTCGAGATCGCCACGATGGACGATGTGGTGGTCAGCCCCACCAGGAACTGTGGAAAGTTCATGACTTTTCTGCGCCGCCCCGAAACTCGCAACAGCCGGGACGAACTCCCCTAACCCATTACCCCGGGGCAACGTTTTCACTATTTTAGCAATTGCGCAAGCACCAAATAGAACAGCAGTTAACGCATGCTTCCGTGATCAAGGGCTGCATGTCAGGTCACCAAGGTGGGCTGGCTTGGACAGCGGCTGCGCGTCCCCTACTCCCCAGCAACCTCCCTATACGCCCTCACCGCCCCATCAAGCCCACGTATTCGCCACGTCTCCCCTTCGCGCGCCTCGAGATAGGACGGGCCGAGCGGGACTTTCCCTCCGCCGTCCGGCAGGTCCAGCACGTAGACGGGATTGCAGATGCCCGACAGGCGCGCACGCAAGGCGCTGACCAGCGCCTGGCCCTCGGCGATCGTGGTGCGCCGGTGCGCCATGCCGCGCACGAGATCGCCGTGGTGCAGGTAATAGGGTTTGACGCCAAGGCGATACATCAGCTCGCGGCACAGCTCTTCCAGCACCTCGACCGTATCGTTCACGCCTTTCAGCAGAACGCTCTGGTTCAGCAGCACGAAGCCGCCCTGCCGCAACGTGCGGCAGGCCCGCTCGGTCGCCTCCGTGATTTCGCGTGGATGGTTGAAATGGGTGACGACAGTAACCATCAGCCGGCCCTGCAAGGCTTGAATCAACCCGCCGGTGACGCGCGACGGCAGCGCGACGGGTACGCGAGTGTGGATGCGCAACAGCCGCACATGCTGGATCGCCTCGACACGGGCGCGGATTTCCGCCAGCGCCCTGTCCGGCAGCGACAGCGGGTCGCCGCCGGTCAGGATCACCTCGCGGATTTCCGGATGGGCCGCGATATAGGCGAAGGCCGGCTCCAGCGCCTCGCGCGAAAAACCCCGGCCGATCGAGGTCAGCTGCTCCTTGCGAAAGCAGAACCGGCAATAGACCGCGCATTGATAGGTCGGGAACAACAGAACCCGGTCGGCATGTCGATGCGTCAATCTAGGCACGGGACTGAAGGCGTGGTCGGCGATCGGATCGTCGAGTTCGCCCTCCTGCTCTGCCAGTTCGTCGGGCGACGGGATGACCTGAAGCCGTATCGGATCGGCGGGGTCGTTCCAGTCGATCAGGTCGAGATAGGCCTTGGGAATGCGAACCTTGTGGCGCGTGGCCGCGGCTTTGGCCGCCGCCCGCTCGGCTGGCGACAGCAGCAGCGAATCCAGATCGCCTACCTGCCGCACGCCCTCGCGAACATCGTCCCGCCATGCGGCATCCGCCTCGCGAGCGCGCCGGTCATCGGCTGCCACGCCGGCCGCATCGACCGCCATGCTGGCGTCGGGGATGTCGGGATGTGAGGTCATCGCAGGCTCCTTGAATTTCGGGCCGGGGTACAGCATTGAAGCCAGGACTTGAAGGCAATAAGCGGTGTTTGGCCGGATTGGAGGGCGCGGCAGGAAGCCACAACCGGCCATGGTCAGAACAATCGTCCAACATCGCTGACGCAAAACATTAGCTTGCTCTTATATTAGCTTGAGCGTATACACATAAACGGCCGGTGATCTACCCCCCAACCGGTTAGGCTCGGCGCCAGTTCCCTCCCTACCCCTCAGGTCAACGACGCCGGGCCGCCCGGTCGCCCGCGGTCGAGACCGGATCGTCGACCTCTTCGATGTCGATCATGCCCCCTGCTCAAGCAGCACCCAGCTGAACATGCCAGCTGAACACATCGGCGATGCCCGCGTCTCTCGGCCTTCCCGTCGCCGGCCGCGGTCGCTAGTCTCGGATTGTGAAAAAGCTGGAGAACAGCGTATGGCGAACGACTTGTCGCCAAGGCTTTTGGAGATCGTCAATGCGCTGCCTTTGCGGCAGGGCATGCGAGTGCTGGAGATCGGCTGCGGACCGGGTGCTGCAGCGCGCGAGATCGCGCGCCGGATCGGCGGCGGGCACGTGCTGGCGATCGACCGCTCGGCCAAGGCCATCGCGCAGGCCGGGGCCGCCTCGCGCGCCGAGATTGCGGCAGGCCGGCTGAGCCTTCGCCAGATCGCCATCGAGGATTTCGAGTTGGAGGCCGATGAGAAGCACTTCGACATTGCCGTTGCGGTGCGCGTCGGCGCGCTGGACGGGCGTCATCCCGAAGCAGGAAAAATTGCCCTGCGACGGCTCAAGGCGGCGTTGACCGCGCAAGGCCGGCTGTTCATCGACGGCGGCGATCCGCTGCGCGAAATTGCGATACATGGCTGAGCACCTCGTGCTTGGCCCCCGGAATCGAGCGTCTACGTGACCGTGCGCGGCAGAGCCGGCCTCAGCTCCGCAACCCCGGCGCCTCCTGCCCGGTGCGCTCGACATATTCGGTATAGCCGCCGCCATAGGTGTGGATGCCCTCGGGCGTCAGTTCCAGCACCCGGTTCGACAGCGCCGCCAGGAAATGGCGGTCGTGCGAGACGAACAGCATGGTTCCCTCGTACTGCGACAGTGCCGTGATCAGCATCTCCTTGGTGGCGATGTCGAGGTGGTTGGTCGGCTCGTCCAGCACCAGCAAATTGGGCGGATCGAACAACATCAGCGCCATCACCAGCCGCGCCTTCTCGCCGCCCGACAGCACGCGGCATTTCTTCTCGATCTCGTCGCCGGAAAAGCCGAAGCAGCCGGCCAGCGCCCTGAGCGGCGCCTGGCCGGCCTGCGGAAACGCATCTTCCAGCGTCTGGAACACGGTGCGCTCGCCCTCCAGCACTTCCATGGCGTGCTGGGCGAAATAGCCCATCTTGACGCTGGGCCCGCGCGCCACCGTGCCATTGTCCGGCTCGGAAGCGCCAGCGACCAGCTTCAGCAGCGTCGACTTGCCGGCGCCGTTGACGCCCATGATGCACCAGCGCTCGCGGCGGCGCACCTGAAAATCCAATCCCTCGTAGATCGAGCGGCTGCCATAGCCCTTGTGCACGTTCTTCAGCGTCACCACGTCCTCGCCGCAGCGCGGCGCCGGCTGGAAGTCGAACGATACCTTCTGGCGGCGCTTGGGCGGCTCGACCCGGTCGATCTTGTCCAGCTTCTTCACCCGGCTCTGTACCTGGGCAGCATGCGAGGCACGCGCCTTGAAGCGCTCGATGAAGGCGATCTCCTTGGCCAGCATCGCCTGCTGGCGCTCGAACTGCGCCTGCTGCTGCCGGTCGGCAATCGCCCGCTGCTGCTGGTAGAATTCGTAGTTGCCGGAGTAAGCGGTCAGCGAACCGCCGTCGATCTCGACCACCTTGTTGACGATGCGGTTCATGAACTCGCGGTCGTGCGAGGTCATCAGCAGCGCGCCGTCATAGTTCTTCAGGAACTGCTCCAGCCAGATCAGGCTTTCCAGGTCGAGATGGTTGCTCGGCTCGTCGAGCAGCATGGCGTCGGGCCGCATCAAAAGGATCCTGGCCAGTGCCACGCGCATTTTCCAGCCGCCGGACAGCTTGCCGACGTCGCCGTCCATCATCTCCTGGCTGAAGCCGAGGCCGTCCAGCACCTCGCGCGCCCGGCCATCCAGCGCGTAGCCGTCGAGCTCCTCGAAGCGGTGCTGCGCCTCGCCGTAGCGGGCGATGATCTCGTCCATCTGGTCGGCCTGGTCAGGGTCGCCCATGGCGTGCTCGAGCTCGCGCATCTCGGCCGCCACTTCGCTGACCGGTCCGGCGCCGTCCATCACTTCGGCCACCGCACTGCGGCCTTCCATGTCGCCGACATCCTGGCTGAAATAGCCGATGGTGACGCCGCGATCGACCGAGACCTGGCCTTCGTCGGGCTGCTCCTCGCCGTTGATCATGCGAAACAGCGTCGTCTTGCCGGCGCCGTTAGGCCCGACCAGCCCGACCTTCTCGCCCTTCTGCAACGCGGCGGAGGCTTCGATGAAGACGATCTGCCTGCCGTTCTGCTTGCTGATGCTTTCGAGACGAATCATGGTTTTCCGGGGAAGGCCAAAGGAGAGTTCCTGCGCCAATACGCGATAGACCGCGCCGGCGGAAGCCCGCAGTAGTGAGGCGCCCCGCGCCAAATTGTCTGAACCCGCCAGTTGCTTCCCGGCTGGATCAGGCTTTGACGGCGTAGGGATGAGCCGGCGGATCAGCTATCGGTCAGGGCTTTTGTCGTCGCCAGCTTGACCCCGGCGGCGGCAAATGCCGCATTGTGCCGGGCGATGATCTCCGCGGCGGTCTCGCTGGCCGCGTCGAGCGTGCTGTGGGCGTCGGAAACCACGGTGACGCCCAGGCCCGCTGCAAAGGCGCCCTTCACCGTGGCCGCCACGCAGAAATCGGTCTGCGCGCCGATCAGAACGACCTCGCCGGCGCCCTGCCCGGCCACCCATTCTGCAAGGGCGGCATTGCTGAACGCATCGCCGACACACTTGGCGAAAGTCGGCTCGTCCTCGGCCTGGCCGAGCGCCGGCCACACCGGCCAGCCCGGCTCACCCGGCGCCAGAGGATCGCCCTGCGGCCCGTCATGCCTGATGAAGGCGACTTTGCGCCCGCTGCGCCGCGCCCATTCGATCAGCGCGCGGGTGCGGGCAACGATGCCGTCGGCATCATGGATCGGCGGTTCGGCAACACCGTCGAACATGCCGGTCTGAAGATCGATCACGATGAGCGGCACGGTGGCCGCGGGGCTGGTCTCTGACATGGCCGCGAACATAGCGTTGGTGGTAGGCGGGTCAAGTATACGCGCCGAAGCCGACGCTGGAGCTGCCGATCTCCCCCCACCAGCGCAGGGCTATGGCAGATGGAAAGCCGAGACTTTCGCTCTACGATGGACCCCCACCCCTAACCCCTCCCCACAAGGGGGAGGGAGACTTCCGTTGGCGCTGACCTCGGCAAATTGCCTGCCTTTCGGCGCCAAAGGGGAAGTAAGGGCGCGCGGCAGCATTCCCTCCCCCTTGTAGGGAGGGTTAGGGTGGGGGTCCATCTTCGCAAGAATCCAAATGCGGTTGCCCAGCGCAACAGTGGGGGTGTCCAAGCCCCGGCGACGAAATTGGATATCCCGCAATCAATCCGGCGCCCCGGCGAAAAGCACCATCCTATCGGCGCCGCCAGCCGGCCAGTCCCTGATGCTGCGGTCGTAGCCGCCGGTCAGCACCGTGCCGCCCGCGGCAAAGGCAACCGCATAGATCGGGCCGGACTGGCTGTCGAACATGGCGAGCTGGTTGCCGGTCTGCCGGCGGTGAAACTGAGGCCGTTCGGCACCTCGCGAGCACGCCTCGCCCAGCGCCAGATACGCCTCGATGAAGCAAGCCGTGCCGATCACGATCATGAGGGCTGCAAGCAGCCTGTCAGCAAACCTGTTCATCTATCCGCTCTGCAATGATGGCGCTCGGCGCCTGGCTGTCGGTGATGGCTCAAGTCCACCCCAGCCCTTCGGCAGCAGCCGCAGGCATCGCCGCGTTTGCCGGGAGGCCGGTCGTGCGCTAGATCGCTGGCAGAGGCTAACGCGAGGCCAGCAATGGACGATTGGAAGCTACCTTGGGGCGGCGGTTGCCTGTGCGCCGGAATACGCTTTCGCATCAGCGCCCCGCCCTTGCTGACGATGGCGTGTCACTGCACCGGCTGCCAGAAGCTGAGCGCCAGCGCGTATTCCCTGACCATCGCCGTGCCCAGCGACGGTTTCGCCGTCACCCAGGGCGAGCCGGTGGTCGGCGGCCTGCACGGCCCGCACCGGCAGCTCTATTGCCCGCATTGCAAGAACTGGATGTTCACGCGCCCGCATGGCCTGGACTTTTTCGTCAACGTTCGTGCGACCATGCTGGACCAGCACCAATGGTACGTGCCTTTCGTCGAAGTCTTCACTTCGGAAAAGCTGCCCTGGGCTTCGACCGCCGCTAGCCACAGTTTCGCTACGCAGCCCGACCTCGAGGGATACGCCCCTCTGATCGAGGCGTTCGCCCGCGAAGCGGCGCGGCCAACTTGACTGGTTGCCGCCCGGAAAGGCGGCGCCAGCCTCCGTGCCTCACTTCAACTCCACCCAGACCGGCGCATGATCGCTGGCGCCGGTCTCGCCGCGCACGTCGCGGTCGATGCCCGCCGCTACCAGCCGGCGCGACAGCTTCTTGCTGAGCAAGATATGGTCGAGGCGCAGGCCGGCATCGCGCGGCCAGCGGTTGCGGCGATAGTCCCAGAATGTGTAGAGCGTCTCGTTCGGGTGCTTCTTGCGCAGCGCGTCAAGCCAGCCCTGGTCGAGCAGCCGCTGGAACGATGCGCGGCTTTCCGGCTGGACCAGCGCGTTGTCGTCATAGGAGCGGGTCGGGTAGATGTCGCGCGGCTCGGGCACGATGTTGTAGTCGCCGGCCAGCACCACTGGCAGGTCGGTGTCGAGCAACTGTGCCGCATGCGCCTCCAGCCTTTCGTGCCAGTTGAGCTTGTACTGGAATTTCGGGCCGGGCTGCGGATTGCCGTTCGGCGCGTAGAGGCAGGCGACGACGATGCCGTTGACCGCCGCTTCGATGTAGCGCGCCTGCTGGTCGCTATCGTCGCCGGGCAGCGCCTCGCGGGTCAGAACGGGTTCTGCGCCACGCGAAAGGATGGCGACGCCGTTCCAGGTCGGCTGCCCGACCCAAACCGCGCCGTAGCCGGCCGCCGCCAGCGCAGTGCGCGGAAACTGCGTCTGTCTCGCCTTGAGCTCCTGCAGGCAGGCGATGTCGGGTTTGGCGGCAGCCAGCCATGCGAGCAGGTTCGGCAGCCGGCTGTTGATGTTGTTGACGTTGAAGGTGGCGATCTTCATCGGCCTGCTTCAGCGCACGATGCGTTCGGTCCACGCCTTCACCGCATCAGCGAGCGTCTTCAGATGATCGGCGGTGGAGAAGCCGGAGATGTTTTTGCGCGGCTTCAGATCATGGTCGCCGTCTTCCAGCCAGAAGATCTCGATTGCATCGGACAAAGCATAGGTCGCGACCTCGTCTTTGGTCCCGAACTCGTCGCGCGTGCCCTGGAAGATCACTGTCGGCGTCTTGAGATCGGCCAGGTGCTTTGTCCGAAGCTGCGTCGGTTTGTCAGGCGGATGGAAGGGATAGCCGAGACAAAGCAGCCCTGAAATCTCGCCCTTCGAAAACATCTCGTCGGCGATCATCGAAGCGACGCGTCCGCCCATCGACTTGCCGCCGATGATCAGCGGACCCTTCACGCCCTTCGCCCGGAGGTCGGCGATCGCCTTGACGTATTCCGGGTTAACCGTCTCGGCGCGCGGCGGCGGCTTGCGGTGGCCGTAGCGGCGAGCCGCCATGTAGTGGAATTCGAAGCGCGCGACGCGGAAGCCGGCTGCGGCCAGCGCCTTGGCGGTGGCGGTCATCGAGGGCGAGTCCATAGGAGCGCCTGCGCCATGGGCGAGCAGGATGATGATGGCGGCGGTGTCGGGGCCGTCGAAGAGGAAGGTTGTCATGGGGACTCCAACGCTGGTGACCCCTTCTCCCCTTGTGGGAGAAGGTGACCGAGCGAAGCTCGGTCGGATGAGGGGTGTTCCAGGGAACGCCGACGCCTCATTTCTTCCAACACCCCTCAACCGTCTCGGCGCTGCGCGCCGATCCACCTTCTCCCACAAGGGGAGAAGGAGGCGCTACCACCTATCCCGCCGACATCCGCGCCAGCTGCAAATCCACGAACTGTATCCCCTTGCCCGCCGTGCGCGCCCATTCGGAATTGGCGTCGAGCTCGAGGTAGCGCACCCAGCGACGCCGCGCCTCGGCGAGATTGCCGGCGTCGAACTCCAGCCTGGCAAGGTTGAACACCGCGTCGGCATAATTGGGATCGAGTGCGATCGCCTTCAGCAAATGGCGGCGCGCCGAGGCTACCCGCCCCTCTTCGCTCATCAGCCCGGCGAGATTGAACCAGGCCTCGACGAAGCCGGGATCGAGCTTTATGGCGCGGGCATAGTCGTGCGCCGCCTCGGCCGCGTGGCCGGCGGCGCGCAGGCAGTTGGCGCGGTTGAAGGCGGCGATGGCATCGCTTGGGTCGATGGCCAGGCAGCGCTGGTAGAGCGCCGCCGCCTGCTCGTGGTCTTCAGCCCCTTCCGCCGCCTCGGCATCGGCGAACAGCTCTTCCAGCGTGTCGTCATCCTGCGTTCCCAGATCGAACAGCAGCTGGCCGTCGAGTTCGCTCTGGCCTCCCTCGAGATAGATCGCGTCGGCCCGCCCATGCTGCGAGCCGACGGCGAGCGACTTGGCGGTGAGCGAGGCGACCGGGCCCGAGCGGTGCACCGAGCGCGCAATCGCCCCCCACGAGGCGCCGCCGGCAACCAGCCCGGCATATTTGCGGGCGAGGATCAGGTCGCGAAAGGAATACGGTTCGCAATCATGCTCGAAGGCATCGAACAGCGACAAAAGGTCGAGATCCGCGCCGGTCAGCCGCGACTGGTCGATCAGCGACTGCCGCGACAGCGCCGAAGCCTCCGGCGCTTTCATCAGGCCGAGCAGGCGCAGGAAGCCGTTCTCGCTGACCAGCTTGCGCCCGGCCGCGCGCTCCGCAGCAGCGCGACGCTCGATCTCGCCATCGCCGGCTTTGGCGAGCAACTTGCGGCCCAACACGACATGTGTGGTGCGCCGAGTGACGCCGCGCCGCAACTGGCCGTACTGGCGCTCGACCTCGCGCGCCGCCAGCCTGAGCGGAAAGGCCGCCAGCGCGCCGACGATGCCGAAGACCGTGCCGGCGAGAGCCGTCACGCCTTGCTCTTGCCGACGGCTTTGAGAAGGTTCGCCTTGAGCGGGTTTTCCTTGACCGCGGCGGCGCTGGCCTTGGCGGATTTCGCCGCGGGCTTGGCCGTTTCATCGGCCTTGCTCTTCGACTTGGCCGGCGGCTTGGCCGATTGCGACAGGCTCGCCTTCAGCGCATCCATGAGATTGATGACATTGCCGCGCTCGGGGGCCGCCGCGATGATCGGCTTATGGCCCTTCAGCTTCTCGCGGATCATCGCCATCAGCGCGATCTCGTAGCGGTCCTCGTAATTCTTCGGATCGAAGGTGGTTTCCTTCTGCTTGATCAGCGCTTCGGCCAATTGCAGCATTTCGGGATCGGGGTTTCCGGCCGGGATATTGCCGAAATATTCAGCCGTGCCACGCACTTCGTTCGGATTCCTCAAGGTGCAGACGAACATGCCGTTCTCGCGCGCGCCGATCGTCACCACGCGCTCGCGGCTGGACAGCACCAGGCGGGCGATCGCCAGCTTGCCGGATTTGCGCATCGCTTCGCGCAACACGGCAAAGGTCTCCTCGGCCATTGCGCCGTCCGGCGCCAGGTAATAGGGCGCGTCCTGATAGATGACGTCGACCGAATGCTCGTCGACAAAAGCCTCGATGTTCATCGTATGGTTGGATTCGATGCGCACCGCATCGAGATCGGAGTCCTCGATGATGATGTACTGCTTGTCCTCGTATTCGTAGCCCTTGACCAGGTCCGAACGCTCGACCAGCCCGAGCTCGGGGTCGACCGGCTTCATGTTGATGCGGTTGTGCGTCTTCTTGTGCAGCTGGTTGAAGCTGATGCGCTCGCTGGCGCTCGTCGCCGGATAGAGCCGGACCGGACAGCTGACCAGACTGAGCTTGAGGTAACCTTTCCAACTTGCCCTGGGCGCCATGAAATACTCCTACGCGGCCTTGTGCTGTCGAACTGTTCGCAGCGTTCATTCGTCCGGAGGACGAATGCGGCTGCCGAAATCCTACATTGCCCTTACAATACCGGCAAATCCCTAGCGAAATCTTCCTCCGCCGGAGCCCCTGCAGGTAAGAGGTCCGTGGCGAAGAATAATTCAAATTTTCCGGAGCGTCGATGGAGTCTGGGGCCGCGCCCGCGGGACTATCTCGCAGTGCCCATCACCGGCAAATCCCGGGCGAAATCTTCCATGTCGGCCCAAGGGTCGCCTGACGTCGCCAGCAGGCCCGGCAGTGACGAATAATTCAGATCCTGCGGGGCATCGATGGTCGCCAGGTCGCTCCAGCTCACCGGCGTCGAGGCCGGCAAATTGGTGCGGGCGCGCAGCGAATAGGGAGCCGCCGAGGTGTGGCCGCGCGCATTGCGGTGATAATCGATGAAGATGCGCCGCTTGCGGTTATCCTTGCCCATGGTGGTGGTGAAAGTGTCGGGCGCGGTGGCGGCAAGATGCGTCGAGATGGCGCTGGTCGCCTGGTGCAATTTCTTCCAGTTCTGCTTTTGCGTCACCGGTACTGATATGTGGATGCCGTGGCCGCCGGACGTCTTGGCGAACGGCACCAGCCCTAGCGCTTCCAGCTCGCCCTTAATGTGCACCGCCGCCTCAACCACCTCGCGCCAGGCGATCCCCTCGCCCGGGTCGAGGTCGAAAACGACCAGGTCCGGCTTGTCGAGCCGCGTGCGATGGGTGCCCCAGGTGTGGAACTCGACGACACCGAACTGCGCCAGGGCCAGATAGCCCTTGGCGTCTTCCACCGAGAGATAGGATTTGGTCTCGCCCTCCGAATTGGTCGCTTCGAAAGTCGCCACGGATGACGGCATGCCGGTGAAGGCGTGGCGCTGGAAGAAACAGTCCTGCGGCCTGCCGGTCGGGCAGCGCACCAGCGACACCGGCCGGCCGAGAATGTGCGGCAGCATGAAATCGCCGACCAGCGCATAATAGACGGCAATGTCGAGCTTGGTCGGGCCGGTCTTGCCGAACAGCCGCCGCGTCGGGTTGGTCACCCAGATGGTGGCGAGGTCGGCCTCGGCGATCAGCCGCTTGCGCTTGGCCGAAACCGGCGTCGACAGGCCGACGTCGCGCAGGCCGCGGAACACCGCATGGCGCAGCGCATTGTCGGTGGTCCGGTTGGCGTAGTGGATATGCGCCGAAAGCAGCGGCCGCACCCATTTCATCTCGCGCATGATTTCGCGCGGAACGCCTTCTGGCGCGGATGCACCCGCCCTTAGCGGCTCCAGCCTGGCCAGCAATTCGCCGGCGGTTCCCGCATCGAAGCCGGTGCCGACCTTGCCGCGATAGTGCAGCTCGCCGTCCTCGAATTCGCCGAGGCCAAGTGCAGCCAGCCCCTCGGCCGCGTCGGAAACTGTGTAGCCGGCGATGACGAAGTCGCCGGTCTGAAGCGCCTTGGTCTTGGTCCAGGTCTTGGTACGGCCGCTCTGGTAGATTGCCGTGGCGCGCTTGGAGACGACACCCTCGAGCCCCATCTCGGACGCCTGGTCATAAAGTGCCTGGCCGTCTCCTTCGACATGATCGCTGAGCTGGATGGCCGAATTGGCGCCGAGACCGGACAGCAATTGCGAAAGCAGCGCCTTGCGCCGGCGGAGCGGCGCTTGTCTCAGGTCCCAGCCGTCGAGATACAGAAGATCGAAGGCGTAGAAGTGGAGCTTGTTGCCGGCGCCTTCGGCCAGCGCATTCTGCAAAAGGGCAAAGCGGCTGATGCCCTTGGCGTCGAGCGCGACGACCTCGCCGTCGATGATCGCCTCGCGGCACGGCAGCCTGGCGAAGGCAAGCGGCAGGTCGCCATAGCGCTTCGTCCAGTCGAGGCCGGCGCGGGTGATCAGCCTGACTGCGCCGTTAGCGAGATGCGCCATGGTGCGGTAGCCATCGAATTTGATCTCGTGCAGCCAGACTTCGCCCGTTCGGGCCGCTGGGTCATCGCCGCCCGGCGGTTTCGAAACCTGCGTCGCCAGTTGCGGCTCGATGCGGGTGGGCAGCGGCGCCTTGACGGCGCCCGGCAAAGCACCTGGCTTCAGCACCACCGGCCTGGCAGGCTTGGCGGCCGGCTTCGGCGTTGCCGCCAGTTCCTCAATGCGGCGTCCGGATTTGACGCTTTCCGGCCGGGCTTCCAGTATGTCGAGCTTGGCGTCGGCGGCGAGATCGCGCTCCTTGAACAGCAGCCAGTTCTTCTTGCCCGCATCCTCGCCGGGCTTCGGTTTCAGCCGCGTCAGCATCCAGCCGCCATTCAGCTTTTCGCCGGCGAGGCGGAACTTGAAGGAACCGGTGCGCAGGCTCTTCTCGACATCGTCCATCGGCGCCCAGACGCCGGTGTCCCAGACGATCATCGGCCCGCCGCCATATTCGCCTTCGGGAATGACACCTTCGAAGTCGATATACTCGAGCGGATGGTCCTCGGTCTCGACCGCCAGCCGTTTGTCGGCGGGGTTGAGCGACGGGCCGCGCGGCACCGCCCAGCTCTTCAGCACGTCGCCGACCTGCAGGCGAAGGTCGTAGTGGTCGGCGGTGGCGTGGTGCTTGTGAACGACGAAGCGGTTGCCTTCCCCGGCAACCAGCCCGCCGGCGGGTTCCGGCGTCCTCGTGAACTCGCGCTTGGCGCGATAGGCCTTGAGCTTTGGCGGGGCGGTCACGGCCACATGCTCTTGCGCAAAAACAACGGCTTGATGCGCATGTCTTGAATCATTTTGTCAGCATGCGGCAGGTCGGCGTCATGCCGCTCAATCGTCGGTGGCCGGCGTCAATTCGAGCTCGGCCGGCGACAGGCCCTGCTGCAGCTGGCTGAGCCGGAATTCGTCGACCCAATAGGCCTCGCCGTTGACCAGCACCCGCGCGCTGTAGCTGCCGGCCGAAAAACGCTGCGCGGTGATGTACACCTTGTGGCGGTCGAGCGCGTTCCGCACCGCGGCGCGCTTGGATTTCTGACTGGCGACGGAACTGGCCATGCTGGTTACTCACGCACAAGCCGCAAGGCGGCGTGCCTTAAGGATGGCCGAGAGCGTGTCGGCTGTCAATTTGGCGGTCGCTGCGAGCCGCGCGCGGTAGCGTGTTCTTGCGCAAAGCTCCGGCCTTGGCTAGCATCCGCCGGCAGGCACCGAGCGGAGGAGAACGTCGCGGTGGACCGGCTGGAGCGCCGTTGCGTCCCTTCAAACACGAGTTGGGCGCTCGAAGGACACTCCATTTTTGAATCGACGCAAGGAACCTTCCGGAAAACCCATTCCGGTTTCGGGTCGTGCGCTCATCTGGGAGGAGACTAAATTGATCAACAGACGTGAATTCCTGCTGTCGACCGCGGCGATGGGCGCTTTAGCGCTGGCCGCCCCGCAACTGGCTTTTGCCCAGGACAAGCTGACCATCCTGGGTTCGGTGCCGAGCCTCGGCTTTCCGTTCTTCGTGCACATGCTGAACCAGATCAAGGCGGAAGCCCAGGCGCAGGGCGTCAACCTGGTCGAAAGCGACGGCCAGAACTCGGCGCCCAAGCAGACCGCCGATATCGAAGCGGCGCTCGTGCAGAAGGTCAACGCCATCGTCATCTCGCCGCTCGACGTCAACGCGCTTGCCCCAGCCATCGAGGAAGCGGTCAAGGCCGGCGTTCCCGTCGTCACCATCGACCGCCGTGTCGAAGGCGTCGAGGGCATCCTTGCCCATGTCGGCGCCGACAACGTCAAGGGCGGCGAGGCTGAAGCCAAGGCCATGGTGGCGGCGTTCCCGAACGGCGCCAAGATATTCCATCTGCAGGGCCAGCCCGGTGCCGGCCCGGCGATCGACCGCAACAAGGGTGTGCACAACGTCCTCGATCCGATGAAGGACAAGTACCAGATCATCTTCGAGCAGACCGCCAACTTCGCCCGCGCCGAGGCGCTGTCCGTCACCGAGGCCGGCCTTGCCGCCAACGGCAAGCCCGACGCGATCATCTGCGCCAATGACGACATGGCGCTTGGCGCGGTTGAAGCCTGCGCGGCGCGCAACTTCACCGACGTCAAGATCTACGGCTTCGACGCGCTTCCCGAAGCGCTGGTCGCCGTGCGCGACGGCAAGCTGGCCGGAACGGTCGAGCAATTCCCCGGCGAACAATCGCGCACTGCGGTGCAGATCGCGGTCGCCTACGCCAGGGACAAGACCGAGCCGAAGGAAAAGCTGGTGCTTTTGACGCCGATCGTCATCGGCAAGGACAATCTCGACAAGGCAGAGAGGCTGGGCGAGACGAAGTGAGGTTGCACAAAGGGCGCGCAGCGGCAAAAGTAGCATTCTGTCGCGCCCCCCTCTGCCCTGCCGGGCATCTCCCCCACTTGGGGGGAGATCGGAAGCTTCGCCGATGGCGCCTTTTCTGCAACGCAGGAAGATTGGCGAAAGACATCCAATCTCCCCCCTCGTGGGGGAGATGTCCGGTAGGACAGAGGGGGGCGCTGACCCGCCGACAATCGCAATCCAGGAGCAAACTTTGCCCAAGGCAGCCGCCATCGCGCCCTCTCCCGCCCTGCTCACCGTCGAGGGCGTGACCAAGCGCTTTGCCGGCGTCACCGCGCTGAACGACGTTTCGCTCGAAGTCCGCCCCGGCGAGATTCTCGGCCTGCTCGGCGAGAACGGAGCCGGCAAATCGACGCTGCTCAAGATCCTGTCCGGCGTGATGCCGCCGTCCAGCGGCCGCATCGTCTTCGATGGGGTCGAATTCAGCCCGCACAATCCGCAGGATGCCAAGCGCCACGGCATCGTAACAATCTACCAGGAACTGAGCCTGATCCCGACGCTGACGGTAGCGGAGAATATCTTCATCGGTCGCGCGCCGCTCGGCCGGTTCGGGCTGGTCAGCTGGCGAAAGATGGTGGAAGACTCACGCGCGATCATCGCCCGCGTCGGCCTCGACCTCGACCCGGCGACGCCGGTGTCGGCGCTGTCGGTGGCCGAGCAGCAGCTGGTCGAGATCGCCCGCGCGCTGTCGCTGAAGAGCCGCTTGATCATCATGGACGAGCCGACCTCTGCGCTGACCGAAACCGAAGTGCACAGGCTGATGTCGATCATGGACCGGCTGCGCAAGGATGGCGTCGCCATCATGTTCGTCACCCACCGGCTGGAGGAGGCCTCGGCGATCTGCGACCGCATGACGGTGCTGCGCGACGGCAGGCTGGCCGGCCATCTCGACCGCGAAGGCGGGCCGATCAAACTGCCGAAGATCATCGAGAAGATGGTCGGCCGCGCCGCTTCCGAGCTCTATGCCAGGCCGACGCAGCGCGACGTCGCCGGCGACGTCCGGCTCTCGGTGCGCGGCCTGCGCACGGTGCGCGATCCGCAGGCGCCGCACGCCATCGTGCTCGAAGGCGTCGATCTCGACCTCAAGGCGGGCGAAATCCTCGGCGTCGCCGGGCTCGTCGGCTCCGGCCGCACCGAGCTCGCCCGCGCCATCTTCGGCGCCGACCGCATTGCCGCCGGCACCATCAGGCTCGACGGCAAGCCGATCGCGCCCGCCTCACCCGCCGACGCCATCGAGCTCGGCATCGGCCTGGTGCCGGAGGACCGCAAGCACCAGGCAATCTTCGCAGCACTCGCCATCCTCACCAATTTCTCGATCGCCGCGCTCGACCGCTACTCCAGTGTCGGCTTCATGGCCGAGCGGCGCGAACGCGAGGCGCTGGCGAACTACAGGAAGATGCTGTCGATCCGCATGGCCTCGCCCGAGCAGGCGATCGAGGGCCTGTCCGGCGGCAACCAGCAGAAGGTGATCCTTGCCCGCTGGCTGGCGCGCGATCCCAAGGTACTGATCGTCGATGAACCGACGCGCGGCGTCGATGTCGGCGCCAAGGCGGAAGTGCACCAGATCCTGGTGGAGCTCGCCGCGCGCGGCATCGCCATCATGATGATCTCGTCCGAGCTGCCCGAAGTGCTTGCGGTGTCGGACAGGATCGTCACCATGCGGCGCGGGCGCATTACCGGCGAGATGCCCGGCGTCGAGGCGACCGAGGAGAAATTGATGGAACTGATGGCGCTCGACCAGAAGCAGGAAGCAACCCAATGACCAGCACGACCGAACGGAGCCAGCGCGGCGGTGTCAATATTGCGCGGCTGCTGATGAGTTTCGGCCCACTGATGTTCCTGGCGTTGCTGATCGTCGTCTTCACCGTGCTGAAGCCGAGCTTCATCGACCCGATCAACCTGTTCAACATCATGCGCCAGATCTCGATCACCGGCCTGATCGCGCTTGGCATGACCTTCGTCATCCTCACCGCCGGCATCGACCTGTCGGTCGGCTCGCTGCTCGCCTTCTGCGGCATGGTCGCGGCGGTGGTGGCCAAGGGCGGCACCGCCAACACGCTGTCGCTGTCGACAACGGGCACGCAGGGCTATGGCTGGTTCGCCGCCCTTCTCGCGGCCGTCGTCGTCGGTGCCGTGGCCGGCGGCGTCCAGGGCTTTGCCATCACCAGGCTGAAAGTGCCGCCCTTCGTCGTCACGCTTGGCGGCCTCACCGTGTTTCGCGGCCTGACCTTGACGATTTCCAATGGCGGCCCGATCTCCGGCTTCGACGCCTCGATGCGCTGGTTCGGTACCGGCCTGATCGGCCCGGTTCCGGTGCCGGCGATCATCTTCGCGATTGCCGCGATCCTTTGCCATATCGTGCTGCGCTACACACGTTACGGCCGCGCGGTCTATGCCGTCGGCGGCAATGCCGAGGCGGCACGACTCTCCGGCCTGCGTGTCGACCGCATCCTGATCTCGGTCTACATCATCGTCGGCTTCTTCGCCGGCCTTGCCGCCTTCGTTTTGTCGGCGCGGCTCAACTCCTCCGAAGCCGTCGCCGGCATCGGCTACGAGCTGACGGTGATCTCGGCGGTCGTCATCGGCGGCACCTCGCTGTTCGGCGGCATCGGCAGCGTCGGCGGCACGGTGGTCGGTGCAGGACTGATCGGCGTCTTGCAGAACGGGCTGCAGTTCAACAATGTCTCGTCCTACACGCAAAGCATCGTCATCGGCCTGATCCTCATCCTCGCCGTGGCCTTCGACCGCTGGCTGAAATCGCGGGTAAGGCGGTGATACAGGTGCCATGCCTATCCAGGTCGGCGGGCCAGCACCCCCCTCTGTCCTGCCGGACATCTCCCCCTCAAGGGGGGAGATTGGACGTCGCTCCAGCTTTCGCCAATCTCTAAAGAAGGGAGAATTTTCGGCGAAGCTGCCAATCTCCCCCCTTGAGGGGGAGATGTCCGGCAGGACAGAGGGGGGTGTTCAAGCGCAGCATAGAGAAGATGGGCAAGGTTCGCGCTGAGGAATAGAAGTAGTGAATCACTATCCCGTACCTCCCCGTAACCGCGGCAATGCGCGCAAGATGCGCAAGGCCATGACGGATGCCGAGCTGAAGCTCTGGAATGAGGTCAGGGCGCATCGACTCATGGGGCTGGCATTTCGGCGGCAGATGCCAATTGCAGGCCATATTGTCGATTTTGCCTGCCCGGACAAAAAGCTGATTGTCGAACTGGATGGCTCCCAGCATGCCCGGGCCGATGCCTCAATATCGGACGCTACCAGAAGCGCACGGCTTGAAGCGCTGGGCTGGACTATCCTGCGGTTCTGGAACGACGACGTCATTCGCGATATCGACAATGTCTGCCAGCACATAGTCATGGTGGCCGGCGCGGATGTGCGCTGAACTCAGCCGTGCAGGGCCGGCGGGACAGCACCTCTCTGTCTTGCCGGACATCTCCGCTCAAAAGGGGCAGGTTTCTGAGGCGAGGTGCCAATGACCCAAATAAGAACCATGACCGAACAGGACGTTCCGGCGGTGTCGCGGCTGCTTGGAGGGTCCTGGCGACACACCTATTCGCCAATCCTGGGTGCCGAGACGACGGCACGGCTGTCGGATGAGAAGCACGCGCCGGAGCGGCTGGCGGCCGAGCTCGGGGATGACAACAAGATGTCCTTCGTCGCCGAGCGGGCTGACGGCTCGCTCGCCGGTTATGCGATGGCAGCGATGGACGACAAGGGCGAGGTCATGCTCGAGCGGCTCCATATAGACAAAACAGAGTACGGCACCGGCCTTGCCGCCGACCTGCTGCATGCCGTTCTTGCCGCGCATGCGGGTATTCCCAGCATCGCCCTGGAAGTGATCGGGGGCAACGACCGCGCAATCGCCTTCTATCGCAAGCACGGCTTCGAGGTCGTCGAGCGCCGGCCGGCTGCACACGGGGTGGGCGGCCATGCCTCGCTGATCATGCGCCGGCTGCTACCGATGGCTTAGTAGGCGAAAGCGGCTGAGCGCGTAATCTCCCCCCTCGAGGGGGAGATGGCCGGCAGGCCAGAGGGGATAGCCGCGCGTGAGGCGCCAACTTTCTCTTTCGTCCAACATGGCGTCGCGCCAGGACGTACCGACCCCCTCTGTCGCCTTCGGCGACATCTCCCCCTCAAGGGACCCTCAAGGGGGGAGATTGGCGACTTCTCCAACCGCTCAGGCCGGGGCGTTGACGCGCTGTGCGCGCGTTGCCCAGTCGGCAACCGTCGCGCCAGCAACACTCTCGCCGGCAACCATCCCGTTCGCCTGCGGCGCAAGCAGGTCGTTGCGGCGGGCGAAGGCGACGAAGGTGGCGCGCGCCGTCTCGGCGTCGATCTCTCCTTCCATTGCCGCCCGGCAGGCCTTGGCGGCGATGTCATGCGCGGCCGTCCGGCTCGTTGCCGGCCACTCAGCCAAAAGTGCATAAGCCTCAGCCGCGCTTTCTATCTTCGTCGGCGTACCGAGGCCGGTGAGGATGGTAACTGGCTTGTCGAACGAAGCACGATCCATGAAACTCTCCTTTCCTGGCTCAATCGGCTGCTTGCGGAACTCAACCGCGCGGGCGCTTCGATCCGCCTGCAGGACGGCGTCGATCGGTGAATGCAACACGGCTTGCATGCTCGGCCGCGGCAGCAGCCGATGCACCTTGACCAGCGCCTCGAGCCAGGCCGCCACGCCCAGCGGCGGATGTTCGCGCCCGTAGAGCCACGCCTTTGCCTTGGCGAGCGGGTATCCCGCCTCTTCGGCGAAATCGGTTTCCGACCAACGCAGCAGGCGCAGGCATTCGCGCATCCGCGCCGCGATCATTTGCGCTCCTCCGTGCCGGCCCCCACGCGTTGAGCCGACAGAAACATCAGCGTGTAGGCCGCCTTGCGGCGGTCCCAGCCGGCCGACTCGGCCATATCCAGCAAGCCGTCGACCAAAGGCGCCAGCGCCGCCCTGCAGTCGGCTTCATAGTTGAAATCGTTTTTCGGGCGGGTCGGCGCCGCGATCTTTCCAAAACTGTCCATCATATCCATGGCAACACCTGCTCAGCATTAGTCCCGGACCGGCAAGACCGTGCCCGCTTTTGGCGGACACGGTCCATCTGCCGTTTCGAAGTCGCGCTTTGGAAGCCTGGCCTTAGAAGTCCATGCCGCCACCGCCGGGCATGGCCGGCGCGGCAGCTTCCTTCTTCGGCTTCTCGGCCACCATCGCCTCGGTCGTCACCAGCAGGCCGGCAACGGAGGCGGCACCCTGCAGGGCAGTGCGCACGACCTTGGCCGGGTCGATGACGCCTTGACTGTAGAGGTCGCCGAACTCGTTGGTCTGCGCGTTCCAGCCATAGCCGAAGTCGGTCGTCTCGCGCAGCTTGCCGACGATGATCGAACCTTCGGCGCCGGCATTCTCGGCGATCTGGCGCACCGGCGCTTCGATGGCGCGACGCACGATGTCGACACCGGTCTTCTGATCGGGATTGTCGACGACGACATTATCGAGCGCCTTCGCCGCTCTCAGCAGCGCCACGCCGCCGCCGGGCAGGATGCCCTCCTCAACCGCCGCGCGTGTGGCGTGCATGGCGTCGTCGACGCGATCCTTGCGCTCCTTGACCTCGATCTCGGTCGAGCCGCCGACACGGATGACGGCGACGCCGCCGGCGAGCTTGGCCAGCCGCTCCTGCAGCTTTTCGCGGTCGTAGTCGGAGGTGGTTTCCTCGATCTGCGCCTTGATCTGGCTGATGCGCGCATGGATTTCATCCTTGCGGCCGGCGCCGTCGACGATGGTGGTGTTCTCCTTCTCGATCAGCACCTTCTTGGCGCGGCCGAGCATCTCCAGTGTGACGTTCTCGAGCTTGATGCCGAGGTCCTCCGAGATCGCCGTGCCGCCGGTCAGGATGGCAATATCCTCCAGCATGGCCTTGCGGCGATCGCCGAAGCCCGGTGCCTTGACGGCCGCGACCTTAAGGCCGCCGCGCAGCTTGTTGACGACCAGCGTCGCCAGCGCCTCGCCCTCGACGTCCTCGGCGATGATCAACAGCGGCTTGCCGGATTGCACGGCGGCTTCGAGCACAGGAAGCATGGCCTGCAGGTTGGACAGCTTCTTCTCGTGGATCAGCACATAGGGTTCTTCGAGTTCGACGCGCATCTTATCCTGATTGGTGATGAAATAGGGCGAGAGGTAGCCACGGTCGAACTGCATGCCTTCGACCACTTCCAACTCGGTCTCAGCGGTCTTCGCTTCCTCGACAGTGATGACACCCTCATTGCCAACCTTTTCCATCGCCTCTGCGAGGAAGCGGCCGATCTCGGCATCGCCATTGGCAGAGATGGCGCCGACCTGAGCGATTTCGTCGTTCCTGGTCACCTTGCGGGCATTGGATTTCAGGTCGGCGACCACGGCGTCGACCGCCTTGTCGATGCCGCGCTTCAAATCCATCGGGTTCATGCCGGCAGCGACCGCCTTGGCCCCTTCCCTGACAATGGCCTGAGCAAGAATCGTCGCGGTCGTGGTGCCATCGCCTGCGGTGTCGCTGGTCTTCGAAGCAACTTCGCGGACCATCTGAGCGCCCATGTTCTCGAACTTGTCCTCGAGCTCGATCTCTTTTGCCACCGTCACGCCGTCCTTGGTGATGCGCGGCGCGCCGAACGATTTGTCGAAGACAACGTTGCGGCCCTTGGGACCGAGCGTCACCTTCACCGCATTGGCAAGCATATCGACACCGCGTAACATCTTCTCGCGGGCTTCGGTATGAAATTTCACATCTTTGGCAGCCATTGGAACACTCCTCGATAGGCAGCTTTTCGTTGACTGGAATGCTTGTTCAGGCCCCGCTCAGGCAGCCCTCTTCATCTCGCCCGTGGCTTCGATCACGCCCAGCACGTCGCTCTCTTTCATGATGAGCAGATCCTCGCCATTGAGCTTGATCTCGGTGCCGGACCATTTGCCGAACAAAATGCGGTCGCCGACCTTGACGTCGAGCGGCTGCAATTGGCCGCTGTCGTCGCGCGCGCCCGGACCGGCGGCAATGACCTCGCCCTCCTGCGGCTTCTCCTTGGCGGTGTCGGGGATGATGATGCCGCCCGCGGTCTTTTCGTCGACCTCGATGCGGCGGACCAGGATGCGGTCATGCAATGGACGGAACGCCATGTCGTTCTCCTCTCGGGACAAACAGATCTTCGAACATCCTCCTGACCGGACCGGCAATATCGGCCCGGCACGGGGTGCGCGATCTCTTCTTCAGGCATCGCGCGCATACGAACTAGTCGCGCTTTTTTCAGCTTTCAAGAGGATCATGCAAAAATTTTAGCACTCGACACCTGAGAGTGCCAATACGCTGTAATTGTTCGCACATTCGCCGTTTCCGGCGCGATGACCCGGCCGGATTTCCAAATCTGTCCGTCTCCTGAGCCGCTTGCCGGCGGCTGGAACCTATGTGGAAGGCGAGGCGTTTTGCAGACCGAGGTTCATTGGGAAAGGAAGGATTGCATGACCAGCAGGGACTTTCAGCTCCAGATGCAAGGGTTTGGCCTCACCACGGCGGAGATCCACTACCGCCTGCCCGATCATCGAAGCCTGCTTCAGCTCTATATCTGGCAGGAATACGATATCGCCCCTGATTTCCCGACGCTGAAGCATTTCCTCGATTTCTGGGAGCGCGAGATCGAAGGCCCGCTGCATTCGGTGCGCGTGGCTCATCACCGTCTGATCCAACCGTCCGAATGGCGGGCCGTAAATGGCATTATCACCGTCCACTGAGGAGCAAGCCGATCTGCCGCCAGACAGCAAACAAAGTGCCTCCGAAGCGGGGGAGAGGGGTAGCTGACTCTCCCCCACTTTGTTTTGGATCTCACAATATCGGAGGGCGTCCGGACTAGCCGGCGTGGTCGACAGGCTTGCGGGCCGCTGCGAGCAATCCAGCCTTGCGCGCCGCCCTGACGAAGGCCTTGCGCGCATCACGCGCGGTGCGCCAGCCGTCGAGCGCGTCGCGGCAGGTCCGATAGGCGGCGCGCCAGCTCCGGCCGCGTGCACGGTCCGGCCACTGCTGGCGCATGCATTCGATGGCTTCCCAACTGCTGGCGACCTTGCGCTCGCTGGATTGGAATTTCAACGTGATCGGCTCGGCGAAGCGGACGTCGTCCATCACTTCCTCCTTGTTTTCTGATCGTCTTCTTGTTTGAGCAAGCAACGTTATGCTGGCGGCACCGGCGGCCGGCCGGCGCCGCTGAAGGACATGGTTCGTCCCTTTGCGCGGTTCAAGAGCATCGCGGCAGCAGCCGGTTATTCCTCCTCGTCCGGCCCTTGCAGCAGTTCGATCAGCGTCGCTACCCTTGCCGTCGGCAGCGGTCGGCCCTCGTTCACCAGCGCCTCGTCGGCGGCGATCCAGGCCAGGGCCTCGCGCAATTCCTGGACCGTCCCGTCCGTCGCCGCAATGTCGGCGATCACGGCTTCGTCGACCGGGCCCAGCACAGAAATGATCTCGTCGCGTGTCATGGTCAGCTCCATCTGCGAGTGCCGGGAACGGGCCCGGCAACACAAGAAATCTGGATCTTGACCTGCTGCAGACAATAACCGGCCGGGGAAGTCAGCGTTGGCAATTGAAACCAACAGGCAATCTCCTGCCGGACATCTCCCCACTTGTGGCGAGATTGGCAGCCTCGCCGAACCGACCGAAAACCGGCCCGAAAAACCGGCAACGCGAGAGCCACCGGGTCTTGACTTGCGGCGGACAATAACCAGATCGAAGGCACCGGTCGCCGAAATGGGGCCGGCGGAACCAGGGAGCGCCAGCTCTTTGGCGCCCCTCGTATCTATGTTGCTCGATGGAGGATGTAGCTATGAGAACCGCATTCGACTTTTCCCCGCTCTATCGGTCGAGCATCGGCTTCGACCGCGTCTTCAACCTGCTGGAAAATGCTCCGCAGGCCTTCGACGCCTGGCCGCCCTATGACATCGCGCGCAGCGGCGAGAACAACTACCGCGTCACCATCGCCGTAGCCGGGTTTTCCGAGGACGACCTCGAAATCACTCATGAACCCAACCTCCTGATTGTCTCCGGCCAGCACAAGGAGCCGGACAACACGGAGTATCTGCATCATGGCCTCGCCACACGGCCCTTTACCCGCCGTTTCGAGCTTGCCGATCACGTCAAGGTCGCAGGCGCCTCGCTCGACAACGGCCTGCTCAGCATCGATCTGGTACGTGAGGTGCCAGAGGAGATGAAGCCTCGGCGCATCGCCATCGCGACCGATGTCGCCTCGCCGAAGACCGGGCCGAAGGTCGCGCAGGGCGAAGCAAACAAGCAGGCTGCCTGAATGCACCAGTCGAGAAAGGAGACTATGCAATGGCTATTCGTGATCTCATTCCGTGGGGCCGGGAGAACAATCAGCCCCCCAGCCTGTTCCGCAACGGCGACGGCGATCCCTTCCTGACGCTGCATCGCGAAATGAACCGCCTGTTCGACGAGGCGTTCCGCGGCTTCGACGCGAGGCTGCCGTCGCTCGGCGGCTTCTCCGCTGCCCGCGCCAGCTGGCCGAGTGTCGAAATCTCCGATAGCGAAAAGGAGATCCGCGTCACCGCCGAGATCCCCGGCATGGACGAGAAAGACGTCGAGCTGCTGCTCGATGACGGCGTGCTGACGCTGCGCGGCGAGAAGCGCGAAGAGACCGAGGACAAGGACAGGCAGTTCTCCGAACGCTTCTATGGCCGTTTCGAGCGGCGTATCCCGCTCGGCTACGAAGTCGACGAAGACAAGGTGAACGCCGCGTTCCGGAACGGTGTGCTCAGCGTGACGCTGCCCAAGACGGAGCGCGCCCAGGCAAAGGCCAAGCGTATCGCCATCACCGGCGGCGACGGCAAGTCCTGACGGCTCGTAGGACGACGTCCCTTCTGCCTGTCGGTTCCGGCGGGCAGAAGCGGGCAAATGTCGATGACCCGTTCTCCCGACGCTCCGGTTCCGCCTGACCAGGCGCAGCACGCCCTGCAGTGCCTGACGACCGAGCATTTCGTGCTGCAAAACGCTCGCGCCGCGACCATTCAGGAAGCGAACCAGAGAGCCGATCTGTTCCTGACCTCGGTCTCAAGCGCAACGATTGCCTTGTCCTTCGTCGCGCAGGTCACGGAGATGGGCAGGCCGTTCGTGTTGTTCAGCCTGATCTTGCTGCCTTGCCTTTTCTTCATCGGACTGGTCACCTTTGTGCGCGCGGTGCAGGTTGCCATCGAGGACATGGTGCATGCCCGCGGCATGGCCAGGATCCGCCACTATTTCGTCGAACTGGCGCCCGTCCTGCAAAGATACCTCGTCAATTCCACGCATGACGACCCCTCGGCGGTGCTGGTCGACAAGGGCCTCAGACCCTCGCCGCTGCAATATTTCATGACCACCGCGGGGATGGTGGGCACGATCAACGGCGCCATTGCCGGCGTCTTCACCGGCATCGTTGTTAAGTCCGCTTTCGGCGGGGGCATGTCGCCCGGCGTGATTTGCGGGCTGGCGGTCTTCGCGACATGCATTCTCATCCTGCGGCGCTATCATAGTCGCGCCTGGGCGGCGGCCGAAGAAAGCTTGCCCGCACGGTTCCCGGGCGACAATGGCAGGGAAAGCTAGCGCCGACATATCCGGATGTCGAAAAGTGGCAGGGCGCCGCCCTTGCGTCTTGCGCGCCAATTGACCATCCTCGCCAACATCATTTGCACCGCGGCCGGGGGGTTCGCATATGCCGACGCTTTATGCGCTGAAACCGGCCTTCCAGGCCAGGCTGCGGCCGCTTGCCGATGGCCTGGCCAGGGCCGGCGTCACCGCCAACCAGATCACACTGCTGGCCGCTGCCCTCTCGCTCGCCGCCGGCCTTGCGGTGGCAGTCCTTGCAGGCCATCGCGCGGTCTTTCTGCTGATGCCGCTCGTGCTGTTTACGCGAATGGCGCTGAATGCCATCGACGGCATGCTCGCAAGGGAACATGGCCAGGCCTCGAAGCTCGGCATGTATCTCAACGAGCTCTGCGATATGATCTCCGACCTCGCTTTGATCCTGGCATTTGCCGTCATTTTTCCCGCCTGGGGTGTCGTTGCATTTGCGATCGCGGCTATGATCACTGAGTTCGCCGGCGTGCTCGGCATCGCCGCCGGAACCGGGCGCAACTATGCCGGCCCGTTCGGCAAAAGCGACCGGGCGCTGGCGCTCGGCATCCTCGCCGTGCTTATCGCGTCCGGCCTGTGGGTCCCGGCGCTCACGCCGCTCGTGTTTCCGGCCATGGCTACACTCTCGCTGGCGACCGCCATCAACCGGATACGCAGCGGCCTTAACGGGAGCGGCAGCTGAATTCCGGTCTCGCCAGGGAGAACAACATGCTTCACCAACAGACGGTTGCCGCAGTGGCTTCAGCCAATATCGAGCGGGTGGCGCAGGAGCGCAGCTTCAAGAGCCATGACGGCACCGAGATCTTCTACCGCTATTGGCCGGCGCTGTCGGAAAACCGCAAGGGCGCCATCCTGCTGTTCCATCGCGGCCACGAGCATGGCGGCCGCATGGCGCATCTGGTCGACGAGCTCCAGATGCCCGACCACGCCTTCTATGCCTGGGACGCGCGCGGCAATGGCCGCTCCGCCGGCGAACGCGGCTATGCGCCATCGTTTGCCGCACTGGTGCGCGACATCGATTGTTTTGTGCGCGAGATCGGCAGCGACGGCTTTGCCCGGCGCGATATCGCGCTGATCGCGCAATCCTTCGGCGCCGTGCTTGCCGCCGCCTGGGTGCATGATTACGCGCCCGACATTCGCGCCCTGGTGCTGGCCTCGCCGGCCTTCTCGGTCAAGCTCTACGTACCCTTCGCCAAGCAAGGCATTGCGTTGTGGCAGAAGCTGAAGGGCCGCTTCTTCGTCAATTCCTACGTCAAAGCGAAATTCCTGACGCATGACCCCGAGCGCATCGCCTCCTTCGACGCCGACCCGCTGATCACCCGGCCGATCGCCTCCAACATCCTGGTCGAGCTCTACGATCATGCCGCGCGCATCGTCGCCGACGCCCGCGCCATCACCGTGCCGACACAGCTTCTGATCTCCGGCAGCGACTGGGTGGTGCGGCATGGACCGCAGCACGAATTCTTCGTCAATCTGGCGAGCCCGGCCAAGGAGCGGCACGTGCTGCCCGGCTTCTTCCACGACACGCTGGGCGAGCGCGACCGCCACAAGGCACTCGACCTGATCAGGCCCTTCCTCGAAAAGCAGTTCGCGGCGCCGGAAGAGCCGGTCGACCTGACCTGGGCCGACCGCGCCGGCTACACACGCGACGAGGCCGACCGGCTGGCCTCGCCGCTGCCGCTGCTGTCTCCCAGGGGACTCTACTGGGCAATGAGCCGCGCCTCGATCCGCATGGGCGCCTGGCTGTCATCCGGCATGAAGACGGGGATTGCCACCGGCTTCGATTCCGGCTCGACGCTCGACTATGTCTATGAGAACGAGGCGCGCGGCATCAGCCCCATCGGCCGCATGATCGACCGCACCTTTCTGGACGCCGTCGGCTGGCGCGGCATCCGCCAGCGCAAGCTGCATCTGGAGGAGCTGATAGGCAGCGCCGTTGAGACGCTGAAGGCCGCCGGTCGGCCGGTCCATATCGTCGATATCGCCGCCGGCCATGGCCGCTATGTGCTCGATGCCGTGCAGAAAGGCGCCGCGTCGCCGGCAAGCGTGCGGCTGCAGGATTTCTCCGAGCTGAACGTCTCGCTCGGCCGCAAGCTGATCGCCGAGCGCAAGCTGCCGGCGACCGTCTCGTTCCATCGAGGTGACGCCTTCGACGCCACGATGCTGGCCGGGCTCGACCCGGCGCCGGATCTCGCCATCGTCTCGGGGCTCTACGAATTGTTTTCCGACAATGCCATGATCGCCCGCTCGCTCGGTGGACTGGCCAGCGCCATGCAGCCCGGAAGCCTGCTGGTCTACACCAACCAGCCTTGGCATCCGCAGCTCGAGATGATCGCGCGCAGCCTGACCTCGCACCGCGGCGGCCAGGCATGGGTGATGCGCCGCCGCACGCAGACCGAGATGGACCAGTTGGTGGCGGCCGCCGGCTTCGAGAAGCTCGACCAGCGCATCGACCAGTGGGGCATCTTCACCGTTTCGGTCGCGCGGCGCGTCTGAGCATGGACCTGCCTGCCTGTGCCTCACCTCGCGATGCCCCTGCCCTTCCGGCCTTGCCACGCGAGCCGTATCACGGGATAGTCCTGCGCGCCGCATTGTGGCTGGCATTTCTGGCGCCGTTCTTCTACGCCACCTACGGCTTCGCCAACTGGCTGGCGTCGCGGCGCGACGACGTCGGCAGCATCGTCTTTGGCTGGGAGCGCGGCATCCCGTTCCTTGCTTGGACGATCGTGCCCTACTGGTCGATCAACCTGTTCTACGGCTTGTCGCTGCTGTTGAACAATTCGAAGAGCGGCGTCGACCGCCTCGCCGGCCGCTATCTGACGGCACAGATCGTTGCCGTCGCCTGCTTCATCCTGTTCCCGCTGACTGCCACGTTCGTGCGCCCACAGACGAGCGGCCTGCCCGGCTTCATGTTCGCCGTGCTCGGCGGCTTCGACAAATCCTTCAACCAGGCGCCGTCGCTGCATATCGCGCTGCTGGTCATCATCTGGGACCATTGGCGTCACAGATTGGCCGGCATCGCCGGCGTCGCCTGGCATGTCTGGTGTTTCCTGATCGGCGCCTCGGTGCTGACGACGTGGCAGCACCATTTCATCGACATACCGACCGGCGCGCTGCTCGGCCTTTTCGCGCTGTGGCTGTTTCCGCGCGACGGCGCCTTGCCTTTCGTCGGCTTCCGCCTGACCGCGGACCCGAAAGCGCGGCTTCTGGCGCTGTTCTATGCGCTTGGCGCAGCCTTTGCGCTGGCCGGCGCTGCTGCCGGCGCATTGGTCTCGGCGCTATGGCTCATCCTGTTGTGGCCGGCACTGGCGCTGGCCATAGTCGCTTTCGCCTATGCCGGCGCCGGCGCCAAGGTGTTCCAGAAAACAGCCGATGGCCGCGTGTCGCTGGCCAGCCGTCTTCTGCTGTGGCCCTACCGGGTTGCCGCCAAGGTCAATGTGTGGGCATGGACGCGAAAGCTCCCGGCGCAGATCGTCATCGCCGACGGTGTTTCCCTTGGCCGTTTTCCGACCGCCGCCGAGGCCGACGCCTTTGGCACGGTGATCGACCTTGCCGGCGAATTGGAACGGCCGCGTGGCGCCTCGATCCACTGGATGAGCCTGCCCATGGTCGACCTTTTGCCGCCGTCTCGCGAGGCGCGTGCGCAAGCGGTGGCGGCGATCGAGACGGCGCAGAGCCAGGGCACGGTGCTGGTCTGCTGTGCGCTCGGCTTCCAGCGCAGCGCCGCCGTCGTCGCCGAATGGCTGGTCGCCAGCGGCCGGGCCGCCACGCCGGATCAGGCGCGAGGCCAGCTCGCCGCCGCGGGCCGGCCTGTGCATCTTGGCATGGACGCGGCGACATGACCGCTTTTCGAGATAAGGCCGAGACGTTCGCCGCCGGACTGATGGTGCAGGTGGCGTGGCCGCTGCTGTTGATTGCTGCTGCCTTGCTGGCGGCGCCGGTCATCGGCCTGGCGACTGCGCCGCAAACATCGTCGCTGTCCGCGGCGGCCTGGCTGATCGCCGCCGCGGGTGCCATAGCCACAATCATTCTCTCGGCCCTGCTTTTGTTTGACGCGCTGCTGTTCCGGCTGATGGCCAGCCACGCCAGCGAAGCAGGCGGCGCTGCGGCGATCGACGACGTGCTGGCGCGCATGCGGCTGAAACCCACGGCGGCCGGTGGCCGCTCGCTCGACCAGCGGATGGCCGGCACGCGCCGTCTGCTCGCCAAGCAGCGTATCGCCTTCAGCCTGTTCGCGGCGGCCTCGGTCGTCGCGGCATTCTATTGAGCCCGTCCATGACAAAGCTTCGCGTCAGCACCTATACCCTGCTGCAGACGGTGACCTCGGTCGGCCTGTCAGCACTGGCCTGGGTGGTCACCGGCGTGCGGCCGATCTGGAACGGCAGCCAGCCATCGGACCGGCAGCGCATCTACTTCGCCAACCATGCCAGCCACGGCGATTTCATCCTGCTGTCGGCCTGCCTCAGCGAGAAGGAGCGCGCCCGTACCCATGCGGTGGCGGCCGCCGATTATTGGAGCAAGACGCGGCTGCGCCGTTTCATTGCCGAGGACATGCTGTCTTCCGTGCTGATCCACCGGCAGTGGACGGATGAAACGCAGCACCCGATCTCGATCATGCTGTCGGTGCTCGACCAGGGCCATTCGCTGATCCTGTTTCCCGAAGGCACGCGCAACATGACCGACGAACCGCTCCTGCCGTTCCGTTCCGGCCTCTACAATCTGTCGATGGCGCGGCCCGATGTCGAACTCATCCCGTGCTGGATCGAGAACATGTCGCGGGTGCTGCCCAAGGGCCAATTCGTGCCGGTGCCGCTGCTTTGCCGTGTCGTCTTCGGCGCACCGATCGCCATTCAACCGGGTGAGGAACGCCGCGCCTTTCTCGACCGCGCCCGCGAAACGCTGCTGGCGCTCAACCCCCGGCCGCAGCGAGACGATTGAGGACCAAGGCAAAATGCTGCCGATGATGCACGAAACCCTCATTCTGATTGTCGGCCTGCTGGCGGTGCTGATCAGTGCCAGCGTCGTCGCCGGCGTCTTGTCATGGCGCGCGCCAAAGCCGTTGTCGCCGACGCTGGTCAACCTCACCCAGCGCATCAATGCCTGGTGGGTGATGGTGGTGGCGATCACCGTCGCCTTCTTCTTCGGCCGCCCCGGCATGACCATCCTGTTCGCGCTGATTTCCTTCGCCGCGTTGCGCGAATTCGTGACGCTGACGCACAGCCGCCGCAGCGACCACTGGGTGCTGCTCGGCATGTTCGGCATCGTCATCCCGTTCCAGTACTGGTTGGTGTGGACCGCCTGGTATGGCCTGTTCACCATCTTCATCCCGGTCTACTGCTTCCTGCTGATGCCGGCGATCACCGCGCTGCACGGCGACACCGAACGCTTTCTCGAGCGCGTCTCGGCGCAGCAATGGGCGGTGATGATTTCGGTCTACTGCGTCAGCCACGTGCCGGCGCTGCTGACGCTCGAGGTGCCAGGCTTCGAAGGCCGCAACCTGTTGCTGATCGCTTTCCTGATCATCACCGTGCAAGGCAGCGACGTGCTGCAATATATTTTCGGCAAGCTGTTCGGCCGGCATCTCCTGGCGCCGACGGTCTCGCCGTCGAAGACCTGGGAGGGGCTGGTCGGCGGGCTGGCGGCGTCGAGCCTGCTCGGCGCGCTGCTGTCGTTCCTGACGCCGTTCTCGCCGCTGCAGGCAGCCGGCGTGGCCTTCATCGCCTGCCTGATGGGCTTCCTTGGCGGGCTGGTCGCCTCGGCCATCAAGCGCGATCAGGGCGTCAAGGACTGGGGCCATCTGATCGAAGGCCATGGCGGCATGATGGACCGTGCCGACAGCCTGGTCTTCGCCGCTCCGGTTTTCTTCCATACGGTGCGCTATTTCTGGACTGTATGAAGGTTGGCGCCGTTTGCCGCGGCGGATGGTTCAGCGCGATCTTGCGAAGATAACCTGATCCGTCTCGTTATTACCACTTTCGCGAAAGCGGTAATAACCCGACCTGCCGCGGTCTTCGCCGCGCTCATTTTGCCGCGGCGAGCGGCTCTTTCTTGCGCGCCGGCGTGAGGCGGCGCATGCGGCGTTTGGCGGTGGTCTTCAGCGCCACCGGCGGAGCGCTGGACAACGCACCGAGCACCGCGCCGACCATGCCATGTGCGACGAAATCGGCGTTGATCTCGTTGGCCAATCTGGCATCTGCCTCCTGGTTGTCGCTGTCGGCTTCCGACCACAACACGATGCCCACTCGCAACCTTGGTTTGGTGCGTTTCAGCCGACGGACCAGGAACCGCCCGTGCTTGACGGAATCCCGGTTCAAAAATCCGATGACGACACTATCGACGGCGTCGAGCTCAAGGCGGCGAATGCTCCCCGGTTCCATCTCGGCGAAGCTCGCTCTCAACACCGTAGCGCCCTGGACTTCGAGCACCTGGGCCAGCATGGCGGCCGCCGCGTCGTCGAGTTCGCCGCGCCCGCCGGCGCACAGCACCGACATGCCCGTGCCATCCGGCAGTTCGGTGTACTCCTCGCCCTGAACCTCCCCCTGAACGTGCCTGTCCTCGCGTGAGCCGTTGTCCTCGGCCGCGGCCGTGTCGTCCGCTTCCGCCTCCTCCTGCGCGCTGTCGTCGAGGTTCGCCACCATCGTCAGCGCGCTGCCCGCGACCTGCTGTCTTTGCTCGTCGCTCAGCACACCACGCACCCGGTCCTGCTCGCCGAGCAGAAGTGCGGGAATCGCGACCTTGTCGTAGAACTCGACCAGATATTCTTCGTCCAGCATCTCCTCGGCATGGTCCGTCGCTTCCTCGGGATCGCCGGCCAACAGCCGCTGGTAAAGCCGGGCGTGAGGTTCGAGCACGGGTTCGTTGCCGAACAGAACGTCGAGGAATTCGAACTGCGGCACATGGCGGCCGAGCACGACGAGGCAGACCGTGAGCGGCGTCGACAGAACCAGGCCCAATGGCCCCCAGAGCCAGGTCCAGAATATCGCCGCAACGATGATGGCCAATGGCGACAGCCCGGTGCGCGAGCCGTAGAGCCAGGGTTCGATCACGTTGCCGGTGATCAGTTCGACCACGACGAAAAGCCCTGCGGTCCAGAGCACGAGCGACCAGCCGGGCGCCACGGCAAGCGCCAGGAACAGAGGCAACAGCGTCGCGATGACCGGGCCGATATAGGGAACGAAGCGCAGCGCCAGCGCCAGCAAACCCCACAGCAATGGATTGGGTATGCCCAGCAGCCAAAGTCCAATTGCAATCGGGACGGCATAGACGATGTTCACGACCAGTTGCATGAGCAGATAGCGGCCGACGCGCTTGCCGGCATCCTGCAGCGCCTCGGTGGTTCGATGCAGATCGCCATAGCCGACGAGGCGTATGAAGCGATCGCGCAGGTCCTCCCGCTCGAGCAGCATGAATATGACGACCACGACGATCAGTCCGGCCGATGCCAGCGGGCTCAGCAGCGGGCCGATCAGATTCTGGAGAACCTCGAGCGGTCGTTCGCGCGCGACGATTTCGACCGGGATCGGTTCCCGCGGAGGCTGATCGGCGGCGGGTTGTACGGGCTCGGGTCTGTCGAGTTCCTGGCCGACGCGTTCGATCACCCGGCTCAATCTGGAAACGATGCCGCCGCCGACGCCGGTTTCCTTGAGCGACCGGACCTTGGTCAGGATATTCGCCTGGTAGAGCGGAATGTTCTGCGCCAGTTCACTGACCTGCGTGGCGACGATGAAGGAGAACAGCGCCAGCACGGTGAATGCGCCGAGCACACTGGCGATCACGGCCGGAAGACGCGGAATGCCGGCTCGCTTGAGTGCCGACACCATGGGCACGAGCGCAAAGGTAAGCAGCAGCGCGATTGCGATCGGCAGAAAGACCTCGCGCCCGAAATAGAGCGCCGCGACGGCCGTCACGACCGACGCTACGCTGGGCAACGATGTGCGCGGAAGCGCCCTGGCCGCGGAAACGATGCCCGCCCGCCGGGGCTCCGACAGGTGCGCGTCGTTTCGACGATTTGCCGCCACTTGATACCTCCGCTCCGCCGTCGCCATGATCGGGCATATTGAGCCGGCCTGCAACTTCGCAGCGTCTCACCCAGCTGGACGCCGATTGCCCTGGTCGGCAGCGCGGCAAATTCAGTCATGGTAGAATTTTTTGCATTAATGACGTCACGGGCAATCCTGTTCCATGTCTGCGCCAGAACGTGGAACTTTTGGGTCAAAACACCGTTCCTTCGTAGATCGCTGATGGACAACCTCAAAGCAGCAGCTCAGGAGGAATGATCATGAACTTCAAGACGCTTTGCATGGGCGCGATGGCCCTTTCGATGATGACCGGCGCAGCGCTTGCCGCCGGTGCCACTGGCACTTCGGCGCTCGACGATCCGCAGAAAATGACGCCCTTCTTCACCGACGCCGGCATGAAGACCATGAAGTCGGAAGCCGAATTCAAGGCGGCATGGATGGCCATGTCCACGAGCGACCGGGCCATGATGTTGAAGGAATGCAGCGACGCAGGCATTGCCAAGATGCATGCCGACTTCTGCAAGATGGCCAAGCAGCTCAACAAGTAACCGTCGGCTTCTTGCCAAGCGAAATGGGGGCCAAGCGAAAGGGCGGGCGGCCCTTTCGCGACCTTCCAGTCCGCACTCATACCGGCGGGTGCCTAGCCATTTGAAATCGCGACGCCGGCCGGAGCGGCAATGACATTATGGTCCAGGGGCACCGTCTGCTTGCAACCTCGGGTTTTCCGGTCGGCCGTTCCCGCATAGTATTGGCGGGCGGCCCGCTTGACGCTTGACCCCGCTTGACGCTTGACCTTGTCGCCGAGCGTGGGATAGGCCGGGGACTGGCCCGACCACCTCCCACCGGAGTCCCACGAAAGACCTGCCATGACCGACGCGATCATAAGAGACAGCAATGGCACGGCGCTGCACGAGGGCGACTCCGTGACCCTGATCAAGGATCTCAAGGTCAAAGGCACGTCGGAGACGATC
Organism: Mesorhizobium sp. M1365; assembly: GCF_040317865.1. Classification (NCBI taxonomy): domain Bacteria; kingdom Pseudomonadati; phylum Pseudomonadota; class Alphaproteobacteria; order Hyphomicrobiales; family Phyllobacteriaceae; genus Mesorhizobium; species Mesorhizobium sp. M1365. Next base: position 34,972 of record NZ_JAMYLG010000019.1, read on the forward strand.
AAGCGCGGCACGCTGGTGAAGAATATTCGCCTCACCGGCAATCCCGGCGAGATCGAATGCAGCACCAGGCAGGTGAAGGGCCTGGTGCTGAAGACCGAGTTTTTGAAAAAGGCGTGATCGCCTCGGCACCCTTCGCTTCGCTTCCATATCAGTGGCTCTCGAATCGCTCGTGTGAGTGAACCGCCCACGCGAGGAACTGGAGGAGCCGCGCCCTCCCCCTATGTTGCACTGCGTTAGATTTGTTGCATTGCAATATCGTCGCATCGGGTCGAGCCTCTGCGAGGTGGGCATTCCTTGCATGAGGTGATTGTGTCGGCATCATTTCGGCCTGACATCGAAGGGCTGCGCGCGCTGGCGGTGGCGGGTGTCATCGCCTTCCATTTTGGTCTGTCCGGCCTGCCCGGCGGCTTTGCCGGCGTCGACATCTTCTTCGTCATCTCCGGCTATCTGATCACCCGCCACCTGGTTACGGAAATTACCGAGACCGGGCGGCTGAACCTCTGGCGCTTCTACGCCCGGCGCGCCCGGCGCCTGTTGCCGGCGGCACTGTTCGTCATCCTCGCCACGCTGTTCGCGGGTTACTTCATCCTGTCGCCGGAGGAACAGGCGCTTTATTCGAAAGGCGCCATGTTCGCCTCCGCCTACATGATCAACCTTTGGCTGATCCGCTGGTCGTTCGACTATTTCGCCGCCGACGCCACCAACAACCCGTTCATCCACTTCTGGTCGCTCTCGGTCGAGGAACAGTTCTATTTGGCATGGCCGGCGCTGCTTCTTGCCGCCGCCTGGCTGCGTCCCGGCAAGCGCGCCGCTATAATCGTCATCGGCGTCGCCGGCGCGGCCTCCTTCGCGGCCTGCGCCTGGCTGACGGAAGTGTCGCAGCCCTGGGCCTTCTATTTCTCGCCGCTCAGGGCCTGGGAATTCGCCGCCGGCGGCCTCGCGACCATGGCGCCGGCAAAGATCTGGCGCGACCGGCCGCTGTTGGCCACGCTCCAGGCATGCCTCGGTCTGGCGCTGATCGCCTGGGCCTATCTGATGCTGGACGAAGACTCGCCGTTTCCCGGGGTGAATGCGCTGGCGCCTGTTGTCGGCACCGTGCTGCTGCTGCTCAGCGGCAGCGGCGGCCGCAATCTGCCGAGCGCCCTGCTGGCGCTGCCGCCCATGCAATGGTTGGGCCGGCTGTCCTATTCGCTCTATCTCTGGCACTGGCCGGTCATCGTCTATGCGGCGATGGTGGTTCCCAGCCTGTCCATCCTGGACCGCCTTGCCTGCGCGGCGCTGACGCTGCTTCTGTCGATGTTCACCTATCATTTCATCGAGAACCCGATCCGCCGCAACGGCTGGCTGATGGCCGGAGCAGCGCGGGCGCTGGTGCCCGCCGTCGCGCTGACCGGCGCCGGCGTGGTCGCGGCCTATGGCAATGCGCGCTTTGCCGAGCACAATCTCAGCCCCGAACAGCACGTCATCGCCGACAGCGCCGCGCAGCTCTCTACTGTGCGCGCGAGCAATGGCGGCTGCGTGCTCGATTTCGAGACCGTCAAGCCAAAACCCTGCATGTTCGGCCGCAAGGATGCCCAGCGCTCGGTCGTGCTGTTCGGCGACTCGCATGCCGACCATTGGTCGACGCCGCTGATCAAGGCGGCCGAGAAGAACAATTTTCGCGTCGTCACCTTTCTCAAATCCTCCTGCCGGGCTTCGCGGGTGACGACCTGGAACTGGCGGCTGAAGCGCGACTACACCGAATGCGACCAATGGCGCGAGCAGTCGGTCAAGGACATCATCGCGCTCCACCCGCAACTGGTGGTGATCTCGGAGTTCTCGATCGGCAATGTGATGAAAGAATCGCCCGAGGAGTTGAGGCACGCCGATTGGCAAGCGCAGTGGCGGACGGGCCTCACCTGGACGCTTCAGGCCTTCAGCCAGGCCGGCATCAATGTCGCGGTCATCAGGGACGTTCCCTACAATGCAAGCTACGCCGACAAATGCGTGGCGCGGGCGCTGTGGCGAGGCCAGACGCCCGCGACATGCGACACGCCGCGGATCATGGCGGCAAACGACGACATCGCCACCATCGAGCGCGATATCGTGCGCTCGACACCGAACGCTGCTTACATCGACATGACCGACCGCTTTTGCGACCAGACCACCTGCCACGTCTTCATCGACGGCAAACTAGCCTTCCGCGACCGCCACCACCTGGCGACGCCATTCGCCGAAACGCTGGAACCGGCGGTGGAGCGGGCGCTGTTTTCGGATGTGATGGCGGCAAGGTAGGGAGCGTAGGCCATCTGCTATATGGGTCAGTCACTGTCTTCACAAACGCCCAGATCGGCGTTTGCATGATTACAGCCGTTGATCTCGTCTCAGAAGTCTCAAGGCACGCACGGCCATGCCGTAACCGGTATTCGACAGCCGATATCTGCGTGCGGCAACACCATCGCCGCTAGAAATCTCATAGTAAGCATAAAAATCCTGATTGAAGTAACGGCTTACGTTATCTTTATGTTTTGGGACTATGCCCTTGAAAACACCCTTTATCATAAGTGCGATCCGTGTAGTCGAAAAGAATGGGCGCGTCTCCTCTTCGCTCCATGCGCTTAGCAACGCAATCAGTATGGCGTCTTCCAACTTTATCTCACGTAGCGACGCCAAGCTCGCGATGGCGGTCAATATCTCTATATCATCTTCGATAACTGAACCAATCATTAAGTCAACATCCTTAAAATACTTTTCAAGGCTGTCGGAGTTTGGAAGATAGGCTATGGCGGGCAAACTACGGATTTGTTCCAGTCCCATTCGCTCTTGTTGCTTATCACGACGCCGAAATTCGTCGATTGTTATATCATCGCCCGGTCGCATTCGCGCCTGAAGCCGCTTGAATCGAATTTCTTGGTCGGCGCTGACGAAGACTGTACGGAATGCTTTGCCGCGTGCAGCCAGAACGTCTCGGAGGAATTTGATCTCTTCGGGTGCGCGAAAGCCCGAGACCACCACGGGAGATGAGAGATTCTCTGCGACGTGCTCCGCCACCTTCTCGGCCGCGATGTTCGGTTTCTGACTGAGCGCACGTTCGGCAAAATCCCCGATCGAGATAGCGCCGGTGTATCCGTGGCGGTAGTAGTAGCTCAGGTACATGAAATCACTTGCCTCAACGTGCAAGTATCCGAACTTTCTCGCGAGATATTGACTGGCGGCAGTCTTCCCAGCGCACGTGTAACCGCTCAGGATGAAGCTTGGCTTGCTATCGAATTCGAACTCTAGCTGTCGAGCATCGATGGTAAGATAACGCCGCTCTTCCAAAAATTTTATCAATTTCTCAAACGACTTCCGCCGAAAATCGACAGGATCTGCTGCGGCTATTGCCAAGGCACCAAAGGGAAGGCTGACGCCAGAAGGCTGGAACCACTTGTTGAATGTCTGATTGTCGAGCCAGGGATAAACTAAATCCGATTCGAAGTTGATTTCAGCATCAACGACTTTTCCGAGTTGCTTTCCTACAAAAACCAGGTAGTTGTTTTCGACCTCCCAGGAAGCCTTCAAGTTGTTAGGGACGTGCAACAGCACGTCGGACCGGACTGACGCTGACCGCAAGTTACCGCGGGCCTTGAGAGACGCGTCAAGCGCGCTAAATGTTTGGTTTTTCATCCAATATTTGATATCGAGACCCGGTGATTCCTGTCCATCGACGCTCAAAGCATCGATCTTGACCGAGGTGTCCTCTAGCACAAAGGGGTGACTGTCTACGGCGATTCCGGCCTTTTCACATTGCCGAAGTGCACTTTGATAGCTTGCCTCAAGAAGCTCTTCTCGCGAGGATAATCGGGGTTCATCATAGTCAGCATGATAAGTGCGCTGCCGAAAGCCTTTTATTCTAATCGGATGGCCCTCCACGATATAGCGGGCATGCGCCAATTTAGTGGCGTTAGATGTGAAGAAGGTCAGCTCCCGCATGGCAACATCCGAGATATCATCCGGCCGCAATTGTTCGGCATGGTTTGAAACGTATGACAGTCCAGCGATTTTTGCTCGCGCACGATTGTGTTCAAGACTGCCGGGCTCCCAAAGCAGAAAAGCATTGGACCGAGACTGGACATTCCGACGCAATCGACCCCAAGTCGTCTAAGGCTTCGCCTTAGCGCCTGTAGCGGCTCGCCGTACTCCCGCCATTCGCAAGCTTTCCAATCGGTTTCTTGCATGGCTTCGACCGCGCTGCAAAAGCCCCGATAATTGGCCTCTGCGACCGATGCGTAGGCATGGAAAAGTGCCTCATAGCTGGCGCGATATGATGCAGCGGCGGTGAGCGGAGCCGTCCGTGCAAAGAACTCAGCCTCCTCCTCTTGCGTCTTGGAGGGGATCGACTCGGGAACACAGAGGCAAAGCGGCCACTTAGGCATTTCGAGACAAGGGAGTGTCGTCGGACTTCGTCCCGCACTTATTCGCGAGGAGGGGACGAAAGGGGAGCCGTCATTCACAGCGCCGAGATCGAGGACCATCCCCCCGGAAAAATAAGTACTCACACCGATACCGGACGTACCTCCTCTCCCCGATCGCTCGACTAGTTGCTGCCTTGAAGGGGCCCGTTCATCGAGAAGATGCAATCCCTCTGTAATAGCCAATCGAATAGCTGTTCCTGAACCCATTCCGACATGGGTGCGAAACGCACCCGCAATGAGGACATCGGCGGTCGTGGCAAGTTGTTCTGATGACAGGAGATGCCCCATCGCCGCCAGCACCTGATCGATCTCTGCTCGATTGAAGGGGTGACTACGATTGTCTCGAACACGTAACTGATCTGCTGCTTTAAGCTCGATCGTCGCCGCAGGTCCAGCGACGGAGAAACCGATCCCGCCGTTCTTGCGAACAGCGCCATCGTGCATTGAGATCAGGCCGAGGTGGATTCGAGGGCTGACTTCTATCCTGAGATCAGGATTTTGGGGCACAAGATTTCCAGACCCCCTCGAAATGTTCATCATACTTTTGGGCAAACCTTGTCGACATCACAACATGCACCGCAGGTGCATATTTGCTGAGGTCTCCCTCAAAAATCGGTCCAGCAATCAGGTCATCGTCAGCGATGACAAAACTATGTTGCGCCCGGTGCGGAAATCGGCGCAATGCTACCCGGTCGCCAAATTCAGTCCTTAGTTCGTCCAGCTTCTTGTCCAAAGCATGCGTACGGGTTTTGGCATCTCCGGCCATATGACGTTGTTCCGGTACGAGAAGTTGAACATTCAGACGCCGATGCTTCCGAAGGGCGTCCACCAGGACTTTATCCTCGTTACGCATGTCAAGGAAATCGTCGACGAAGCGTGTACAGGAAGCGCCCATGACACGAACGATCTTTTCCGCGCCCCCGACCAGATCGGCGTAGTAGACCTTGTCGTGTCGATTGGCGAGAACGCCTCTTACTCCCATCTTCTCATATCGATCGAGTTTTTGCAGCGGGCGGATCGACGTCACAAAGGTCAGAATGAAGACAATTAGGCCCGTGACGATACCGCCAGCCAAGCCGACCAGCTTCACATTGCTAGGATCGAGATAATAATAGAAAACGCCAGCCGCGATGACCAACGCTAGCATTGTCAAGATCAAAACGAGCCACTGCGGTACAGCAAGCTTACCTGTTTCAAGGTTCATGTTCGCGGGTGTCCTATGAAGAGCAATTCTCTTCTTGGTGACCGACTAAGCGCATGACTATGCTCTCTTGTGTGCAAAGTCACGTTTGAAAATTCTTCCTCGAAGAAGCGCTTTATTTCCGACTCCAGCGGAAAGGCGTTCGTGACGTAAGAAAGAACAACTATAGAATTTTTGTGCGTTTTTATTAGTGCGTATAGTCTGTCGGAGAAAGTCTTTCGACGTGACCACTCTATCATCCACTGCGGCTGCTGAAGCAATCGGATGTTAGAAATCGGATCTAAGAGTTTTTCCCATTCTCCATATTGCGCCAACCCCTCAAGGAAATGATAGCGTCGCCAATAATCATCATGGTTATACCGCTCTTGAAGACTGATATACGGTGGATCAATATATACTAAATCGTAGCCATTTGATATATCCTCCGCGTTACGCGACGGCAAAATCGTACACTCCTTGTGAAACGAAGGTTTTATGGCAAGTTCATCATATGCTTGGATCATGTGATGCTCAAAGCTGCGCTCCCAAGTCGCAAAATTCCCAAATGACCGTTTAATCTCGCGATTCGTTCTCAAGTGCAGATTTGCTCTGTGAAACAAATTAAAAGGACGTTTTTTTAGGCATGCTTGGTACAGAAGATAACGCAGAAGAGATATCTCTGCCGCAGGAAGTGTAGTTTCATTCAGTTGGTTAGCAATTCCGTCCAGCCAAGCGTTTTCCTCGTCTGTGTAATAAATTCCGGCGAACAGTTCCGAAATTAAACCACGCCGCGGCACGACCCGAGCTAAGAAATTGACCAGGTCCAATCGCGTTAGCGCAGGCATGTTCGATAACAGTGTCCGCCCCACGTCCTCATTAAACCGAAAACCGTCGTGGTAAGTGACTGTCTTGCGCATAGCTTTCAGAAGAAGCGAAACTGAAGCCGTCCCTCCAAAAAGGTCAAGGACCGTCTGAAACTCAAGACCTCGGATATTCTCATATATCCAAGAGAGAAGTTTCCGCTTGCTGCCATAGTAGCGCGTAGAGGGAAGGGCTGCGATAGCATTCGATATTGGTTGTATCAGGCTAAGCTCGGGCCGTCCGAAAACAATCGGATTGAGCTGCTTCTCCTGTAGCGCACCCGGCATTCTTTAGCTCCGCGCAATCATGCCAGAGCTTGTTGTCGACTCGTTGACATCGCTTGCCCCCATTTGGCAGTTAGGCAGCGCGGCGTCGAAAAGTAAACCATGTTGAACGGCCGGGGCGACATCTGCGGTAATTCGCGCCCGACCACAATGCAGCTTCCTCAGTCTCGTAAATCGCACCACCCGCGGAATGCTGCCGCCTCTCAGCCGTCTCTGTTAGCTAGAGGGACGTTAAAACGGACGTGGCTATGAAGAAGCTCCTGCTCGCCTCGGTAATCCTTGCAGCCTTTCCCGCCGGAATCCTTCAGGCGGGCGTTGGTGCCGCGTTGACCGACACGGGCTCCTCGGCAAGCAACCATGCGGGGGTCAGCTAAGGATGAGACCCGCCAGGAAAACGGTAAGGAGAAGCGACAGCGGAACTGCAAGAAGGCAGCACAACTCGAAAGTATTGGCTCGCCAAGAAGTCATTGGGCGCTTTTCCATGTTGGCCTTCTCCCTCAACGGCCAGACCGAAACGGCAGTTCCGCTTAAATGTCAGGGTGCTCGTCCGCACCGCTCTTTATGCTACTGGCGCAACTCGTTCCGCTTCCTGGTCATCCATCGTGCACGCGCCAGATGTGTCGCCCACGCCCGGAAAGCCCTCTCCGGCTCCCGCTCCGGATCAAGATGCAGGACGATGCGGGCGACCTCGCGCCAGTCCGTTCCTTCCGCCGAAGCGTCGAGCAGCCGGATATAAGTAAGCATGCGATCTTCGTCATAACCGGTCAGCACCGAAGACGTCGGCGCTGCGTTCGCGATATGAGAGTTTGGCTGCTTTGGCATTGCGACCTACCAGCAATGGCGCATCGTAGCAGCCTATGAAGAAGCCCGCGCCCTTTGATCGGAGGATGCGGATCGCGATTCGCCCCGACAGTCGACAAATGCGGACCTCGGGCGGCGGTTCCCCGCCCAGCTGGGCTCACGCCTCACCACGTCGTGATCGGGTCGAGGCAATCTATATATTTTAGTGGAACCTAATTTAGTCAACGCAATTATGCGTGCGTGAGAAAGCGTGAAATCCAGACCGTCACTGAAAGCCGGCTATCGCGGGATCAGTTGGCCGATGATCCAGTGATTGCAGTCGATTTGACGGAACGGATATTGCAGGCGGCCGACAACGACAGGATTGTCTGCCTCGTCATGGCAACGGAGGAGTTGGAAACCGACCGCATCGAGAAAGCAGAGTCTAAGGAGACCAGGATTGCCGCAAGCTTCGTCCGGGACTTTGAGGTAATGCTGCTTGTTCTTTATGCGGCCTACGCCCTCGCTGTGCTGGGTGCGACCGCGTTCGTTTTGCTGGAACTGGGCCATGTTCTGTAGGCAGACGTCGCCAAAAACGGGACTGACGCGCGATTGCCGCTGTTTGATGAGAGGAGCGGCCACGCTGCGTCGACGATCCGACCCCGGCGCAGCCAGCGGCGTTTTCGCGCCAGCAGGCGCTAAACTTCGGGCTCGTCCGTTCGTTACATCTTGCCAATCTATGGAACGAGGCTGCCCCTCGGGGGTTTTTCTATTAGAGGGACGTTAAAGAAGGAGGTAGCTATGAAGAAGCTCCTGCTTGCCTCGGTGATCGCCATCGCATCGGCGGCTTCCGTGATCGGCCCGGCGAATGCCGGCGGCAGCGTCACAATCGGCATCGGCAACGGCTATGACGACGACGACTATTACTATCGCCACCATCGGTATTCCGATTACGACGATGAGTACGTTCCCCGTTACCGCTATGATGTCTATAACGAGGACTACGCGCCGCGCTACCGGTACCGGTACCACCGGCGCTGCCACACCGAAGTCATCAGGCACTGGCGTCATCACCACCGGATTATCGAAAGAATCCGTGTCTGCCGTCGTTGACGGATCGATCCGGCCGGTAGTGCCGGCCGGATCGGCGGGGCTCCTCATCTCGGCTTGCGCATCAGCATCATGCCGTAATGTACGGCCAATATGTCGAGCCCGATCTTGAGTAGTTTCACCACCACGTCGCGCGGCTCGCCGGCCTGTTCGGCCAGGCTCTTGACCGTTGCGTCGGCACAGCAGACCTTTTGCACGATGCCGACGATCTCCCAGTGGGCAAGCGCCCTGGTGGCTTCGGCATGGTCGCGGCCGGCGGACAGGATGTGTTCGGCGACGCCGCTGCCGGTGCGGCCGCCGTCGACGCGCTCGGCCCAGGCCATCGGCTTGGCGGTTGCCTCGGACGAGTTGCGGAAATCCTGGCGGTAGCGCATGCCCGCCTCGCGCTGCTGGCGCGACAGCGAGGTGAGGCCGCTCAGCGGGTCGACGTTGCGCACCCGCACGATGCCGCCGGTCGCTGTGTGGCCGTCATTGGAGACCTCATAGAGGCGCGCTCCCTCCTGCGTCCCCTTCGCCAGCCGCTTGCGGCCGAACCGGTCGTCCTTCAGTGCGAAATCATGGCCGATCTCCTTGCGGATGCGCACCTGCTCGGCCTCGCCTTTCGGCAATCTCGGTGGCCTGGCTTTGGCCTTTTGGGCGGTTTTGGTGCTCATCGGCTCGGTCCTCCTGGGTTTTGGTCGTCGGGCGCTGGCGAACTTCCAGCCTCATTGCAGCGGGCTCAAATCGCTTCGGCCGGCAGCGTGCGCAGGAAGCGCGCAGCGTGATAGGCGCAGTAGCTTTTCGATGGGTTCGTGCGCATTCCGCAGCACAGCATGTCCAAACCTGGCCGGCTGCCGGGGGCGTCGTTTTCCGCATCCTCCTGCGGCGTCGTGTCGAGCGGCGCGCGGCAGCGCTCGAACAGGCAATCGATGAAGCGCATGGCGGCGAAATGCGGCTGGCGGCCGCCGGCGGCGATCGGGCGCGGCGCCGGCATTTCGAGCGGTGCGCCATCGGTCCCGGTGATCCGAGCCGGACCCGGCTGCCAGGCCGGCGGCGCCAGCCTGGCCGACAGCCTTGCCGGGCGGCAGCGTGGCTCGGCCTTCGGAGCCGACTCCGCTTGATCAGCAGTGCTTGATGGCTCAGGCGCCGAATTTCCGAGCCGGCCGCCAGAGCGTCCGCCACACCAGCCCTTGGATCTGGCAAGGCCGATGGTGCGCAAACGGGCGGTGCGGTGGACGATGCCGATGATGGCTGCACGCGAGGCCGGGCGGCCGCGCAGCGCGGTCAACCGGGTGGCGATCTTCGCTGCCGACAGTCCGCTCGTCAGCCAGTTCTCGATTTGTTCCAGTTCCGAGGCGGAATAGCGGGCGGCCATGATGTTTCATTCCCTGCAAAAATGGTTGTGTGCGGCGCCGGCTTCGCCGGCCTCAGGCTCGAAAGCCGGTCAGCCTTCGCATGGTCTGCTGCGATCGAGCTTCATCTCGGCCGCCCTGCCTTGTTGCGCCGGACACTGCCTTGCCCGTCCGCTTGTCGAAGGCGATGACCGTGCCGTCTTCGGTGCGGATGCAGGAAACCGCGGCTTCCGCATTGCCGGCCGGCAGGTAATTCGTGGCCGGAGCCGGGAGGGGAACGGCTCCGGCCGTTCCGGCCGCTTGCGCTGCCGGATCCGAGGCGCGAGCCTCGGGCATCGTCCCGGCCGGGGAGGAGGACAGCCCCGACGAAGGGGAAAGGGTTGGCACATGCATGGCCCCGGCGATCGGTTGCGCTACCGCCTCCAGGCGAGCGCTGCCGGCGCGCTGAACGGCGGATTCAAGGACCGAAAGCTGGCGAAGCGACTTGTGCATGCCTACATAAGAGCATAACTCAAATCGTAATGCAAGCGATTCTTGCATAGACGAAACCGAATCTTATGCCTCAGATGGAGCCATGGCGAAAACTGCACTGTCGATCAAGGTCGGAGCGGCGATCCGCCGGGCGCGCAAGCAGCGCGGCCTGGTGATGCGTCACATTGCCGAGCACAACGACACCGACGTCGCTGCCGTCGGCAATTGGGAGACCGGGCGCAACCTGCCCAAGACCGAGAACCTTTTGAAGACCGCCGCTTTCCTGCGCGTCGACCCGGTGGCGCTCGGCAAGGGCGAGGTCGTTTTCCTCGAAGATGCCGGACCGGTCGCCGATGCCGAGATCGTCACCGATCCCGGCCCCCTGCCCGCCGGGCCGATGGACATCCAGCTTCTCGGCACCGCCGTCGGCGGCGACGATGGCGACTTCACCTTCAACGGCCAGCCGGCCGGCTATGTCCAGCGGCCGCCGGGGATCCGGCATCTGCGCAATGTGTTTGCGCTGCACGTGCTGAGCGATTCGATGGTGCCGCGCTACGAGCCCGGCGAGATGATCTATTGCGGCGGCCGCGAAGCGTTGCCCGGCGACCATGTGGTGATCGAGACCCTGCCCGAGGAGAACGAGCAAAACGGCAAGGCCTTCATCAAGAAGCTGGTCAAGCGCACCGCCGCCGAGCTGATCGTCGAACAGTACAACCCGCCCAAGACGCTGTCCTTCAACCGCTACGCCATCAAGAACGTCTTCCGCGTCATCCCGCTCAAGGAACTGCTGGGGTATTGAGGAGGCGCCGGCGCGCCCTTCTCCCCTTGGGGAGAAGGTGGATCGGCGCGCAGCGTCGAGCCGGATGAGGGGTGTTGGAAGAAATGAGGCGTTTAAAAATATTCGGATGATTCTAGTCTAAATCCCTACGTCTTCAACTCCGCGATCCGTCCAACACCCCTCATGCGACCGAGCTTCGCTCGGCCACCTTCTCCCACAAGGGGAGAAGGAAGAACACCGTCCCCGTCCCCCTCAAGCCCGCCTCGACTGCAGCTCTCGACCATTGAGCAGGCGCGCCTCGGCGCGGGTCCGTTGCCGGTCGTCGATGAAGGCGGCCTGGATCGAGACGGCGGCGCCCGGCAGGCCGTCGGCCCGGCAGGCCTTGCAGATCAGGCGCCCCGAAAGTGCGGCCAGCGGTGTCTCCGGCATCACCCCATGCCGCTTGAGCTCGGCCGGCTTCCACCACCTGTTGCGGCCGCAGTCGATGCATTCGACGGCAATCGAGACAACATCGGCGATCGTCGCTTCCTTGCCTGCCAATGCCATGGTTATCCCCATCGTTGTTCCTGCTTTGTTCGCAACATTATCGGTTTTTGGAGCGGAGTCGAGTCGGTTCCGCTTACATCAACGTGAAAGTTTAACTTGTTCACTTATTTGAGTTATGCTTATACGTGGTGAGGACCGGAATCGGCGCGAGCAACAGAACCGCGGCCGGCCGGCAGCAAGGGAATGACGATGGACCCAGCCCAGTTCGCCCATGCCTGCGGCTATAGCGGCGACAGCCCGGCCATGCTTGCCGCTTTCGCGGCCATCCGCCAGGACGGCATCCGCAAGGCACGCCAGGGTCATCGCCACCGCAAGGCGGCGATTGACCAGATGAAGCCGAGCCGCGCTCTGTTCCTGGCGGCGATCCGCCCGGCACAGTCGGCCGAGGAGGCACTCGAGGATGCCGCCCGCTTTCTGTCGATGTTCCGCAACATGCCGCACTGGCGACAGGAAAGGCGCGCCGCCGACCTCACCCGCGCCAGGCAGCAGCGCCTCTTCGCCCGCTTCTTCCGCCGCTACGGCCACCGCCTCTGGGCGCTCGAGGCCACCTGAAGGCGCGCGGGCCTCCCTTGCAAGTCAAAACGGATATTGCGATCGCCGACACCGCGCCGTATGTCTCCGCGCGATGAGCGAGATCGAATTCCGTCGCGCGCAGGCGCCCGACCTGCCGGCGATCGTTGCAATGCTTGCGGACGATGTGCTCGGCGCAGACCGGGAAGACCCGTCCACGCCGCTGGCGCCATCCTATCTCGATGCCTTCAGCGCAATCGATACCGATCCCAACCAGTTGCTGGCCGTGGCCGTCGGGGCCGGGCAAGTGGTCGGAACGCTGCAGCTCAGCTTCCTTCCAGGCATTTCGAGAAAAGGCGACTGGCGCGGCCAGATCGAAGGCGTTCGCGTCGTCCGGCAATGGCGCTCGCGCGGCGTCGGCAAGCTGATGATCGAATGGGCGATTGAAACCTGCCGTTCGCGCAATTGCAGCTTCGTCCAGCTCACCACGGACAAAGGTCGACGGGAGGCGCACGCTTTTTACGAGCGCCTCGGCTTCACCGCCAGTCATCTCGGCTACAAGATGGCGCTGTAGATCAGCATTTCATCGCATTCAGCGCCGACCGCTCATCTTCGCTACCCACTCTGGATGGAGCATTGACAAGCCGGCCTTTCGCCCTGCTCCATCCGCCCATGATTTACGACCGAACCTGGCTTGAGAAAACCTTTCGCGCAAAGCCCCGGCAGAAGTTCCTGTTCTTCTGGGGCCATCAGCCGTCTAAGGACGGCCGAATAAGCACGTCGTGCTTCAGCCAGTGGTGGCATGCGCCTTTTACCGTCGATGGCCTGAGCTATCCGACTGCCGAACACTGGATGATGGCCGAGAAGGCACGACTGTTCGGTGATGCTCCGACGGCAACACAAATCCTCAGGGCGGCGAGCCCCAAGCAGGCAAAGCAGCTTGGCCGCCAGGTGAGCGGCTTCGATGGCACCAAATGGGATGCAGACAAATATCGCATCGTGACTGAAGGGAGCTTTCAGAAGTTCCGTCAGAACGCGGCGCTGCGCGAATATCTGTTGTCGACGCATGACCGGGTGCTGGTCGAGGCGAGCCCTGTCGACCGGGTGTGGGGTATCGGCCTTGCGGCGGATGACGAGAGGGCGGTGAACCCGCTGCTGTGGCGCGGCGAGAACCTGTTGGGATTCGCGCTGATGCAGGCCCGCGATCGGCTGCGCGGCTGAACATTTGCCGCGCGCTCGTCATCTGCGGCCGCCTCCGCGCTGCTTGACAATCCACCCAAAATGTTCTCTCTATGTTCTCATCACAACTCGAGACAATGCGGCGTTCGAACCGCCGCGGGCGAACGGGCCGGATGGAAGCCAACATCCTCCACGCGGATCTGGATGCCTTCTATGCCTCGGTCGAACAGTTGCTCGACCCGGCCTTGCGCGGCAAGCCGATTGCCGTCGGCGGCGGCGTGGTGCTGGCCGCATCCTATGAAGCCAAGGCGTTCGGCGTGCGCGGCGGTATGCCGGGACGGCGGGCGCGGGAACTCTGCCCGCAACTCGTCTTCGTCGGCGGCCATTTCAAGGACTATCAGCGGCTGGGCGATGCGGCAATCAAGGTGCTCGGCGATTTCACGCCGGTGGTCGAGCGGATTTCGATCGACGAGGCCTTTGCCGACGTCGCCGGCTGCACCCATTTGTTCGGCTCGCCGGCCGAGATCGCCGGCAAGATCCGCCGCCGCGTGCGGGCCGAGCTCGGCCTGCCGATCTCGGTCGGCGTAGCCCGCACCAAGCATCTGGCCAAGATCGCCTCACAGGTCGCAAAACCGGACGGGCTGGTGGTGGTCGATCCGCGCCACGAGCTGGAATTCCTGCACCACCTGCCGGTCGAGCTGATGTGGGGCGTCGGCCCGGTCACCAGGCAGCGGCTGGCCGGCATCGGCGTCAACACCATCGGCGAGCTGGCGAAGACCAATGGTGGGGCGCTTGAGCGCCTGCTCGGGTCGGCGGCGGGAGAGAAACTCAACGCGCTGGCGTGGAACCGCGATCCGCGCAAGCTCGAGACGCAGCGCCGGGCGCGCTCGGCGGGTGCGCAGTCGGCGCTTGGCCGAAAACCGGCCGAGGAGCAGGTCTTCGTGCCGGCTTTGCTGCATCTGGCCGACAGGGTCGCCACAAGATTGCGGGCGAAATCCCGGCCCGGCCGTACAGTGACGGTTCGCGTCCGCTTTGCCGATTTGCGCTCGGTGACGCGCTCGATCACGCTCGACCAGCCGATATCGGCAACCGCCATGCTGGCCGAGATCGCCGAGGCGCTGGTGCGCAAGGTGCTCATCGACCATCCGCACGAAAAGACAATCTCGCTGCTGGCGATCGCCGTATCGCATCTGGAGCAGCATGCCGGCCTGCAACTGGAACTGCCGCTCGGGCTCGACGACGACCGCCGCCGCCCCGGCACCAGCAAGGGCGCGGCGCGCTGGACCGCGGACCGCGCCGTCGACAAGATCCGCGACCGCTTCGGCTGGGAGGCGGTGGGCTACGCCTCGGTCGCGCTCGGGCTACAGCGGTCGGTTCCCGACGCATTTCGCGAGCTGGCCGAGAAGGAACTGTGAGCCTCGATTACACTTTGGTTGCCAAGTCGCCGGAATGACGTTGAAGGCTGCGCCGTTGTGAATTTATCTTGGGACCAGTTCGTCGTGCACCGGTTTGGGTATCAACCAGACAGGGTAGCACCCGCTCGCAAATCCTTCCGCCCTCACTTCGAACGACAGGAGATCGGCATGGGACAGAACGCCGGATATTTCGCCCTCATCGTTGCCGGACTGGTGACCAATGCAACGACGCTGGCCAAGCCGCTCAACCCGGACCGGGCGATTCCATCCCTGGGCGATATCAACTCGCCGGTGGCCAGCCCGCTGTTCAAGCAGGTCAAGGCCGGGCCGCTGGAGATAAAGCTTGAGGAAACCACGCTTGCCGATGTCGAAAAAGCCTTCGGCGGAGCGATGCACGATGAAGGCGACGCCGGAGATTCACGCCACTGGCTTTGCTATGCCGGCCCCGACGCCGGCGGATCGCCGTCGATCTTCTGGTTCGTCTCCGGCGAGATGGGCGGCTCCGACCACGGTGTCCTGTCCGTCGCCCTGCAGCCGAACCCGGAAGGCAAGGTGCCGGAAGGATGCGCCGGCGCACCTGCCAGCCTGACAGCAATTGAACTCGATACGCCCGGCGTCGGAGCGCCGCTGAGCGACGTGGCCGCGAAATTTGGCGCCGCCAAGCCCGATCGTTACGGCCATTTCGGCTTCGCCGCCTCTTATCCTCCTTCGTCTCCCGACCAGAAGGACACCACGGTCACGCAGACGCTCACCTACACAGCCGGGAACGGCAGGATAACCGGCGTGGCGGTGACGCAAGTCACCACCAATTAGGGTGTCCCCGCTCGGTTGGCGAATGGTTCACGTGTGAATGATCTGCCGCGCCCGAGCCAGGCGGCCTGCTTGCTGGCCACCTCGTTATGCAGATTGGTTCTGATGTGCCGCCCGGGCCCGCCCTCCTCCTGCAAATGCGACATTCGAGGCGGCCCTGGTCGTCAGACCAAAAGCGTTGCGGTGCCCCAGGCAATCAGGGCGATGCCGGCCGCCCGGCCAACCCACGGGCCGGCAGGAAACACCGGTTCGACGAGAACCCGCGAAGGTCCGGAAATGACCCAGAAGCGGGCGTTCGGCAGCGATCAGAGCAGCAACGATTTTGGCAGGACCGGAAATCGGCATGGAATGCTGCAATCATCATCATGTCCCGTCCAAGTTGTGGACAGTTCCTTCTCAAAGGCGCACTCTTACCATGCGAAACGCGAGCTGGCGTTTCGTGCAACGCTTCACATGCTTGACTTGCGTCGGTGATTATCTGACCTACCCGGATACTTCCGGGTGGGCAGACCTCACATTGTGTCGCCTATCCGTGATCAGGCTACGGCCTAAGGCACGTTGCAGCCCGTTCCGGATCAACTGGGAGGTAAACAACATGCCTGATTTTCAGCGCAGAGAACTTCTTGTTCAAGGAAGCGCGGCTCTTGCCGCAATTGCTGCTCTCTATACCTCGCGCCGGGCTTACGCTTTTCCAACACGGCCGAACGAGGAAGTTATTCGATGGCTGGATCAGCCGACCGAAAATCCCGATCCGGTGGGTATCCAGAAGCAGCTTGTCTGGGAGGATTTGGATAGCTGGATAACGCCAAACGACAAGTTCTTCAGCATCTCGCATTTCAACCGACCAACGATCGACGAGAAGACATGGTCGATGGAGATCGGAGGCCTGGTCAAGAAGCCCCTCGAGTTAACGCTCGCCGACATCAGGGCGCGACCGCGGCAGGAGGTCGTTTTCACAGTGGAATGCTCGGGCAACCACGGGTTTCCCTTTTTCACCGGCGGCATCGGCAATGCTCGCTGGGCAGGGACGCCGCTCGCCCCGATCCTTGAGGAAGCTGGCGTTCTGGAGAAGGGCATCGAGGTCGTCTTTTTCGGTACCGACACAGGCGAGATCCCGATACGCGACGTCAAGATGCAGCAGAACTTCGCTCGTAGCATGTCGCTCGCCGACGCGATGAACCCCGACAATCTCCTCTGCTATGAAATGAACGGGGCCGCCTTGCCGGCGCCCAATGGCTTCCCGGTACGGCTCATTGCGCCAGGCTGGTACGGGATCGCCAACGTCAAGTGGCTAAAGCGCATCGAGGTTCGCGATACGCGGTTCATGAGCCTTCTGATGGCCCGTGACTATGTCACCATCCGGGAGGAGGACCACAACGGCGAGACCGTATGGGCCGAGACGTCAGTCGGGCGAGCGCTGATAAAGTCCGCGCCTGCGAAGGTTACCCGGAAAGATTCAGATTACCGCATCGTTGGGGCAGCCTGGGGGGCGCCGATCGACCGGGTCGAAGTGCAAATCGATCAAGGGCCTTGGACACCAGCGACCATTGACCACAGTGAGGAGGCCGAACACGCCTGGAAAATATGGTCCCTGGCTTGGGCAAATCCCTCTCCTGGAGAACACACCGTGACCTCGCGCGCGGTCAGCACCACAGGACAAATTCAACCGGCGATGGACGATCCCTTGATAGCCAAGAAACACACATACTGGGAAAGCAATGGCCAAGTGACGCGCCGCGTGCGTATCGGCTAGAGGATTCTGCCGCCAAATGGAGTCATGTGGCGTCCGCATAAATGCGGCAAAACAGATAGTTAGAGCGAGTTACCGGTTCTAAGAGAACCGGAACCGCTCTAAGAACGTGCTGCCATGTGGCAATTGCGTTTAGGTCAAACAGCAGGAGGCTGCCTGATCGCCATTTCGCACCATTTCCAGCGCTCTCCTCACCCCTCCACGGCCCTGATCTCCGCGTCGACCAGGCACCAGGGCGCATAGCGGAAGTCGCGGATCTGGATGACCTGATCGTTCCGCCACTCGACCAGCATGAAGCCGCGCACCGCGCCGTCGGCCGCTTGCGGGTGGCGGATCAGGATCGCCGGCCTGTCGTCGACGAAGCCGAGCGACAATGTCCAGTCGCTGATACGGGCATAATTGCCGAAATAGGTCGACACCTCGGCCTTGCCGCGCAGGCGGACGCGGTTGACGACGTCGAGCCGCACGTCCTCGGCGATCAGTGCCCTGACCGCGTCGAAGTCGCGCGCGTTGAACAGGTCGACATAGCGCCGCAGCCGGCGCTCGTCATCGGCGTCGAGCCTCGGCGCAAGCGCCTGTTCGGGCTGCAGCGCCAGCAACTTGAGCTGCGCCCGCCCGCGATGCAGCGCGGCCTTGGTGGCGGCGAGCGTCGCGCCGGTGACTTCGCAGGTCTCATGCAGGCTGAGCCCGAGCACGTCGACCAGGATCACGGCGCTGCGCTGCGGCACCGAAAGCTGCATGAAGGAGCGCAGGCCGGTCTGGGCGGCGAGCCGGCTGTCGGCGCTGCCGGAGGGATCCTCGATCACGCTCATGTCGGCCTCGGTCATGCGCGACCTTTCCCGATTGCGCCGCCGCAGATGATCCTGCGCGGCATTGTGGGCTATGCGAAACAGCCATTGCTCGGGACGTTCGACGATCGCACCCCCGTCGATCGCCTGCAGCGCCTTGATCAGGACCTCCTGGACGATGTCCTCGCCGTCGATCACCGAGCCGGCCATACGCGCGCAGTAGCGATGCAGCCTTGGCCGCAACCCGACGAGCATCACCTCCAAAGTCGCCCTGTTCATTTTCGGCGTAGCGTCCCATTTCTGCGCGAGCGGCATGGCGGGCGCTACCCGGCTTTCTGATCCGCCAGCATACGATAGTTGCCGATGACTTTGACAGGCGATCGCATTGCCGGGGTCGAACGGCGCTGGGCGTGGTTTTCCGCAAATGCCTTGAAGGCGGCAAGCCCGGTCAGCGCCGACGAATCGCCGTCCTGGCCGACGATGTGGACGAACGAGCCGTCGTCCAGCTCGAGCACAAGATAGCACATCGTCGGCGGTGCCGCCTCGCCCAGCGCTTCAAATACTTTTTCGACCAGCACGCGGTTATCTGCCAGGTCGGCTTGGTTCACACCGTATCGAATGAGCGCGTAGTCCATCGTCGTCTCCTGACTGGTTGGTATGAACGAAGGACGACCGGCTGCGCTGAAAAGATTCTCCTTGCCGACGAATCTTTTCGGTTGCCCGCATCGTCTTTCCCGCGTGGGCGGCTGCGCGGCAGCCATCAAGCAGGAGAGACGATCATGCATATCCAGTTTGCCGAGCTTCCGGTGTTCGAGCAGGACCGCGCCAAGGCGTTCTACACCAGGCATCTCGCCTGCCAGGTCATGGCCGACCAGAAGATGGGTGATGGCGGCTGGCGCTGGATCGAGCTGGCATTTCCGCATGCCGTGACGAACCTGCATTTTGTCAGGCGCGCCGACGACGCTCCCGGAGCGGAGCCCGTATTGGTGCTGGTCGACGAAAATGTCGGGGCAATGATCGCGGCGCTGAAGAAGGACGGCGTCGAGATCGTCACCGAACCGCATGAGGCGCCGTGGCAGCCGGGGCGCACGGTGGCGGAGTTTCGCGACAGCGAAGGCAACCGCATGGTCCTCGCCAGCCGCTAAGCCACCGGAGCCCTCTGTCCGGCGGGGCGTCGTACCTAAGTCCTACCTCCGGCCGGACCATCGGCCGTGCTTCCTACCTATTATTATTTCGTGACCGCTGCGCGCCGGAACCTTCCCTTGCATCGGGCGTTCGGGCGCTGTATCGCGATGCCTCATATTTAGGCAGGCGGAGGAAATACGAATAAGGGCGGGTGGCAAAACAAACATGGGCCGGGGAGGAGCATCTTACCATGTCGAACCGTAAAATCGGAATGTCCCACAGTTTGGGGCTGCGCGTCGCTGACCTCAAATCCAGAATGCAAAGTGCCCAGATTACCGAGCATGAGATCAAGACGTTTCAAAAGGTTGCCGCCATTATGGGCGGCGCCAAAGGCTCACTGCGCCTCGATGCGGACGATCTGATCGCCGCGTCTTTCCTTGTCGATCCCTTGGAAGATCTCCCGCTCTCCAGTTGAAGGCGCTGAACGCAGGTCGAAATCCTATCGGGTTTGAACCTGCGATTGCCGCCGGCGGAGCATCCGCCAGCCCAAGCCGCATGCGAGGATGACGTTGGCCAGCGCTAGACCAGAAAGCGCGGCCAACGTCCCGTGCGGGCCGAAGCGCTCCAGCAGCAATGCGCCGGCCGAGGGTGCCGCCGCCTGGGCGATCAGGCTCGGCATGGCGAGGCGGCCCATCAGTCTCGCGTAGCCGTTAGAGCCGAACAGCGCGAGCGGCAACGTCCCCCGCGCGATGGATTCCAGGCCGATGCCTGCGCCGTAGAAGCCGAGCGCCAGCGGGATGATTGGCATGCCGGCCCAGAGCGTCGAAACGCCGATCGCCACAAACGTAACCGAGGCAAACTTGGTGAAAATCGGATGGTGGTAGCGCGCGATCATCATCTCGATCGCGCGCGCCGCCACCTGTGATGGACCAACCAGCACGCCGAGCCCGACGGCTGCGGCAAGCGCCATGCCGCTGCCTTGCAGGATTGTGAGCAGATGCACCGATAGTGTCGACGAGATCACCGCTGCGAGTGTCAGGGTCGCGGCCAGAACGATCATGATCGACGGATCGGCTTGGTTGTCGAGAATGGGTGCCGCCTTCTTCACTCCCGGTTTGACTGCCGGTTGCGGCGGCTCCCGGGGCAGGATCACCAGATAGAGCGGCAGCGCAATTGCCAGCTGAAAGGCGGCGTAAACCAGGCAGGTGCCGCGCCAGCCGACCTCCCCCAGCAGCAAGGCTGAGATCGGCCAGCAGATGGTGCTCGCAAGGCCGCTGAACAGCGTCAGCATGGTGATGGCGGAGCGCGCGCCCTGGCCGTAGTGGCGGCCAAGCGTCGCGAAAGCGGCATCGTAGAGCCCTGCCCCCATGCCCAGGCCGATGACCAGCCAGGCCGCGATATAGGCCGCAAGATTAGGGGCAAGAGCCAGCCCGATCTGGCCGAGCCCGATGCATCCGGCGCTGAACGCCAGAACGTTGCGGCCGCCATGCCGCTCGATCGACGAGCCGACGCGCGGAGAGATCAATCCTGCCGTGAGCAAGCCGAGAGACAGGCCGCCGACAACCCATGCCAGCGGCCAGCCGGTATCGGAGGAGACTGCCGGCGCGATGACCGCGGGAAGATAGTAGGAAGACCCCCACGCCATGATCTGCGTCAGGCCAAGCGCGGTGATGATCGCGCCGCGGCTGCGCACGATGGCCGGCGAAGGCGGCGAAAGACTCATGCCGCGACGCTGCAGCCACAGCCGCCTTTGCCGACCGCCTTCGCCTTGGCGTCGGCGACACAGCAGGCGCTCGAAGCCGCCGGCGCCGGACCGCCGCAGCACCCCTTGTCGGCAATGCCGATCCGCGGCACGGTGCAGACGCCGGTCTCGGGCAGCACGAGCTGGACATTGTCGGCCGCCACCATGTCTCCGGCGATCGCCGCCGCGACCGAGCGGACCTGCTCATACCCGGTCAGCAGCAGGAAGGTCGGTGCGCGGCCATAGCTCTTGATGCCGACTGTGTAGAACCCTTGCTCTGGATGGCTGAGCTCACCGTGGCCGTGCGGCGGCACGTCGCCGCAGGAGTGCTCGTTGGGATCGATCAACGGTCCCAGTGCCTTGACGCTTTCCAGCCATGGATCGAGCTCGAGCCGAAGCTCACGGGTCAGCGACAGATCCGGGCGTTGCCCGGTCGCGGCGATGATGCGGTCGACCGGGCCAAGCGCCTGCAAACCGTCCCTGGTCTGGCCTTCGACGACCAGCCGGCCGTTGGCATCGCGGATCGAAACAGCCGCAAAGCCCGTCACCAGCCTGACGCCGCCGCTCTCGGCGAGTTCGCGCACTTCGGCGCCGAGTTCGCCGCGTGCCGGCAATTGGTCGGCATCACCGCCACCGTAGATGCGCACCAGGTCGGTGCCGCGCGTTGTCCAGATGAAAGCGGTGCCGGCCTCCACATTTGCCAGGCTGGCGAGATCCAGCACCGCATTGGCGGCCGAATGGCCGGAGCCGGCGACCAGCGTCGTCTTCCCACCATAAAGGCTGCGGTCGCGGCCGAGAATATCGGGGATGCCGTAGGCGATGCGGTCGGCAAATTCGGCCTCGCCTTCTGCAGGAATTCCGCCGGCGCCGAGCGGGTTCGGCATCTGCCAGGTTCCCGAAGCATCGATGACGGCACGTGCGCTGTCGCGTCTTGTACCATCGGCAGTCTCGACCGCCAGCATGAACGGCCGGTTCTCGCGTCCCTTGCTCAGCACCTTGTCGGCGCCCCAGCGCGAAATGCCGACGACCCGGGCGCCGGTTTCGATCGACGGCGACAATTGCGGAAGCTTTGCAAGCGGCTCGAGATAATCAGCGACGAGGTCGTCCGCGGTTGGGAATGCCTCGGGCTCAGGCATCCGCCAGCCATGCGCCTCGAGCAGGTTTCTAGCCGCCTGATCGACGCAATAGCGCCAGGGCGTGAACACCCGGACATGGCCCCAATCCCTGAGGTTGGATGCAACCGTATTGCCGGCTTCGTAGACTTTGACAGGAATACCTTGCGCGATGAGGTGGACCGCTGCCGCCAGACCGACCGGCCCGGCGCCGATCACCGCGACCGGGAGCTTTTCGATCATTTCCATATCTTCCATCCTTCCGGTAATTTCGAATTATGGTGCCAAAAAAATCACGCCGCCGTCTTGGCCGTCGCTTCCGCCGATGCCGGCGCACAGGTGGCGTCGGCGCAGCATTCGTCCGCGAGGTATCCGATGAGCCCATTCATGGCGGGATAGTTGGCCCGGCAGATCAGCGTCGTCGCCTGCCGCTCCTGCGTCACCAGGCCGGTGTCGACCAGCCGCTTGAGGTGATGCGACAGCGTCGAGGCGGCGATGCCGAGCCTGTCCTGGATGCGCCCGACCGGAAGCCCCTCATCGCCCGCCCGGACCAGGGTGCGGTAGAGCTGCAACCGCGTCGGGTTGCCGAGGGCTTCAAGTTGCAAGGCTGCTTTTTCGAGTCTCATGGAAATAAGCTATTTCCAGAATCGCTGCACGTCAAGCGGATTTCGACAAAAATCGAAATAGGCCGATATCTAGGCGACGCGCTTGCCGCTGGCGTCGATGACGACCTCGCCGTCCTCCTTGGTGAACGGGCCGATATCCGGATTGGGCAGGATATCGAGCACGGCTTCGGAGGGTCGGGCGAGCATGGTGCCGAGCGGCGTCACCACGATCGGCCGGTTGATCAGGATCGGATGCGCCAGCATGAAATCGAGGATCTCGTCGTCGCTCCACTTCGGGTCGCCCAGGCCAAGTTCGGCATAGGGCGTGCCCTTTTCGCGCAGCAATTGGCGCGGCGTCATGCCCATCGCTGCGATCAGCTCGACGAGCTTTTCGCGCGACGGCGGATTTTTTAGATATTCGACCACCTCAGGCTCCTCGCCGGACTGCCTGATCATGGCCAGCGTGTTGCGCGAGGTGCCGCAATCGGGGTTGTGGTAGATGGTGACGGTCATTGCGCGGCCTTCATCTGTCCGATCTGTTTTGGTTCGGCGAGCAGCCACCCTGCAAAGGCCATGGCGAGCAATCGCTTTAGACCTAAAGTTGAATCAGCCGCTTACTTCACGGGTTTGCGCCGCCCCATGCCTGCTTGCTGGCGTCGTTGTAGACGGAGCGAGGGACGCTGCCTTCGACAATTTCGCAAAGCGCCAACGTTGCAAGCATGGCGCCAGCGTTGCGGCCGGGTCTATCTCCCCGTTTATGGCAGGGCTATCGCAGATGGAAAGCGGAGGCTTTCGCTCTACGCTTTCGCTCTACGAAGGACCCACCCCTAACCCCTCCCCACAAGGGGGAGGGAGACTTCCGTCGGCGCCGACCTCGGCAAATTGCCTGCTTTTCGGCGCCAAGGGGAAGTAAAGGCACGCGGCAGCGTTCCCTCCCCCTTGTGGGGAGGGGTTAGGGGTGGGGGTCCCTTCTTCGTAAGAATCCACATGCGATTTGCCCTGCCCCTACGGGAGATGCCAAGTGGGGCGAAGGAATACGAGTTTGCAATCGTTCTGAGCAGCGACCTCGGACGAGCAGGAATTCGGATTTTCTATCGCCACGGCGTATTTTGTTCTTGCTTTGTGCCGGCAGCTATGCTACTAGTTTGGGTATGGTGCTAATTGGCTCCCAACGACCCGCCTCCGAGGCGGGTTTTTCGTTTCAGGCGTTGCAGCGTTCGGTAGGTGGGTCCGTCAAGTCCATATTCGATTGCCCTGCCGTTTACGGGGAGAAACGCCCGGCAGGGCCAGAGGGGCGGCGCCTACTTCGATAACTGGCCGTCCCCAACACCAACCTGGCGCAATCGCCCGTCCAAAGCGATTGCCCGCGCCGGCGACGGCCCACCCGGCTGATCAGCCAGGCACTATGGTGGCGACCGCATCAGCGCGGCCAAGGCCGGCAACCGCTTTTCTGACCCGCTGCAAATGCGCCTGGCGTCCGGCGGCCGAGACGCTGTCCATCCGGTAGAGCGCCAGGAATTTGGTCCGGCACAGCGGATGGCAGACGGAGCGGAAGCCGCGCAGCAGGGTCCGCCGGCCGGGCTGTCCCATGATCCACGACATCAGCGGCGTGGCGCCACATGTGGTCATTGCCATCACCCGGCGTATGTGCCGCAATTTGGGCCGCGGGCCGCGTCGTGCCGTCGGCATCTCGAAAGCGAAGCCCGGCACCAGCACACGCTCCAGCCAACCTTTCAGCATCGCCGGCAGGCCATACCACCAGGTCGGATAGATGAAGACGACCGCCTCCGCCCAGAGCAGCTCCTGCGCATGTTCGTGCACCGGTTGCAGGTTCGCCGCCTTGTCGTGGTAACCGCGCCATTCCTGCGTGCGCATGACCGGATCGAAGCCGGCCGCATAGAGGTCGAGCAGGTGGACCTGGTGTCTGCTTTCGGCAAGCGTCTCCAGCACCGTGTCGCGCACGGCGCCGCTGAAGCTGTCGGCGCAGGGATGGCAATGGACGACGAGGACCTTCATCTGGCGCTCAGACCTGTCGGTCGCGAGAGGATCGCGGGGGTGCATGCAAGCGTCGCATGCAAACAAGCCACCCGCAGACGTAGTCGATCAGCTGTTTTCATGCGAAGCCCCGCAGCCCCCATATCAAGACGCAACACCTCCGGTCGCGTCAAGGCCCGTTCGTGCGCAGACGTGGGCTTGCTGGGGCCAAAACCCTAACGGTGGATTCGGTTTTCGATCAGCATTGTTGCCCGAAAGCCTGCGCCCTAGCTTCACGGCGTGTCCAAAGCGTCAGGAGAGAAAACATGCAGACAGGAAAACTGAGCGGCAAGATCGCCTTGGTGACTGGCGCCTCCTCCGGCATCGGCGAGGCCACCGCCCTGGCGCTGGCGGCCGAGGGCGCCACGCTGGCGATTGCCGCGCGGCGCGCCGAGCGGCTGGACGATCTGGCGAAGCGGATCCGTGAGACCGGCAGCGCGGCACTGCCGATTGCCGTCGACGTCGCCGACGAAGCGCAAGCCACGGCGATGGTCGAGCGGGTCCAGCAGGAGTACGGCCGGCTCGACATGCTGCTTGCGGTTGCCGGGGTCGGCGTCGCCGCGCCGTTCCGCAACACGACGCCGGAAGAATACCGCCGGATGGTCGACGTCAACATCCTGGGCCTGCTTTATCCGATCCATGCGGCACTGCCGTCGATGCAGCGGCAAGGCGCCGGCCACATCGTCGTGGTCTCGTCCGGCACCGGCCGTTACATCCACCCTTCGGTGGTCTATTCCGGCACCAAGCACGCGGTGAGCGCGATGGCGGAATCGCTGCGCCGCGAGATCGGCAAGGATGGCATCCGCGTCACCTGCATCGAGCCTGGCGCCGTCAAGACCGAGTTCACCCAGAATATGCGTGCCGATGTGCGCCAGGCGGTCGAGCAAAGGCTGGACGACATGGAGCAGCTGGAAAGCGAGGATATCGCCGCCGCCATCCTGTATGCGGTGAGCCAGCCGCCACGGGTCAACGTCAACATCCTGACGCTCTATCCGACCGAGCAGGCGTGAGGGCCGCAAAGGTGGTACCCTGCGCCGCCCCCGCAGCCCTGCAGCGTCATCCGCCGGTCATCAGCGTGAACACAAGCTGCCGCAACTTGCCGCCCGGGCCGAAGTCGACCCGGTCGAAATCGCGGCTCGCCTGCCGTTGTGCCTGCGAGATTCCGGCGAGCCGTCTCGTCACTTCGATCCTGATCTTGCTGCAGCCACGGTCATCGGCGACGGTCAGGCCAATGGTGGCCGCCTCGATCTTGTGCACCATGTCGACGATGCTGGCGCCGTGCACCTTCTCGTGGGCGGCGAGGCCGGCTGCGAAAACCTCCCAGTTCTTCTGGATTGCGCCCGGCAGCCGCGCGGCCGGCTTCGGCAAGGTGTAGGTGATGATCAGCTTCGGTCGCGCCGACACCAGCACGCAGGCGTCGCCTTGCGGCTGGTAGTCCCTCACCCAGGTCAGCTTGAAATTGGTATGCGCGATGACGCGGCGCTCGCCGAGCAGCGGCCCGCGCCCGCCGATCGAGGCATAGAGCTCCGGCCCGGATTGCCCTGAGATGGCATAGGTCTCGACCTTCTCGACCGCCTGCCAGCCGGCATGCGCCGGCGATGTCGGCAGGAAGGCGAGCAGCAGGCAAAGGCGAACGGCTGTTTTCATGCAAGTCCTCGCAGCCGCTGCGCACGACGCAAACGATATGCAGTTCCCTTCCGTGGACATAGCCGGCGGCCGGCTATAGTGGGATGCTCGTATACAAGAATCCACAGACAACGCCATGTCGCCACGACCGAACCTTGCCCGGCAACGCCCTGCCCCCGCAGCCAATCCTCCCGGCGTCAGCCTCTGTCGCGCGCTGTCGA
Organism: Mesorhizobium sp. M1365; assembly: GCF_040317865.1. NCBI lineage: Bacteria > Pseudomonadati > Pseudomonadota > Alphaproteobacteria > Hyphomicrobiales > Phyllobacteriaceae > Mesorhizobium > Mesorhizobium sp. M1365. Next base: position 61,662 of record NZ_JAMYLG010000019.1, read on the forward strand.
AGCTTGGCCTGTGCTCGCGCAAGCAGGCCGAGCTTCTGGTTGCCGAGGGGCGTGTGCGGGTCGCCGGCAAGATCGTGCGCAACGGCTCGATGCGCGTCGATCCAGGCCGCGATCGCATCGAGGTCGACGGCCGCCGCGTCGCCGCCGAGCGCAAGGTCTATCTGATGCTCAACAAGCCGCGCGGGCTGGTCACCACCCGCGACGACCCGCAGGACCGCGGCACCGTCTACGACTGCCTGGCAGGCCTCGACCTGCCTTTCGTCTCGCCGGTCGGCCGGCTCGACAAGGCGAGCGAAGGCCTGCTGTTGATGACCAACGACACGCGCTTCGCGCAGCGCCTGCTCGACCCCGCCTCGCACGTCGCCAAGACCTATCACGTGCAGATCGGTGCGCTGCCCGACGAGGCCATGCTGGCGCGGTTGCGCGCCGGCGCGACCGTCGACGGCGAATTGCTGACAGCCCGCTCGATCGAGCTGCTGCGCGGCGGCACCAGCACCGCCTGGCTGGAGATCGTGCTCGACGAGGGCCGCAACCGCCATATCCGCCGGCTGCTCGCCGCCCACGATATCGAGGTGCTGCGCCTGGTACGGATCGCGATCGGATCTCTCCAACTCGGCGACCTTGCCAAAGGCAAGGCACGCCATCTGAGGGCGGAAGAGCAGGCGCTGCTTCAGGCCTGAACTGCTGGCGGCGACTCGACAGTCAGCCAGCTGCCAGTCGAAGCCCAAGTAACGCAACAAGCAGCGCGGCGGATATCAATCTCTGTCGGTATTACATCCGTCAGCACACCACAGATCGCAGCCGGCGGCTTTGATTTTCTGCATAAAAATCTTGAGCGATTCTTGGGCGGGCATGGGAGCTGGCCAACCGACGGGACAAACAAATCGATCAAAGCCTGGCGATGGTCTCGCGTGATTCAAACCGAAATGTGAGGGGTTCATCAATCTTCATTGTCGGAAGGAGCCTTGGCTTTGCCGCACTGGGCCAGCACCTTGCCGATGGCGGCGGATGAGCCGGCAAGCGGAAAGCTGTTCTCGCCATATTTGCCCGAGGCGACCGTGACCTCGCCCTTGGAGCGCAGCAGGGCCAACAGCGGGTCGGTGCTGCTCAATTCCACGGTGAAGGTGTTGTACATTTCTTCGAGTTGAAGCGTCTTGGTCACCGCCTTGCCGCCGGCCTTGAACGCGAACGAAGCGATGCCGGGTTCCAGTTGCGGACCGCTGTCGCCCAAATCATAGCTCAGCGTCGGCTTGCCGAAACAGGCCAGCGTCAGCTGGGCGCCGCCATTCGATCCGCCGCAGACCGACGCCATCAGCACTTTGCCGCCCTCCTCTTCCTCCAGTTTCGCCGTCCAGCCGCACGGCGCGGCAAACGCCGGCTGCGCCGCTTGCAGGACGACCTGAGCGGCGACGCAACCCGCCACGACGAATTTCGCCAATCCGCTTCGCATGATCTTCCCTTCCCAAGTCATCGAACCATCGTCGGCCACGTGGCATCAAGGACTATACAAAACAAATTGTCCCGTGGCATTACCGGCGACAGGGCGCTGTAGCAATTCAGGCGATTGATTTTCGATCGAGTGGAAGCGGCACCAGCACCGCCTGGCTGGAGATCGTGCTCGACGAGGGCCGCAACCGCCACATCCGCCGGCTGCTCGCCACCCACGATATCGAGGTGCTGCGCCTGGTGCGGGTGGCGATCGGCCAATTGCAGCTCGGCGAGCTTGCCAAAGGCAAGGCACGCCATCTGAGCGCCGAAGAGCTGGCGCTGCTTCAGGCCTGAAGTGCTGGCTCCAGGGCCTTCGCACCGAACGGGTGATTGACATTAACATTCCTGTTTCATATTTTCCTTTTATGAAACCGAAATGCGACAGCGCAATTGAAGGGCTGGTCCGACGCGAAGTGGCTCGGCAGCCGGAGAGAAAAGCATGAGCACGGCGTTGCGGGCGGTCCCCAGGTTCCTGGACGAATTGGGTACGTTTGGCGGCCTCAAGGGAACCGATATTGCAAACATCACCGACGTGTCCAAGGCCACGGTTTCGAGGTGGAAGGCCGGCGACATCAAGCCCCAGCCGCGCAGCGAGCTCATTCTGTCGGACCTGCACTATATCGTCGGCCGACTGCAGGAATTCTACGAGCCAAGCGGTATCCGCACCTGGCTTTACGCTCGCCACCCGCAATTGAACGGTGAAAGGGCGATAGATCTCATTCACGACGACCGCGCCCTCGACGTGCTCAAAGTCATCGACCGGCTTGAGAACGAGGTCTTTCTGTAATTGGCGATCGCCGGGCGGATGAGACGAGACAGTCGGCTCATCGATGCTATCGAGGAAATGGTTCCGGTCGAATACTCCGGGACGGTTTGGCGTGTGGTGCGCCAGGGCCGCAGCCCGATCCAGTGCTCGAGCTCCGGCGGCCGTTGGGACGATGGAACGTTCGACGTGCTCTACACCTCGCAAGAGCGCGAAGGTGCCTTGAGCGAGATGCGATTCCACCTGACGCGGGGGCAGCCAGTGATCCCTTCGCGCGTCAGATACAATCTCTTCGAGATCGATCTTGCTTTGGACCGGACGCTCAGACTGCTCGACCTGGCAGCCTTGCAGACCCTTGGCCTCGACACCGCGCGCTACGGGCAGCTTTCGTATCAGGAAAAGCACGCCGAATATCCGAGGTCGCAAGACATCGGCGAGGCCGCGCATTTCCTCGATTATGACGGTCTGATCGTGCCCAGCGCGCGATATGATTGCCTGAACGTCGTCGCGTTTTGTGATCGGCTGCCGGCCGGAGCGATGACGATCAGAACCGATCACGGGGAAATTGCCTGGGCTAGCGGCGGCCCCGCTGCCATCCATCCCCCGCACGGGTGATGCGGCCAACGGAAGTGGCGCGCTAACATTGCCTCCAAGTGCAGAGGTCTAACGCGCAAGGGAGGATCCATGCGTATGCTCCGACTGATACCGACGCTGCTGGCGCTGCTGGCCGTCTTGCCATTGAACGCTGAAGCGACCACGAAGAAGTACCCTAAGGGCCACGGCACGAATTGCGCCGAGAAGGACCAGGCGTGCCAGAAGAAATGCCAGGCTGTGCCGATCGACTACAACAGCGTCAAATCCATCCAGGGGCGCAACGAATGTCTGAATAATTGCACCATCGGCTACGATCAGTGTCTCGGGGCACCCGCCCGAATCCAGGAACAGACAATCCAGGAGGACGCCGCGCAATAGAAGCCCGCCAGAGATGGCTCCAATGCGCAAAACATAGGTGTGATCGAATGACGGCGACAGCCCGCCGGTCGCCTTCATGTGCGGCCGCCGACTTCGTCGACATGGCGCAGCATGTCGTCGGGATCTTCATAGACGCGGAACGTGCCCGATTGGCGGAGCTTCTACGGTGCCGTAGCCGCCGCTGAGCAGGCCGACATCCAGCAGGACCGTGCGATGCGTCACCCGCCGCGCGCCGCGTCATGGATTTCGGCAAAATCCAGCCCATATTCCTAGATGTGGAGCTTTGAGCGTGAAACTCGCGCGTGCGGTCCTGCTTGCCGCGGCTTTCGTGGCTGTTGCGGCCGTTTGTCCCTCTTCAGCAACCGGAGAGGCGGACGGCCGGGAGAAAATTGTGTTGCGCGTCGAGATAGACGGCGCCATCGGTCCGGCGAGTGCCAGGCAGCTCGAGGAAGCACTGGCGGTGGCCGCGGACCGAAATGCCCAGGCTCTCATCCTGCAGATGGACACGCCCGGCGGGCTGGTCACCAGCATGCGCGAGATGATCGCCGGCATTCTCGCCTCGCCGGTTCCCGTCATCGGCTATGTCGCGCCCGCCGGCGGGCACGCGGCGAGCGCCGGAACCTACATCCTCTACGCCACCCATCTGGCGGCGATGGCGCCCGGCACCAATCTGGGCGCGGCAACGCCGATCGAGATGGGCGGGCCGCTGCCATCGTTTCCCGGCGGCAAGAACGATGGCCCGGAGGCGGACAAGGACAAGAAGAACGCACCCGCGGGCGATGCGATGATCGCCAAGGCGACGAACGATGCCGTTGCCCTGATCCGCAGCCTGGCTGAATTGCGCGGCCGCAATGCCGAATGGGGAGAAAAGGCCGTGCGCGAGGCGGCCAGCCTGTCGGCCGGCGCGGCGCTGCAGCAGCATGTCATCGACTTCGTCGCCCGTGACACCCCCGAACTGCTTCAACTGGCCGACGGCCGGACCGTCGAGATCGCCGGCAAAAAAGAGGCATTGGCGACGAAGGGGCTGCCGGTCGAAACGCTCGAACCAGGCTGGCTCATCCGGCTTCTCGCCGTCATCACGGACCCGAACATCGCCGTCATCCTGATGCTGGTCGGCGTCTATGGCCTCGTCTTCGAATTCACGAGCCCGGGCGCGGTCGCACCCGGCGTGATCGGCACGATTTGCCTTCTGCTCGGACTCTATGCGCTCAATCTCCTGCCGATCAGCTATGCCGGCCTTGCCTTGATGCTGCTTGGCATCATCTTCCTGGTCGTCGAAGCCTTGAACCCGACTGTGGTCCTTGGGCTGGGAGGCGTGGCTGCGTTTCTGCTGGGCGCAGCCATGCTGCTCAGGATCGAGGGGCCCGGCTTCGAGATGTCGTGGGCCGTTATCGGCACCGCCGCCGTCCTGACGCTCGGCCTGGCGCTGCTGACCGGCAGCTATCTGTGGGCGGCCCGCAAGAACGTTCCGCGTGTTGGCGCACAGGCCATGCAGGGGCTGCCGGCGAAGGTTCTCGACTGGCAGGGCAGCGAGGGCCACGTGCTCGCCCGGGGCGAGCGCTGGCGGGCAAAAGCCGACGAACCGCTTGCAGTGGGCGACAGCGTCGAGGTGGCCGATGTCAGGGATCTTGTGCTGACGATACGGCGCCGCAATGTGAGAAGCGATGGAGCAAGGCAATGATCATCGGTTATGTGGCCTATCTGGCAGCAGCGCTCGTCGTGGTCATGTTCCTATCCGCGGCCATTCGCATCCTGCGGGAATATGAGCGCGGCGTGGTCTTCACGCTCGGCCGCTTCACCGGGGTCAAGGGCCCCGGCCTTATCATCCTCATCCCCTTCGTGCAGCAGATGGTGAAGGTCGACCTGCGAGTGGTGGTCCAGGACGTCCCGCCGCAGGACGTGATCTCGCGCGACAACGTCTCGGTGAAGGTCAACGCAGTGCTGTATTTTCGTATCGTCGACGCCGAGCGGGCGGTGATCCAGGTTGAAGACTTCATGACCGCCACCAACCAGCTGGCACAGACCACGTTACGCTCGGTGCTCGGCAAGCATGAGCTCGATGAAATGCTGGCCGAACGTGACAAGCTCAACAGCGATATCCAGGAGATTCTCGACCAGCGCACCGATGCCTGGGGCATCAAGGTCTCCGATGTCGAGATCAAGCATGTCGACCTCAACGAGAACATGGTCCGCGCCATCGCCAAGCAGGCCGAGGCGGAACGGCTGCGGCGTGCGAAAGTGATCAATGCCGACGGCGAACAGCAGGCGGCGGCAAAGCTCGTCGAGGCCGGCAAGATGCTGGCCGAAGCACCGCAGGCCATGCAGCTACGCTATTTCGAGGCTCTCCATGACATCGCCGGTGAACGCTCGTCGACGGTCGTGTTTCCGGTGCCGATGGATCTGCTCGGTCATTTCATCAAGCAGGGTGGTGGAGGCGGAGGCGGCTGAGCGCATAATCTCCCCCCTCGAGGGGGAGATCAGCACCCTCACCTCCGCCACGGCGGGACCGGCGCAAAGCGTTTGCCGATCCAGTCGGCGAAGGCACGTGTCTTGGCGGCTTGCCCCTTGGCCGAAGGCATGACGACATAGACGGCGCCCTCGTCGGCAAGCGTCCAGTCCTCCAGCACTGGCACCAGACGGCCGTCGGCGAGCTCGCGTCCGACCAGCCAATCCGTGCTCATCATCAGTCCGACGCCTTGCACGGCGGCTTCGACCAGTACCTCGGCATCATCGGTGACCAGCGGCCCGGAGACCTCGATACTGACGCGACGGCCCGAACTGTCGGTCATCTCCCAGGCCGGAAAGGTCTGGAAACCCGAGAAGCCCAGGCAACTGTGTTCCAGCAGCGCCTCCGGCGCAGTAGGCGTGCCCCGGCGGGCGAGGTAGGACGGCGCGGCGCACAGCAGCCGCCGGCGTGTAGCGACCTTGCGCGCCACCAGCCGCGAATCCTCCAGCGCGCCGAGACGCACGGCGACATCGAAATTCTCGGCGACGAGATCGACGAAGCGGTTGGAGAACTCGGCCTCGATACGAACGTCGGGAAATTCGGCGAGAAACTGGGGCAGCAGCGGGCCGATCCACATGCGCCCGAACGAGCCGGGCAGCGCCAGCCGCAGCACGCCGCGCGGCCCGCCGCCGGCATGCGCCGACGCGACAGCCTCGGCCTCGTCGACCGCAGCCAGGATGGCGCGGACCCGGATGAGAAATTCCGAACCCGCCACGGTCAGCGACACGCTTCGTGTCGTCCGGTGCAGCAGGCGCACGCCCAACCGCTCTTCCAGCGAGGCAAGGCGCCGCGACAGGATCGTCGCGTCGCGGCCGATGCGAGCGGCCGCCCTGGTGAAGGAGCGTGCTTCGGCGATGGCCGCGAAGGCGGCCATTTCGACCAATGCTGCCGGTTCGTGCGATTGCTGCATCAGGCGCAGAGCTCAAATGTAAAACACAAGGATTATATACCAATAGCGCAGCAGCTAGTTTCACTCAATCCCGGCCCGTCAATCGGCCATCAACCGGAGTGAGACATGAAAGCGATCGAACTGACTGCCCCGAGACTGGACGCGTTTCGCGCGGCCACCGTTCCCACGCCTGAACCGCAGCGCGGCGAAGTGCTGATCCGCCTGCGCGCCGCAAGCCTCAATTTTGTCGATGTCGCGATAGCGAGCGGCAACTATCCAGGTCCGAGCTTTCCGCTCATTCCCGTCGTCGACGGCGCCGGCGAGATCGTCGGCATCGGCGAGGGCGTGTCGAGGCTCGCCATCAACGACCGCGTCATCGCCCATGCAAAACCGCGCTGGATCGGCGGCCGTCCGCGGCCTTACGAGACCAGAGAGATGCGCGGGCTGACACTGCCCGGCTCGCTCGCCGAATACGTCGCGCTGCCGGCCGATGCCGTCGTGCCGATGCCGGCGCATCTGTCCTTCGAAGCGGCAGCGACGCTGCCGATCGCCGGCACCACCGCGTGGAATGCGCTTCGCGCCGCCGATGCCGGGCCGGGGTCGGTCGTCGTCCTGCTCGGTACCGGCGGTGTCTCGATCCTGACCCTGCAGCTGGCCAAGGCAGCCGGCGCCACGGTCATCATCACCTCGTCGTCTGACGAAAAGCTGGCCCGCGCCAAGGCCTTGGGTGCGGATCATCTCATTAATTATCGTGAGACGCCGGACTGGGACGCCAAGGTGCTCGAGTTGACCGACGGGCTCGGCGCCGATCTGATCGTCGAAACCGGCGGCGCGGCGACCTTCGCCCGCTCCATCAATGCCGCGGCGCCCGGCGGCACGGTGTTCGCCATCGGCTTCGTCACCGGCGCCGAGGCCACCACGAACCTGCTGCCGATCATCATCAAGGCACTCAAGGTGGTGGGCAACAACACCGGTTCGGTATCCGACCTGCGCGACGCGGCGCGGGCCATCGGCGCCGCCCGTATCGATCCGGTCATCGACACGGTCTACAGCCAGCATCAGGCGACCGAGGCCTACGCCCATATGGCGGCCGGCGGCCGGCATTTCGGCAAGCTTGCATTCAGTCTGTCGTGGTGAGCCTGAAAAAGGCAAAGCGTTGAAGCTGCCGATCTCCCCTCTCGTGGGGAGATCGGTCGTCACCTCGGCTTTTGACAATCGCCAATGCGCCGACAGTCCCAACCTCCGCCTAAATCAGCTTCTCCAGCGTGATCGGCAGGTCCCGCACCCTTTTCCCGGTGGCGTGGAATACCGCGTTGGCGATCGCCGGCGCCACGCCGACAATGCCCAGCTCGCCGACCCCCTTGCCGCCAAGCGCCGAGGAATGCGGATCGGGAATACCGACCGAGATCACCTCGATGTCGGGAATGTCGGCATTGGTGGCGATGAGATAGTCGGCGAAATTGTCGTTGACGATGCGCCCATGCCGGCGGTCGACGATGCCCTCCTCGAGCAGCGCCTGGCCGATGCCCATGATGATGCCGCCCTTCCATTGGCTTTCGGCGAGCTTGGGATTGTAGAGCCGGCCCGAATCCAGCGCCGACACCACGCGGGAGACGCGAACCGTGCCAAAGTCCTCGTCGACACGGACTTCGATGAAATGCGCGCACCAGCTGTGGCGGGAATAGTCGCCCTCGGTGTGCGGCAGCGCCATGGCTATGGTGGTGTAGTTCTTGTAGCGGTCCTCGACCGTCGAATTGGCCGGCATGGTGTCGCCCTTCGCCTCGATATGCTCGCGCCCGACGCTTCTGAGCAGTTCGGCGATGGAAACTTCAGGGCCGTTGCCGCGCGGCGAGGCGATGCGGCCATTGGCGACGACGAGCGTGTTGGCCTGCAGCGCATGGAACGGCGAAGCCGGATCGCTGATGGCGAGCCCGATCAGCTGGTCGAGCGCGGCACTCGCCGCCTTGTGGACGGCGCCGGTCATCACCCCGGCCAGCCGCGAACCGCCGGTGACGCCGGCACGGGCATAGCGGGAATCGCCAAGTTTGACGACGACGTTTTCCGCCGGCACGCCCACCACCTCGGCGGCGGTCTGCGCCAGGATCGTGTAGGTGCCCTGCCCCATGTCGATCGATGAGCTTTCGACCTCGACCGAGCCGTCGGCGAGAATACGCACGACCGCCTCGCCATAGGCGCGCCGCACCGGATAGGTACCTGCCGCGACACCCCAGCCGATCAGCTGGTTGCCGTCGCGCATCGAACGCGGCCGGGGGTTCCGCTTCGACCAGCCAAAGGCTTCGGCGCCGGCCGCAAAGGCCTCACGCAGCTGCCGTGTCGACCACGGCTTCTTCGCATGCGGGTCCTGCTCGGCATAGTTCCTGAGCCGGATTTCCAGCGGATCGATACCGACCTCATAGGCGAGCTCGTCGATGGCGCTTTCGATGCCGAAGGCGCTCGGGTTCTCGCCCGGCGCGCGCAATGCCCCCGGCACCACCGTGTTGACCCGCACGACGTTCTGCCGCGACGAGAAATTCGGCGTCGCGTACATGACCGAGGTGACCGAGCCGAGCGGCTCGACCCACATGCCGTCGACCGAGGTCTCGTTGACGCCGCGATGCACGATCGACTGGATCTGGCCCTCCGCGTTGGCGCCGAGCGCCACGGTCTGGCGCGTCGCCGCCCGTCCGCCATAGGCGGTGAAGGTCTGCGGCCTGGTGACCGCCAGCTTCACCGGCCGTCCCAGCATTTTCGCCGCGACTGCCGCTACAGCGCCGTAGCCATAGGCAAACGCCTTGGAGCCGAAGCCGCCGCCAATATAGGGCGAGACCAGTCGTACATTCTCGAACGGCACGCCGAACCATTCGGCATAGCTCCGCGCCATGCCGTCGAGCCATTGGCTCGGCTCCCAGACCGTCAGCTGGTCGCCCTGCCACTTTGCGATCAGGCCATGCGGCTCCATCGGCGCCTGGTATTCGCGCGGCGTGTTGTAGGCGTTGCAGATCCTGACCGGAGCCGAGGCGAACGCTGTCTCCGCCTCGCCCCATTCCTTGGTCATCGCATCGACGGGGATGCCGTCGCCGGCCTTTGGATCGCTGAGGTCGACGATCGCCGGCGCCTCGTCATAGGCGATCTTGACCAGCGCCGCGGCGGCGACCGCCTGCTCGAAACTCTCGGCCACCACCGCCGCGACATGCTGGCCGCTGAAGGTGATGTCGCGCGCCAGCGGGCAATAAGCGACGTCCGGCGGCGGCGTGCCCAGCCAGTCCGTTGCGGTTCTCAGCGGCAGGATATTGTCGGGCGTCAGCACCAGCAGCACGCCGGGCGACGCCTTGGCCGCGGCCGTGTCGATCGAACGCACCCGGCCGGCGGCAATGGTGCTCTCGACCAGCACCGCATGGGTAAGCCCCTCGAGCTGCTGCTCGACGGCGTATTTGGCGGCACCGGTGATCTTGGCCGGGCCGTCGACGCGCGACAGCCGGCCGCCGACCTGGTCGGCGAGGACGGCACCGTCCGAAGCGTCGCCGCGTTTGGCATCGCCGGGTCTTGTTCTCAACTCGTGAACGGTCATGCCGTTTCTCCCATTTTGAGGATGGCGCGGGCGACGACGCGCGGCGCCAGTTCGATCTTGTAGTGGTTGGCGCCATGGTCGACGGCGCCCTCGACGGCGAGCAGGCTGGCTTGCCTGACGACCTCCGGCTCGAGCACTTTGCCTTTCAGCGCCTCTTCGACGGCAAGGGCGCGCCATGGCTTGGTGGCGACGCCGCCAAGCGCGACGCGCAGATCGCGGATCGTCCTTCCGTCGGCCTCGAATTCGATGCCGACCGCGGCACTTGCCGCGGCGAATTCATAGGACTGGCGGTCGCGGACCTTGAGATAGGTCGAGCGGCGGGCGGCCGCCGAAGCGGGAATGCCGATCGCGGTGATCATCTCGCCGGGCTCAATCGCATGCTCCCTTTCGGGCGTGCTGCCCGGCAACAGGAAAAAATCATCGACGGCGATCTGACGGTCGCCGAGATGGACAATCGCGTCGAAGGCGACGAGTGCAACCGCCAGGTCGCCGGGATAGGTGGCGACGCAGGCCTCGCTGGTGCCGAGCACGGCATGGCCGCGGGTGACGCCGCCAATCGCCGAGCAGCCGCTGCCGGGCGAGCGCTTGTTGCAGGCGGGGAAATTCGCCGGATCGCGGAAATAGGGGCAGCGTGTACGCTGCATCAGATTGCCGCCGATCGTCGCCATGTTGCGCAGCTGCGCCGATGCCGCCTGCCACAGCGCCTCCGAAACGGCAGGGAACCGGCTCTTGATACCGGCATGGTCGGCGACGGTGCTCATCCTGGCCAGCGCCCCGACCGTGGCGCCCCGGTCATCAACGGCAATCGTGTCCAGTCCTTGAGATGGGTGATGTCGACCACGGTCTCGGGTTCGGCAACGCCGCATTTCGCGAGATCGACAAGCGTCGTGCCGCCGGCGAGAAGCATGACGCCGGGAAGTGCTGCTGCCTCACGGGCTGCATCGACGGAGCCGGCGCGGAGATACGAAAAGTCTCTCATGACGCGGCCTCCATGGCCGCCTGGCGCACGGCGGCGACGATATGCGGATAGGCGCCGCAGCGGCAGAGATTGCCGGCCATGTATTCGCGGATCTCCTCATCCGAGCCGGCATGGCCTTCGCGAATGCAGGCGACCGCCGACATGATCTGGCCCGGCGTGCAATAGCCGCACTGGAAGGCATCCTGTTCGAGGAAGGCGGCCTGCACCGCATGCAGCGTGCCATCCTCCCCGGCAAGCCCTTCGATGGTGGTGATGTCCCTGCTTTCAGCCTGAGTGGCAAGCGTCAGGCAGGCCAGCACGCGCTGGCCGTCGATATGAACGGTGCAGGCGCCGCACTGGCCCTGGTCGCAGCCCTTCTTGGTGCCGGTCAGCCCGAGATGGTCGCGCAAGGCGTCGAGCAGGGTAACGCGCGGTTCGACCTCCAGCTCGTGTCGATGTCCGTTGATTCGAAGTTGGATTGGAGTTCGGGTTTTGCTTGTCATGGGGCGTCTGGCTCCAGTTGCTTGACGCGGGAGGGGATGATCTGGTGCCCGGCCGGCGAGCGGCAAGGTCAGCTTATGGCTAGGTGAAGGCTATCTTCCTCTTGGGGGAAGTGCCCGGCAGGGCAGAGGGGGTCGGTTCGACTTGGCGCGAGCTCCGGGAGGGCTGCGGCTTGGGAGGTCGAAAGACGTGACATACCCGATCCCGTGATTACATGAGAAAGGCGCTCCAGAATCGGAGGCGCCTCCGCTTATTACCTAAGGGCCTGCTCCGTCCTGTTCAAGCCCAGGATCGAAAATGATCAAAATTGGAGGAAATTGGCAGGCAGCCGGCCGTCGTGCCTGGAGACAAAAAAGCACCACCGGCCCAAGCCGGTGGTGCTCTCTGAACTGTCTGTAGGGGCAGGACAGTCCAATGATCCTGAGGGGATCGTGCTCAACATGGGCTCATTTTTGCCCCACGGCATCGGCCGAACAGATGACGAGTGCCGGCCGCGAGGAAATATCCTCCGTCGTCATCCTCCGGACGTCATCCACGGGCCGTGCACTGGAGGCGGGCAAGATGCCTCGCCTGCCGGAACGCCGGCCCAGACCCGATCCTGTGATTATATTTACTTGCGATTATATTTGTCGGAGACGTAACGAAGGTGGAAGCGTCTGCGTTCTTGAAACGGGGCCTGCCTATCCGGGTATGCTTCGGATCAGCACTGGAGAAAAAATTGGCCGCGGAGCCGCCCGTCATTTCTGGAGACAAAACCGAAGCCGCCGTTGCAAAGCCGCTGCGCGCCGACGCGCAGCGCAACCGCGATGCTCTGGTCGAGGTCGCGGCAAAAGCCTTTGCCGCGCAAGGCGTCGATGCCTCGCTGGAGGAGATTGCGCGCCAGGCCGGCGTCGGCATCGGCACGCTCTACCGGCATTTCCCAACCCGCGAGCACCTGGTCGAGGTGGTTTATCGGCGCGAAGTGGAAGGACTGTGCCAGGCGGCCGACGAACTCGCCCGCGATCATGCGCCCGACATGGCGCTCGAACAATGGATGCAGCGCTTCGTCGACTACATCGCCACCAAGCGCGGGCTGTCGACAAGCCTGCGCATCCTGCTCACGACCAACTCAACCCTGTTCTCCGACGTTTCCGGCAGGGTGACGCTCGCCTTGCGGCGGCTGATCGATGCTGCGGTCGCCGACGGCTCGATCCGCGGCGATGTCGATGCCTCCGACGTGCTGCATGCGCTGGGCGGCATCTATTCGGCCCCGGACACCAAGGACTGGCGCGATCGCTCGCGCCGATTGGTGTCGCTGCTGATGGATGGGCTGCGGTTTGGAGCGGCCAAATCCGGCCCATCCAAGGAATAACGAATGCAGTGACTGTCCTTATTTCATTTCAGCGAGATGCTCATACCGCTGAGATCGGCATTGACTTGCAGGCCTACCTGCCTGCCCGTGAGTTCGAGTTGGGCACCCTTGTCATTGGTCATGACGATCACCTGGGCTCCTTTGCCGAGCGCGCCGCCACCGCCCGCTGCACCGTACACCCCCGTCACATCCCGGGCGCGGCGTATGTGGCGCACGGTACCTTTGAAATAGGTCTTGGAGGCGCCGAAGGCGAGGCCGCCCGAGATGCCGCCGACCGAGATCGGATATCGGCGACCATGGAAGGTCAGTGTGCCCTCGCCTCCGGAGCCGCCGATAAAGAAGGCCGCCTTGTAGACGGCGAAGCGGATCGTACCGCTGTCGGCATGCGCGACGCTGGCAAAGCTAACTGCCGCCGCAGCGATGACGGCAACTGCGACTGAACGAAATCTGGACGAAATCTTCATGATGAGAACTCCTCAAGATCGCCGCATGCCCAGCCGGCCGGGCACGTCGGCGTCGTATCAAAGTCATAGCTGAACAGTCTCGCCGGTCATTGGTTCCAAGCACGCGGCCTGAATCCGGCTGCGAGAAGACCGCCACGAAACGAGGCGGATGGCGAGCGTAGTCCTGGCTGTAAGAACAGTGGCCGAATGGTGGGGATGATCGTAGGTGTTGAGGCGGAATGGTATTAGTCTGCGCTGTCTGGGGTTTCGGGAGCGCGGCAAAGCAATGGACTTCAACTCACGACATGGCTACCTGCTGATCGGTGGCCTGATCCTGGTCGGCGCCGGGCTCCTGGTCGTTTCGCTGATCGTCAATCTTCGCGTGGCGCACAGTGTGCGTGACGACGTACGCCATCGTGAAAAGCTGCTGGAATATTATCGCAATATCTTTTCGCAGCTGGGCGTGATCCTGATCGGGATTGGCGTGTCCCTGTTCATCTTCTTTTTTCAGCAGAATTATCAGGACCAGCGCAAACGCGAAACGGAGCTCCAGCAGGTTCTCGCCAAACTGGCAGCGCGTGTTGCCCGCGGCAGCGCTGTCGTGGAGGCCCTCGGCGAATTCGACGCGCTGCTGGATGATGGCGGTGCCTATGTCAGTCCGGAACACGGCGGTGACAACGCCGCTGTCAGCGCCCACGGAACGGGGCTTGCCAAGCAGGTTTCCCAGATCCTTCTGGTCGAGCGCGACGTCGATGTTCAGGGGTTCGATATTCTCAATCTGTCACGCGATTTCGAAGCATCGTTCGTCGTCAACGAGCTCAACCCAATGCTTTGGTTCAACATCGTCCGGAACGAGAGCGACATCAAATATGCCACTACCCAGATCGCCCTGGATTACAAGGACCTGCAGGATGCGATCGGCGGCGAGCCGATCGAGGTTGCGATTGCCAATCCCGAAAAGGAGCGGAAGATCAAGCAGGAGGTGCTCGACGTCTTTTATGATGCCGATCTGCTGCGCCAGCGCAGCAGGCGGTTTCTCGGCCGCGCGTGCTGGCTTTTCAGCACGGGGCGCGGCTTCGTCAAGCTTGCACCGGCCAATGAAATCGAAGCCGATGCCAGATCGCACCAGGAATGGATCGACCGGTCGAAAGGCTTCCTGACGCAGTTGAAGTCGGGAAGCGGCAATTGCTTCAAATTGCTTCAGTTCGGCCCGGCATAGGCTCCCTCACCGCCGGTGGCTAATCCCCCACGCGCCGCAGCGTGCCGAGATGATTGTCGTTGAGAAAATCAACGGTCATGGCCGACGCCTTGCCGTCGGGGCCGAGGGCAAAGCTGACAGCCGAAGGCCTGTCCGGCATCTCGGCATCGGGGAAGGTCACGAAGAGGTCGCGGTTGAAATGCTTCAGTGGATAAGACCGCGCACCGGCAGGCCCGACCTTAAGGACAAGAGCGTCTCCTTCGCCCGACACAATAGCTTCGCCGAAGAAGTCGTTGAAGTAACGGCCTGCATAGGCACTGGCCGGCTCGGCCGGACTTGCTGGAGAGGGCGGCGCGGCATAGGTGGCCTTGGCCGCCGCAATCACCGGGCCGAACATGCTCGCATAGATATCATTCCATGCCTTTATCTTATCCTTGCCCAGGGTTCCGTCGAAGACGAGATCGGCGAAGCTGTCGGACAGCCCGTCCGGCACGCCTGTCGGAAAGGCGTTGGCGATGACGACGATGCCAAGCTTCTCCTCGGGGAAGAGCATCACCAGACTGCGTGCGCCGGTGCTGAAGGCGCCCGCATGACCCCAGATCAGCCCGTGCCGGCCGAATTCGATATTCCAGCCGAGGCCGTAGAAGGCCTCGCCTCCGGAGACGGGGTTCTTGCCGCGAACCATCAAGGGAATATGTGTCTGTTCCAGCGCATCGGCGGCAATGAGTCTCTTGCCGGCATAGACCCCGTTGCCGAGCACAAGGCGCATCCATTGCGAGAGGTCGCGTGCGGTGGAGCTGACGCCGCCTGCTGGCGCCTGCGCATCCGGATAGCGCTGGACCTTCGCGGTCCAGGCGCCATCGATTTTGGCGTGGAGCTCGGCGCGGTTGGCGTGCTTGATGAAGTCCGAATGACGGGAGCTGGTCGAGGCCATTCCAAGCGGACGGTAGAGCTTCTCTTCGGCGACCTCTTCCCATGATTTACCCGTCGGCTTCGCGGCCGCGACCGCACCCTCGGTCAGTCCGAAATTGCTGTAGGAATAGCCCGCACGAAAGCTCGATGACGGCGACGCGAACCGCAGCCGGCGCAGGATCTCCGCGCGGTCATAGCCGATGTCCTCGAGGTCGTCGCCGGCGGTGCCGGGAAGCCCGCTGCGGTGCGCAAACAGGTCGCGGACCGTGAGTTCGCTGGTCGGATAGGGCTGAGCGAGCCGGAAAGCCGGATCGAGGTCGGCGATCTTGGAATCCCACGAAGCGATCCCGTCGCTGACCAGCGCCGCCACGACGGTGGCGGAGACCGGCTTGGAGAGCGAGGCAATCTGGAAGACCGTGTCAGCATCGACGATCTCCGGTTTTCCGGCTTCGCGATGCCCGAACCCCTTGAGGAAGATCACCTCGTCGCCGTGCACGACGCCGATGGCCAGACCGGGCACGCTACCATCCGCGACGACGCCTTCGGCAAGCAATTCGAGCTTCGCAATGGCCGCGGCGACCCGGTCGGGCGTAATGGTGTCGGCCGACGCCGCCTTCGGCGAAAGCACCATGATTGCGATGACGGCCAACCTCCAACGGAGGTGGTTCCGGTTTGTGAATAGCCGCACGCTCAGCCCCCTCCGCCTCACCGGCGTGCACTATTGCAGCCTGACGCAGGGGAGGCCAGCCCCAAGGATCGCTTCCATCGACGGATGTTCGCTTCGCACCAGTCGAAATTCAGACAGCCGCGCCTGAGCTACGAAGCAGCGCGCAGGCGAAGGCGCCGCCTGCTGGCGCGGGCCTTCTCCGCCACCGCGGCGGTGATCTCGACCACGCCGTCTTCACGCGGTCTGGCGTTGGTGGCCTTGTGGAGCCGCTCATAGGGCAACAGTTCCTTGACCCGGGCTTGAAGCGACGCGACTTCGGCTCGCAGATCCTCGCATTCCTGCCGCTGGACGTCGAACTGTATCTGTTCGGATGCCTGCTGCAGGGAAAGCTGCGAAAAATTCGCGCTGACCGCGGAAAGGTTCATCTTGTCGTGTTCGCTCTCCTTCGTGAGAGCGGACAATTTTTGCTCGACAATTTGCTTTTCGGCCACCGCGTCGCTCGCTTGAGCCTTGAGCCTGGCGATCTCGGTGACGGCTTCGCTGTTGTGGTTGGAGGCGGCTTCCAGCCGCGATCGAAGGTCCTCGATTTCAGAACGCAAGCCGGTCATCTCCGCGACACTGCGTGCAAGCTCGGCTTCCCTGTCACCGTCCCTGAGGCGGGCCGCTTCCGTTATTTCCGATAGCTTCGTCTGCGCCATATCGAGCGATTTCTGCAGCCGCATTTCCTCTTTCTCGCTCTTGCCAAGCGCGGCCAGCAGTTCGGAAACCTGCGCGGCGTCATTGGCATGGACGGTCGAGAGTTCGTCCAGCCTGTGCCGCGCCTCGGCCTCCCGTTTCAGCGCCTTGTCGAGATCGATCGACAGACTGACATGCTTCTCCCGCAGCATCTCGTTCTCGCGCGAGCGTCTGTTGGCCTCGACCGCTCTGGCCGAGAGCGTTTTGACAAGCTCGCCGAACTCGGCCTCGCGTTTTGCGCTCGCATTGCCTGCGACGACGAGTTCCAGCCTTGCCGCAGCCAGCGCGCCGCGAAGTGCTTCCTTGTCCTCGACCAGGCTCGCCTCGTGCTGCTGCAGGGCCTCGATAGCGCTGTCGCGCTCGCGCTGCTTTCTGGTTGCATCGTGGAGCTGTTCGGACAGCACCCTTTGCTGCGCGGTCAGGCCGGTATTTGCCAGCTCCAATTCGTTGGCGCGAAGAATGTCGCCGTGAAGCAGTTTCAGGAATTCGCCCGTCAGATGATGCGAGGTCGCGATCTCCGACAGTTTCGCATTGATCTCCCCCAGATACTCCTGCGCGTCGTGAAAGAGCCCATCGACCGCATTTAAGGCAGCCAGCCGGGTTTGCGTATGGGGGGACAGCCGTCGTGCGGTCTCGAAGGCGTCCGCATTGGCTTCGAGCTGCGAGCTGTCATCCGTTGTCGCGAGATTCTCATCCGATACCGTCTCATCCGGCACAGTGACGTCGTTCAACGGCGACTGATCGTCCACATTGAGACATTCGCTAAACGCATCCGCCAAATCGGTTTCGAGCTCCTTGAACGCTCTCTCCACTGTCTCGGCACGCTTGATCAAACCTTTGAAATTCATGACCGAATATCCCTCTCGTGCAGCGCCGGCAAGGAGCGGATTTTCAATACTTGACCCTCGCCTCCCCCGAATGCGGGTTCATCTCCTGACGTGCGCTCTGGCCGACGCACGCTAGGGACAGGCTTGGCCACTGTCCTCGTGTGTTTGAATGACGCATAGCCGTGTTCTGCCGCGCTCCATACCCGAGGCGTTGGCACCGCTCGAAAAATGCCCACTCATTTCACCCGAAACGGATATGAAGCGGCGCAAGCATGAGGATCGCCTGGTGGCTGTTGTACGGATCGGCCGAGCGCCTCGGTGCTCTGCAGCAGCTACAAGTCACACTTGGACGAGGCGCGTTACGGCCGGAAGGCCTGACCTAATAAATGATTGTGTTGAATACGTTTCGCTGATTAGCTGCTGTGCATTGACCAGGGACAAGACCGATAAATGTTGTCCCGGGAGGACCGCGATGCCGGTGCTTGAGGTTTGCCACGTCTCCAAGAATTTCGGGGCTATCCAGGCCCTGACTGACGTCAGCTTCCAGGTGGAGCGAGGCGAAGTCGTTGGTCTGATGGGGGACAACGGCGCCGGCAAGTCGACGATAGTCAAGACTGTGGCCGGGAATTTTCCTCCGAGCGACGGCGAAATTGTAGTCGAGGGCGAGGTGTGCCACTTCCACCAGCCCGTGCAGGCCCGCGCCAAGGGGATCGAAGTTGTTTATCAGGACCTGGCGCTCGCCGATAATCTGACGGCCGCGCAGAACGTCTTTCTGGGGCGCGAGATCAAGAAAGGCTTCTGGCCGATCAGGATTCTTGACAAGCAGGCGATGATCGATCGCTCGGCAGCGCTGTTCAAGGAACTCAAATCGGAAACCCGGCCGCGCGACCTCGTCAGGAAGATGTCGGGTGGGCAGCGCCAGGCGGTCGCCATCGCGCGGACCCGGCTTTCAAATGCCAAGCTGGTGCTGATGGACGAACCAACGGCCGCCATCTCCGTGCGCCAGGTGGCGGAAGTACTCGAACTGATCCGACGCCTCAAAGCACAAGGAGTCGGCGTCATGCTGATCAGTCACCGAATGCCTGACGTGTTCGCCGTGGCAGATCGCATTATCGTCCTCAGGCGGGGCTCGAAAGTTGCCGACAAGCCAGCCGACAAAACATCGCCCGAGGAAATCACTGGACTGATAACGGGGGCCATCCGTGGCGAATAGTGTTCAGGAGTCAATTGGCGTTCAGGGCTCAGTCGAAGAACATGGCCGGCCGGCCATGTCGGATTTCGTCCCGACCAAGGAAAAAACAGTTCTCCAGCGTGTGATTTCAAGTCAGCCCTTCTGGGTGACGATCGCGCTCATCGCGCTCGTCATGTTGATGACTGCGATGGAGCCGAGCTTCGGCACGTCTGAAAATGTCGCCAATGTGACGCGCAATTTCGCACCTTTCGGCATCATGGCACTTGGCATGACGATCGTCATCATCACCGGCGGTATCGATCTGTCGGTCGGCTCCGTCATGGGTCTCGTGGTCATCGTCGCCGGCCTGTTCCTCACTTGGCATTATCCCTGGTACGTCGCCTTCGCCATGGGCCTTTTCTCCGGTCTGGCCTGTGGCGCGGTCAACGGATTCTTTGTCGCCTATGTCGGGATGCCGTCCTTTGTGGTCACCCTCGGTATGCTGTCCGTCGCGCGCTCGCTGGCGGTCGTATTCTCGGCCAACCAGATGCTCTACCAGTTCGGGCCCGATGCTCCGATCGTGAAGGCAATCGGTCAGTGGAAATGGCCGCGGCATGGTCCGAACGACTGGGCACCGCATTGGATACCAGAACTGTCGTCACAATTCTGG
This sequence comes from Mesorhizobium sp. M1365, assembly GCF_040317865.1. Lineage (NCBI taxonomy): Bacteria > Pseudomonadati > Pseudomonadota > Alphaproteobacteria > Hyphomicrobiales > Phyllobacteriaceae > Mesorhizobium > Mesorhizobium sp. M1365. Next base: position 81,281 of record NZ_JAMYLG010000019.1, read on the forward strand.
ACCATGGTGATCTTGGCCCTGATTCTCGGCTTCGTATTCAACTTCACAGCCTGGGCCCGGCATCTCTTCGCCATCGGCGGCAATGAGGAGGCGGCACGGCTCACCGGCGTTCCGGTCAACTGGATTAAATTCCAGGCCTATGTCTTCTCGGCTTTCACCGCCGCGCTCGCCTCGCTCCTGCTCCTCGGCTATAACGGCTCGGCCATCAATGCCATGGGCCAGGGCTACGAGCTGCGCGTTATCGCCGCGACAGTCATTGGCGGCGCCAGCCTCATGGGCGGCGCCGGCACGGCCTTCGGTGCGATCATCGGTTCGGCCTTCCTCGAGGTGATCAGGAATGCGCTGCTGATGGCCGGTATCGATTCAAATTGGCAGGGTGCCTTCGTCGGCGCCTTCATCGTTCTTGCGGTTCTTTTGGGCATGCAAACCGGCGGCAAATCGATTCTCGCCGCGTCGCTGGCAGTCTTGATGCCCAAAAAACGCCGCTAGAAACCCGCCGGCGGGAGGCTTGCGGGATCACACCCAGGAGGAGAACGTCACATGAAAAAACATCTGCTGACGGCCGCCGTGGCGCTTGGCGCAATGGTGCTCGCCGTTTCCGGCGCCCAGGCGAAATACACCTTCGCCCTGGTGCCGAAGAACATGAACAATCCTTTCTTCGACCAGGCACGCGACGGCTGCAAGAAAGCCGAGGCCGAATCCAATGGCGCCGTGGAGTGCATGTATATCGGCCCCGGCGAACATGGTGGTGGCGACGAGCAGGTGCAGATCGTACAGGACCTCGTGGCCAAGAAGGTGGACGGCATCGCCGTGTCGCCATCGAACGCCGCGGCGATGGCGGTTGCGCTGCAGGCCGCCAAGGAAGCCGGCATCCCGGTCCTCACCTGGGACTCCGATCTCCTGCCCGAAAACAAGGATCTCCGCGTTGCCTATATCGGCACGCACAATTACGAAATCGGCGAGAACCTCGCCAAGCTTGTAATGCAGATCAAGCCCAAAGGCGGCACGATCTGCATCCAGTCCGGCGGCGCCGCGGCGGCCAACCACAACGAGCGCATGCAGGGCATTCGCGATACGCTTTCGGGCACCAAATCGGCGGCCTCGCCCGGGGATCGGCTGACGGGCCAGAACGGCTGGACCGAAATCGAAGGCTGTCCGCTCTACACCAACGATGATTTCCCGCTTTCGGTGCAACAGTTCGAGGATATCATGGCGAAAAACCCGAACCTCGACGCATTCGTCCCAACCGGTGGCTTCCCGCAGTTCATTCCCGATGCCAACCGCGCCGCGGTCGCACCGTACAAGGACAAGATCGCCTCGAAAGCCCTGGCCCTTGTCGTTGCCGACACGCTTCCGGTACAGATCGACCAGATGAAGGAAGGTTTCTCCCTTGGCCAGGTCGGCCAGCGGCCGTTCGAGATGGGCTACAAGACGATGATGGCGCTGAAGGAAATGAAGGAGGGCAAGGCTCCGCCGGCCGACCCGACCTACACGGGCCTCGATGTCTGCACTCCGGAGACAGCCGACACTTGCGTCGCCAAATAGTGCTTTTGGGCGGGAGGAAACTCCCGCCCTTTTCACAGGGGATCTCAATGCCGGAATTGTTCTCGCTCAAGGGCCGTGTCGCATTGGTCACGGGTGCCTCGCGTGGTCTTGGTTTTGCCATGGCCAAGGCACTTGCGGAAAACGGCGCGACGGTGATCGTCAATGCGCGCGACATGGCCGCCCTTTCCGCGGCCGCCGAAAGGATCGGTGCAGAAGCCCTGCCGTTCGATGTCACCGACGCGGCGATCTCAAGGGCGTCGCTCGAAGGAATCGTCGAACGCCACGGCCGCCTCGATATTCTGGTCAACAACGCCGGCATCCAGCATCGTAAACCGCTGGTCGAATGGCAGGACGAGGATTTCAACCATGTGGTTGCCGTCAATCTGTCGGCTTGCTTCCGCATGATGCGCGACGCGGTGCGCCTGATGCTGCCAAACAAGTTCGGGCGCATAATAAACACCGGATCGGTCGCAGCGAACCTTGGCCGTCCCACCATTCACGCCTATGTGGCGGCAAAGGCGGGCCTGCACGGGCTGACACGCTCCACTGCCGCTGAGCTGGGCCGTCACGGCATCACCGTCAACGCGATCGCCCCCGGCTATTTCGCCACCGAGCTCAACACCGCACTTATGCGCGACGAGGCCTTCACCAAATGGGTCGAGGCACGAACCCCCGCGGGCCGCTGGGCCCAGCCTGAGGAGCTCGGCGGAGCCGTGGTGTTTCTCGCCTCCGACGCTGCCGCTTACGTCAACGGGCACGTGCTGGCGGTTGACGGCGGGCTATCGGTTTCCCTGTGATTTCAACCGGCGACACCGTGCCGGCAGGGCGTGCCTGCTAGCCGCCTGAAATGACGACTTGCCGCATGCGCTGCTGGCCCGGTCCCCTGCGCGGACGCCGACGCCACACGATTGGATGCCGCGCCGTGTTGCAGCCGCCGACTATCGATTCGCAACGGGTTATTTCGACGTCCGGCGGCATCGATGCTTGATGCCGCCAATATTTCATTCCACACACCGGTCATGATGAGAAACGACATACGGGATCAGCGCCGGGTTTTCGGGTGGGCCTTGCCTGCCTCCGCGGTCGTGCATTTGCTCGCCGCCGCGCTTCTTTTGTCCGCACTGCCGCTGTCGCCCCCGCAGCCGCAGAAGGAGCAGCCCATCGCAGTTGATATCGTGCCGCCGCCTAAACCGCCGGAAAAAACCAAACCTCCGTCCCCCGCTGAACCGCCCAAGCCGGAAAAGCAGCCGGAAGCCAAGGTCGAGACGCCGACGAGCCGTGAGGTCACCGCGCAGAGACCTGTCTTCCAATTCGGTGAGAAGGACGCCGGTCCTCGCAAGTCTCTGGACGGCAACAGTGCGGAGGATGGTTCGGAACAACCGCCAGCGCCGCAAGTTCCCAGTAACCAGGATCTTGCACAGCCACCTGCCGTGACAGCGGTCGAGGGGAAAGACCAGGCTCCGTCGCCTGGCGCATCACCGCCGCCGAAGCCCAGGCCAGCGGATGTCAAGGAGCAAAAACCCTTGAAGCTTCAGCAAGCCAAGACGTTGTTCTCGGAAGCAGCAACCGGTGATCCGATAGCGACAAGCGCAATGGGCAATATACCCCGCCCCGTGCGGATCGGTCAGCTCTGCCTCACGGAATTGCGCGAACAGTTGCGCCGCGCCTCGCCCCCCTATTTTCCCGACCTCTTGCGTTCATTCAGGCTGAAGGAAGGCACTATCATGCAAGTTCCCAGGACCGCCTTCCGTGCCAACGGGCAGTGGTACGATTTGAGCTATCGTTGCGAGGTCGATCCGGACGCGACGAAAGTCATTTCCTTCGCCTTCCGTGTCGGAGATCCGGTGCCGCGCAGCGAATGGAAGCGCCGCGGGTTGCCCGCCGAATAGGTGGTCGAGGCCACGGAGGCTGGCTGGTCGGCGCCGTCAAATCCGGCCGGCGATGTCTTCGCGCGCTCCGGGCTGCCGAACCAACACGCGCCAAAAGTGGCTTTCGTCAGCGGCCGCCGAAGTCTAGCATACGGCTTTGGGAGGAGGCTTCGATGACTTCAAGTTTCAATGTTCATCATGCTGCCGGCTATGAGCAGCTCATGGGCCGCTGGAGCCAAAGACTCGCGCCGCTGTTCATCGACTTCGTGGGGCTTGCCGACGGCGAAAACATCCTCGACGTCGGTTGCGGTACCGGCAGCCTGACCTTCGCGCTCGTCAAGGCCGCTGACCTCGGCGAGGTCGCGGCGATCGACTTTTCGGCCGTTTTCGTCGAGGAGGCAATCCGACGCAACACCGATCCGCGGATAAAAATCCGTCAGGCGGATGCCTGCGCCCTGCCCTTTGAGGATGGCGCGTTCGACCGTGCCCTAGCCCTGCTCGTGCTCCATTTCGTGCCCGAAGCCGGCAAGGCAGTCGCCGAGATGCGCCGCGTCGTGCGGCCGGGCGGCGTCGTCGCGGCGACGGTATGGGACCATCTCGGCGGCATGCCGGGGATGCGCATGATGATCGACACGGTGGCGGTGCTCAGTGAAGGCGGACGCCAGTTGCGTGCCCGCTATTGCACGCAGCCGATGATGCAGCCGGGTGAAATGAAACGGACCTTTGTCGAACAGGATCTCCGCGACGTTACGGAAACCCAGTTGATGATCCGCATGGACTACCAAAATTTCGATGATTACTGGGCGCCGATTGCCGCCGGCGAAGGGCCGCTCGGCAAGTATGTGGCCGCGCTCGACCCGGAAGAGCGGGCGCGCACCGACGCCGCCATGCGCGACGCCTATGAGGCCGGCCGGCCCGACGGCCCGAGGTCCTTTGCCAATGTCGCCTGGGCCTGCCGCGGCGTCGTTGCCTGACGTTGGCGCTAATGCATGCCGTGTAAAAAGCGCATCGCATGAGGCCGATCGAACGCGACGCGCTTTAGCCGATCCCGTAGACCAGCCCAACGCGGCCGTCCGAAAGCTGTTCGACCTTGCGCAGTTCGAGCCCACGACGATTTTTCGCCGTCCCAAACAGCGCCTTTCCTTCACCGGCGAGCAGCGGATAGACGATGAGCCTGAGCTCATCGACCAGCCCGGCATCGATAAGGCTCGCGGTAATTCGGGCGCCGCCCATAAGGTAGATGTCCTTGCCGGGCTGCTGTTTCAGTGCAGCGATATCCTCGAAATTCCGCACGAAGCGCGTCTTTGGCCAGGCCGCCGAAGTCATTGTGTTCGACAGCACATAATGCGGGGTCTGCGCGGCGAAGCGGGCCCATTCGAGCTCGGCCGGCTTCGGCAATTTGCCGGTCATCGGCAGCGGCTTGTCGGGCTCGTTCTGGATGGCGCTCCAGTAGCGCTCGTAGCCGGCATACATGACGCTGCCAAGCAGGCAAGCGTCGATTTGCGGCGTCAGGCCGTATTCGTCCGACCACGCGTCGACCCAATCGGCGTAACCCTCGGGCCCCTCCATCTTGCCGTCGACGGAAATTTTCATTCCAGCGATTAATTTGCGCATGACTTCCTCCATCAGGCTTGCGGGATGCAAGCACGTTTCATCGGTTCAGCGTTGCTTCGTGTTGCTGGCGGCGACCTCAGGGATGGCCGCCGCGAGTTACATCAGGCCGGCAGGCGGCGGTCGTATTCTTCCCGCAGGCGGCTCCAGCCGTCCCAGAACGAGGTCGGCGTCTTGCCCGCCAGGCGGGCGGCCAGCAGGTCGAGGTGTATGTGCCAGCCGGCCGTGATGTTGAGCTGGATTGCACGTTCCGGCAGGCGGCGATGAACGACGGTGAGCAGCACATCGTTACCCTTCGCCTCCAGCAAGAAGGAGACGCCGCCGGTGTTTCCCCAGGTGATGGAAAGCTTGCGCGGCGGATCGAGTTCGGTGATCCGGCCCTCCATCCGATGCTCTTCGGGAAAGCCCGCTGGTCGCTGGCCAGGCGGGTCCGTCAGCTCGTCGTTACGCCAGACCAATTCGAACGAGCTGCCGGCCTTCATTTCCATCTGGCCCGCGGCCATCCATTGCCGGCGCAAGTCACTCTCGGTGAGATAGGCCCAGACGCGCTCGATGGGGCCGGGCAAGAGGCGCTGAATGGTGAACGTGGCGGGCTCGCTCAGCTCGCCATAGGCGTCGATGGTTCTCATCTGGTTCATTGCTCGTCTCCTTCTTCTGAGTTGGGCGATTTCCTGGGCTCTTCCTGGGCTTTGCGTGCGTCCTCTTCGCGAAGAAGGCGTTCGAGAACATCGAGACGACCGGTCCAGAAGCGCTCGTAGAAGCTGAGCCACTGATGGGCGCTGGCCAGCGGTCCAGGGGCTAGTCGGCACAGATGCGTTCGGCCCCTCACCTCTCGACGAATAAGCCCTGCGTTCTCCAGCGCCTTGATGTGCTTGGAGGCCGCCGCGAGCGACATCGCGAAGGGTTCCGCCAGCTGGCTTACCGTTTTCTCGCCATCGGCGAGATCGCGAAGCATGTGCCGCCGGGTGGCGTCGCCAAGGGCGTGAAAAACCGCGTCCATCTTGGGTGTCTCTAATTCAACCATGTAGTTGAATATAGACGCACGCTTTGAGATAGTCAACCATTTGGTTGAATAATTTATGCGAAGCGTCGCGGGACCGTTTGCGCCATCGAGCTTGTCGTGACGGGAGATGCGGACGCGCCCCGCGACAGTAAGGGCGAGGCCCTTATTTGCCGTCGAAGAAACGGTGGATCGCGGCTTCCAGCTTTTCGATAAGCTGAGGGTTGTGGCAGCTGCCAGCCCAGATCAGGGCGTTTAGCCTCATCTCTTTGTTGATAAAGCTCACTTTCCCAGAATCCAGCAGGTATTCCGCGATCTCGTAGTGCCGCCCCTTGATAGCCTCGATGAGCGCGTTGTTTCTGCCCGTCTTGTCGGTCAGATTTACTTCCGCGCCATTCTCCACGAGCAACTTGACGACTTCGAGATGCCCGTTCTTCGCCGCCTCGATAAGAGCCGTTCTGCCGTAGTAGTCAGCTCGCGCGTTGATCTCTATTTGGGGGTGTCTCACGAGGACTGCGATACACGCGTAATGTCCCTTGGCCGACGCAAGGCTCAAGGGCGTGCTCTTCCACTTGTTTCTGGCATTCACGTCGATTTCCGGGTCTTCGATCAGCGCCTCCACCACAGCTGTGCGGCCATTGAGGGCTGAAAGGTGAAGTGCAGACCAGCCGCCGTCGTCCGACTGATTGATGTCGGCGCCAGCCGCCAATTCCGATCGAACCGCCTCCGCATCGCCTTGTTCTGCCGCGACCAGCAGGGGCGACCAGTCTCTTGCCCCTTCGGCTTCCAAGCTGTTGGTCAACGCAGTCGCCTCCTCGGATCGTCCACAGAATACCACAGAATCCGCGATAGTGGGGTCGTCCTGTATAGAGTTCCCTGGAGTCCGTGGGTCGCAGAGAGCTGTCGGCCCGAAGCGGAGGATCAGCGCTTCACGTCCGTCTCCTCACATTCTCCTGAGATCGACTGGCTTTGGCGGCCATTCAGACTAGATAGAGCCTGCGCCGGGCGGAACGATGCAGAAGGACCTGAACATGCCTGAACAGATTACCCTGAATAGACCTGAACAAATCAGATTGAACGACGGCTCCGCCATTCCGCAAATCGGCCTCGGCGTGTGGCAGGTCGATCCAGCCATCACCGCCAAGGTGGTGCGCTGGGGAATCGAGGCCGGCTACAGGCTGATCGACACCGCCGAAGGCTATCAGAACGAGGAAGGTGTCGGGCAGGCGATCCGCTCGGCCGGCGTGCCGAGAAGCGAGTTGTTCATCACCTCGAAACTGCGCAACGGCGCGCATCAGCGCGACGCCGCCTTGCGCGCCTTCGACGAGACGATGAGCAAGCTCGGCATCGAACAGATCGACCTGTTCCTGATCCACTGGCCGGTGCCCAGCCAGGACAGATATGTCGAGGCCTGGAAGACGCTGATCGAACTCAGGCAATCAGGCCGGATCAAGTCGATCGGCGTTTCGAACTTCAACCAGGACCACCTCGAACGGATCATCGGCGAGACCGGCGTCACGCCGACCGTCAACCAGATCGAGCTCCACCCCCGCTTCCAGCAGCGTGACAAACGTGAATTCCACGACAGGCACAACATCCGCATCGAGAGCTGGAGCCCACTGGGCAGCGGCCGGCTGTTGAGCGATCCGACGCTTGAAAGCATCGCCAGGAAACACGGCAAGTCGGTGGCGCAGACGATCGTCAGGTGGCACCTTCAGGAAGGGCTGATCGTCATTCCAAAGTCGATCCACCAGGACCGCATCGCCGCCAATTTCGATGTCTTCGATTTCGAGTTGGAAGCGAAGGACCTCGAGCTTATCCGGGGCATGGATTCGCCCGACGGCCGCACCGGCCCGAACCCCGCCACGGCCGCATTCCTGTTCTAACGAGGCGGGCCAACCGGGACGTTGGCATTCCTTCACACCCCCCTCTGTCCTGCCGGACATCTCCCCTTCAAGGGGGAGATCGGCAGCTTCAATAGCCGCGCCCTTCTTGCAGCGTCGGAGATTAGCGAAGGCCGCGATGAGGGCCAATCTCCCTCCTTGAGGGGGAGATGGCCGGCAGGCCAGAGGGGGGCGCTGTCCCGCCAGCGATCAAAACTACCCTTCCCGCTCGCTCATATCCCGGAGCCATCCACCAGCGGCACATCTTCGCCCTCCCAGGGGCTAGGCATCGATCCCTTGCTGAGATTGGCCGACGGCAGCGGCATCCAGCACTTCAGTTCGGGTTCGGCATATTCGACGATGCGTCCTGGAGACGAGTCGGAGGCGCGCCAGCCTTCGCTGCCGAACTGATCGGCGCGGGCCCAGTAAGCCATGTCGACCTCGGCCGGACCCTGTTCGGACGGCCGAACCGTGACAAGGATTCTGCTGCCGTCCCTTGGCGCGCTCGACATGTGGCGCCACTGACCGGGCTCGTCCATTGCATTTCCTCCTGCGATCTTCGCCTCGAACGGATAGTCGCTTCGCGTTCGGAAGCGGTCAACCCGAACTTTTTTGCCTGAGACAAAACCCCTGTCCCGTCGTCGCGGAACAAGTCATGGCACGCCGGGTTTGGGCAAGTTGTTGAAGGAAGCAAAATGAGACCAGCGCCGCGACCGATCCTTACCATTATTGCATGGCAGGCCGCGTCTTTCGTTCGCAACCCGGTCCCGTCGCAATGAGGCAGGCCGGTTCCGATCATTCCATCCCACCGAAGGAGGGCAAAGGCGGCATAGGACGAGCGCTCGGCCTCGGACTGATAACAGGGGCGGCCGACGACGATTGTTCCGCAATAGGCACCTATGCCAGTGCCGGCGCCCGTTTCGGACCCGACCTGCTCTGGACGGCTCCGGTGACGTTGCCGATGATGTACGCGGTCGTCTACCTGTCGTCGAAGCTCGGCCAGGTGTCGGGGCGCGGATTGTTCCACGTCATCAAGGACTTCTACCCGCGGTGGCTGCTCTGGTCGGTGCTGTTGGGTGTGCTCGTCGGCAACACCATCGAGGCAGCGGCAGATCTTGGTGGAATGGCGGCGGCGATCAACATATTCGTGCCGCTTCCCATTCCGCTGATCGTGCTGTTCGTCGCCGCCCTCATCTTCGCCCTCCAGGTCTTCGGCTCCTATACTTTGATTCGCAACATCTTTCGCTGGCTGGCGTTGGCGCTGCTCGCCTATGTCGGTGCCGCCATTCTGGCCAAACCGAACGCCGCGGCGGTGCTGCGCGGGACGTTGCTCCCCAGGATCGAATTCAATCGCGAGTTCCTGTCGATCCTGGTCGCCATCATCGGCACGACGCTGTCCGCCTATCTCTATACGTGGCAGTCCAATGAGGAGGTGGAGGAGGAGATTGCCCAGGGGCGCACAACGCTCAGCCAAAGGAAGGGCGCTACCGACAGCGAACTCCGCCGCTCGCGCCGGGACATCCTCATCGGCATGATGTTTTCAAATCTCATCATGTATTTCATCATCCTGTCGACGGGGGCGACGCTCTACAAGGCGGGGCATCACGATATCGACACGGCCGCGCAAGCGGCGGAGGCGCTGCGGCCGCTCGCCGGCCAGGCCGCAAGCGTTCTGTTCGCCGCAGGTGTGATCGGCGTCGGTTTCCTAGCGGTTCCTGTCATGACCACCGGCGCTGCCTATGACGTGGCACAAGCCATCGGCTGGAAAAACAGCCTGCACGCCCGGGCTCGAGAGGCGCCCAAATTTTACCTCGCCATCGGATTTTTTACGGCGATCGCCGCTGGCCTGAACTTTCTCGGCTTCAATCCGATGAAGGCGCTGGTCTGGTCCGGCATCGTTCAAGGCTTCTCGACACCGCCCTTGCTGCTGCTCATCATGCTGATGACGAACAGCCGCAGGATCATGGGCGATCAGGTTAACAGCCGCAGCACCAACATACTCGGCTGGGCAACGACCGTCGCCATCTTCTCGGCGACGATCGGCCTGGTGGCAACCTGGTTCATGTAAATCCGGCAGGACAAGGGACGCCGCCAGTTGGACTACCCGTTCCCGCTTGCGGATTGCCCCAGCTTTGCCGGCCTTGGAAACTCCACAACATCTCCCACCGGCCGCTTGTATTGCGCTGCGACAATTGCATCGATCAGGAGATCCAGAGCCGCACGAGCCGTGCGGCTCGTCTCGTCCTCGCCGCTCAAATAGTGGCAGGCTCGTTCAAGGTGCAGGTGTGCGGCGGCAAAGTCGCTTGTCATAGGCATCTCCCTGTTGCCCGCCCGCCGGCAAGATGACCGCCTCGATTTAGCTAAAAGCAAATATCCACAGCCGGATTTGAATCAAATTGGCCTGACTCACTGCGTGCCGCGGAGCCACTCCAGCGCCGTGGCCTGTGCCTCGCTTGCATCCTCCCCGAGGACCGCTAGGCCGTCGAGGATCGTGGTATCGGGACATAGTTCCTCGACGTCGCGCCGGGAGCGTCCGAGGGCGACTTGCCTTATATGTCCGGCCGGCTTCATGCGCTCTGTCCGACGCGCTGCGCCATCGCGGCTGAAGGCGCTGTGGCGGGTTTTCAGCGCGCTGCGGCGCATTGAATGAACCAATTGTGGGCGATGTGCCGCAAACTCCGTTCGCGCAATGCGCTACTTTTGAAATTTTCTCACTCTCTTAATTCTACAAACTCTCTAGATTTAACATAGATCGCTAGACCCAAGATCTTAAAATAGAGCGCTTGAGAGGGAGCCAGGAATGTCGAAAAAGCTCGTGGTGGGGCTGTCGGGCAATTTGACCCGGCCCTCGAAGACCAAGGCGTTCGTCAGCCACATTGTCGGGCAGGCCGCCGAAAGCATCGGCGCGGCCTCGGCCGTCTTCGATATCGAGGATCTCGGCGCTTCCCTGCCGCAGGCAAGGCGCCTCGGCGACCTCGACCCGGCGGCGCGCAACATTGTCGAACGGCTGCTGGGCGCCGACATCCTGGTGGCCGGCTCGCCGACTTTCAAAGGCAGCTATACCGGGCTTTTCAAGCATTTCTTCGACCTGCTCGATCCGTCGTCGCTGAGGGGCAAGCCCGTCATTCTCGCCGCGACCGGCGGCGGCGAGCGCCATTCGCTGATCGTCGAGCACCAGTTGCGGCCGCTGTTCGGCTTCTTCGAGGCGCTGACCGTGCCGACCGCGATCTACGCCTCCGACAAGGATTTTGCCAATGGCGTGCTGGTGTCGGAAGCCATCCACGCCCGCGCCCGGCAGGCGGTCGCCGAGGCATGCCGTGTAACCGGGGTGCCCTACGGCGTCGGCCTTGCCGCCTGAACGCACCACTGACCCGAGATCCCCTCTCCGATCCGTCCAGGAGCACGCCGCGATGACCAGATCCACCAAATCCAGGCAAATCAAACTGGGCGCTTTCCTGCCCGGCGGCGGACAGCATATCGCCGCCTGGCGCCACCCCGAGGCGCCGGCCGACGGCGCCACCAATTTCGAGTTCCACAAGCAGCTCGCCCTGACCGCCGAGCGCGGCCTGTTCGATGCCTATTTCCTCGCCGACAATCTGACGGTCGGGCTCGGCGCCCGCGAAGGCGGCAATGCCAAGATCGCCGGCTTCGAGCCAGTGACGCTGTTTGCAGCGCTGGCGCCGCTCACCACGCATCTCGGCTTCATCGCTACCGCCTCGACCACCTACGAGGAGCCCTACACGCTCGCCCGCAAATTCGCCTCGCTCGATCATCTGTCGAATGGCCGCGCCGGCTGGAACGTCGTCACCTCGGCCGGCGACGAAACCGCGCGCAACTTCAATCGCGAGACGCAGCCTGCCCACGCCGAGCGCTATGCCCGCGCGCATGAGCACGTCGAGACGGTCAAGGCCCTGTGGGACAGCTGGGAGGACGATGCCTTCATCCGCGACAAGAAATCGGGGCGCTTCTACGACAAGGACAAGCTCCACGACATCGACCACAAGGGAGCGCATTTCAGCGTGAAAGGGCCGCTCAACGTGCCGCGCCCGGTGCAGGGGCACCCGGTCGTGGTGCAGGCGGGGCAATCGGAAGACGGTCGCAAGCTCGCCGCCCACTCGGCGGAAGTCATCTTCACCGCCCATCAGAACCTGGCGTCGGCGCAGGAATTCTATCGCGATATCAAGGCGCGCGTGGCGGCCGTCGGCCGCGATCCCGAGCAGGTGCTGATCATGCCGGGCGTGGCACCCTTCGTCGGCCGCACCGAAGAAGAAGCGCGCGCCAAGTACCAGCAGCTGAACGATCTCATCCTGCCCGAAGACGGCGTCGCCCTGCTCAACGGGCTGGCCGGCCAGACGCTCGACATCACCGGCTATCCGCTCGATGGACCGCTGCCGCCGAGCAAGGAGACCGAAGGCATGAAGAGCCGCCAGGCGCTGATCCGCCAGATTGCCGACGAGCACAACTTCACCATCCGACAGCTTTACCAATGGGTGGCAACGGCCCGCGGCCATTATACCGTCATCGGCAGCGCCACGCAGGTCGCCGATCAGCTGGAGGAATGGTTCGGCAACGAAGCCGCCGACGGCTTCAACATCCTGCCGCCCTGGCTGCCCGGCGGGCTCGACGACTTCGTCGAGCTGGTGATCCCCGAACTGCAGCGCCGCGGCCTGTTCCGCACCGCCTATGAAGGCAGGACCCTGCGCGAGAACCTCGGCCTCAGGCGGCCGGAAAACCCCTGGACCGCCGCCCGCTCGGCGGTGCTGGCCGCCGAATAATCCCGAGAAGCCCGATATTTTCCAAGCAGGAGGCAACACGATGACCTTGCAGCACATCGAACAGGCCGCCAGCCTCGGCACGCCTGACAGCACGACAAGCCTCGGCACGGATTTCCTGCGCCTCGGTGGCCGGGCGGGCATCCGCTTCCTGTCGCGCTACGGCGTCCTCATCGCTTTCCTCGCAATCTGGCAAGTGTCGAGCAGCGCGGGCTGGGTCAACGCGGCCGTGCTGCCGCCGATCGACATGATTGTCGCGGCACTTTGGAAGGGGCTGGTCGGCGGCACTCTGCTCGGCGACATCGCCATCAGCCTGCAGCGCGCCGGTCTCGCTTTCGCGGCCGCCGTGCTGGTCGCCATCCCACTTGGCCTGTTCATGGGTCAGGTGCGCACGGTCGAAACCGCGCTCGATCCCATCCTGCAGGTTTTCCGCCAGACCTCGGCGCTGGCGCTCTATCCCGTATTTATCCTGCTGCTTGGGCTCGGCGAGGCCTCCAAGGTGTTCGTCATCTTCTGGGCGACGCTGTTCCCGTTGCTGCTCAACACCATCGGCGGCGTCAAGCAGGTCGATCCGAAACTGCTGGAGATGGCCCGCGTCTATGGTGCCAGGCAGCTCACCGTCTTCCGCCGCGTCGTGCTGCCCGGCGCCGTGCCGTCGATCTTCGTCGGACTGAGGCTCAGCGCCACCACGGCGCTGCTGCTGTTGATCGCTTCCGAAATGATCGGCGCAAACAAGGGCATCGGCTTCCAGGTGATGAACGCGCAATACAATTTCCAGATCCCGCTGATGTTTGCGGCAATCGTCATCCTCGCCGGCCTCGGCCTGATTGCAAACCAGGCGCTGGTCAGCCTGCAGCGCCGGCTCTGCCGCTGGAGCAATGCCGTCGACTGACCACCCGCCCTTACCAATCTCAACCAGGCCAGAACTCAAATCAGGAAAGACCCGGACCATGAAAATCTCCCGCCGTTCCCTGCTTGCCGGCGCGCCCTTCGCCGCCGGCCTTCTCGCCGCGGGCCTGCCGCGCTTCGCCTTTGCCGAAGCGGAACCAGTGAAGTTCCGCTCCCTCGCCAGCCGTGGCAGCATCTCTCCGCATGAGCTGGCCGGCGAGCTCGGCTATTTCAAAGGCCTCGGTATCGAGGTCGAGAATGTCGGCTATTCCGGCGGCGGCCCGGAATCATTGTTTGCGCTGGCCTCCGGCAGCGTCGATATCGGCTCGGCTGCAACCGCAGCCGTGATCAACTCGATCTCCGGCGGCAACGACTTCGTCGCCGCCTATCCGAGCAACGGCATCAATAGCAAGGTGCGTAGCGTCTTCTACGTGCTGGACGACAGCCCGATCAAATCGATCGCCGACATCGCCGGCAAGACCATCGCCGTCAACACGCTCGGCGCCCATCTCGACTACACCGTGCGCGAGGCGCTGCACAGCGTCGGCCTGCCGCCGGATGCTGCCAATCTCGTCGTCGTGCCCGGACCGCAGCTCGAACAGACCTTGCGCTCCCGTCAGGTCGACATCGCGGCGCTCGGCTACTGGCAGGCGACGTTTGCCGGCGCCCTCGTGGACAACGGCGGCGTGCGTGGCGTGTTCAACGACACCGACGTGCTGGGCGAGCTGGCCGGCGGCTTCGTCGTGCTCAGGCGCGACTTCATCGCCGCGCATCCGGACGCCGCCCGCAACTTCGTCGAACAATCGGCGCGCGCCTCCGACTGGTCGCTGCAGAACCCCGACGAAGCGCGCAAGGTGCTCGCCACAATCCTCGACAAGCGCGGCGAAAACGGCGAACTGGCGCGTTACTGGACCGGCTTCGGCCTGCGCCAGGGGGCCAAGGCGACGGACCGCGACATCGACTTCTGGGTCAGCGTGCTCGAGCGCGACGGCCGCCTGCCAAAGGGCAAGCTGAAGGCAACAGACATCCTCTACCGGCCGGGCGAAACCAAGACCAACTGACAAAGGCAACCGACCAACCAGTTGGGAGACGCGCGCGATGAGCAGCACAAGCGGCGGTCAGGTCAGCATACGCGACCTGTCCAAATCGTTCAGCATCAGTGGGCGCTCGCTCGCCGTTCTGAGGACCCTCAATCTCGACATCCGCTCGGGCGAATGCCTTGTCATCGTCGGCGCCAGCGGATCGGGCAAGACCACGCTGCTGCGCATCCTTGCCGGGCTGGAGGCCGCCGACAGCGGCGGCGTCGCCATCGACGGCAAGCCGGTGCACGGCGTCGGTGCCGAACGTGCGGTGATCTTCCAGGAACCGCGCCTGCTGCCCTGGTTGACCGTGCTCGGCAATGTCGCCTTCGGTCTCGAAGTGCGCGGCGTGCCAAAGGCCGAGGCCGAGGAACGGGCGCGCTTCTATATCGCGCTCGTCGGCCTCGCCGAATTCAGCGATGCCTTTCCCCGGCAGCTGTCGGGCGGCATGGCGCAGCGCGTCGGCATCGCCCGCGCCTTGACCGTGCAGCCCGAAATCCTGCTGCTCGACGAGCCGCTGGGCGCGCTCGATGCGATGACCAAGATCGGCATGCAGGAGGAACTGGCGCGCATCTGGAGCGAGGAGAACGTCACCATGGTGATGGTGACGCACGACCTCGAGGAAGCAATCTACCTCGCCGACCGGGTGCTGATCCTGCCCAAGGAGAAAGGCGGCGCGGCGCGGCTGATCGACATCGACCTGCCCCGCCCGCGCGAGCGCAGCGAAAGCCGCTTCGTGCGCTACCGCGAGGAATTGCTGCGCGAATTCGGCCTGCACTGAAAGCCGCCTAAGGAGCCTTGGGTCCTCGCCCCGCAAAGCGGGAGAGGTGTATCGGCGCAGCCGAGACGGAGAGAGGGGTCCTCCTTTAATTGGCCTGGCCCCACCCGCTTACTTGTACCCGATACAACACCCCCGCATTTGAGTTAACGAGACGCGAATGAGCGCCGGCTGGAAGCGCTCGAGGGT